>HF990632.1 GCA_000432135.1 Firmicutes bacterium CAG:124
GAGCAGCTGATCGCACAGTGGACACCAAAGGCAGCGCTGACCGGTGCGCAGATCATCAAGCTGGAAAAGAAAATCTGCTGTCTGGAGGATGAAACGGAGGCAATTTTAATGGAGCGGATACGGGATCGGGCGAACGCTGAACGCTACGACCGCATGATCCAAAAGCGCGAAGAAGAAATCGCTGCGGCAAAAAAGCAGATCGAAGAACTGCAAAACATCTCCGCTGTCCTGCGGGATCGGCAAACGAAGCTCAAACGGGATATCGGCATGATCGACGACATTCTCGCTGAGGGCGCCATGACGGAAGCGCACCTGCGGATGCTGGTCGAAAAGATTTATGTGCAGGAAACGGATGGAAAACTCAGCCTGGACATTCAGATCAAAGCGCCGTTCCGCACACACTTGGATGTCTATGAAAATGGGACGCTCACGGAGCGATACGGTGCGCTGGATTTTGACTGGGATCGGCTGGCGCGGCTGCTCTACGGCGACGGGCTTGCGGGGTAAACGGTTATGCCGGGCTGCTGGCCTGTCAGGAATGCGGGAACGTGTTCAGTCCCATGATCCGCTGCTGGAACGGCAGCCGCCGCGTAGAATACGTCTGCCGGGGCTACCAACGGAACGGGAAAGGTTATTGCACCTCTCACCGCATCCACGAAGAAGTTCTGGATAAAGCCATCCGGGATGATACAGAAAAGCTGCGGGCGCAATATGCAGCCGAACTGAAAAGGTCACACAGTTGCAAAAACAGTGGGCGTTGAGGAAGCCGGTCCTCGACGCCCACTGCTTGACTTTGCAGAAAGAAATTTTGAGATTGGAGCAGGAGGTTGATGCGCTGGTGATGGAAAAGCTGAATGGCGACGGAGGCTCATCTGCTCACGAAATCGGTACTTGAACACCGTAAATCAATCGCCTCAAAAACAAAATCGTGGCCCAGCGTCAGCGGCCACGATTTTGAACGAAGAAAGACCTTTGTTGTCGAGGCGGGCGCGCTCTGCGCGGCTGCCTGACATCCAAAGGTCATTTCTGAGTGGTGCGCCCGACAGGACTTGAACCTGCACGCTTGCGCAATGGAACCTAAAGGTGATGTCACCTTGGTGAAAGATTTTTATGATTTGATATAACTCTCTGATGAAGCAAGTCTTCTGTTAGCGGCGTGGCTCTTGGAGTTGATTTATACGCCGCAGAAATCGTCCTTAATCTGAAAGCGAAATATCCTCACATTACTTTGGAGAGTGCAATCCCATGTGAGACGCAAGCGGTCAAGTGGTCCGTGGCAGCGCGAGAACGGTATTATAATATTGCTGCAAAATGCGACAAGGAAACCATGCTGCAACGGGAATACACGTCGGACTGTAAAGCTTTTTGGAACCACCGGCATTGCCGGTGGTTTTCTTTATACAAAAAGCGAGCGGATTCGGAACAAGTCCAAATCCGCTCGTTGCTTGACTGGAAATTATTTCAGAGTGAATTGTACACGCGTGGACGCATCGTACATCCGGAGGAGGATGGCTGCGACCTCGCTGCGGACAATGGTGCTGTCGGGGTTGAAGGTACCCTGCTTGTCAGAGCCGGTCAGGATGCCCGCACGATAGAATGCGTAAATTTCATCCGCACACTTGTCGCCCAGCTTCACGTCCGGGATCGCGTTGTCGGCAATGTTGTTGAGCGCCTTGTAGCCGTCCATCGCCGGATAGAAGATGGACACAAACTCACGGCGGGTCGCCGGGGCGTTCATCTGCGCTCTGGTGTAGTTGGCATAGCTCTTGTCCAGAATGCCGTTCGCAATGCCGTATTCGACATAGCTGTTATACCAGTTGGTCTTGCCGTTCATCAGCGTCACCTTGCCAGTATTCTGCATCTGATGCAGCGCGGAGGCCAGCTTGATCGCCTCAGCCACGGTCAGTGTGCCGTGCGGTTTGTAGGTCGTAGCGGTCACGCCGTCGATCAGGTAATTCTGCCATGCGCCCTTGACGGCATCATAGAACCAGTCGCTCTTCGACACGTCGGTAAACGGCAGCTTGCTGTTCGCACGGGACGAGCCGGTATTGCCGAGGATGGGATAATACGGCGGGATGATCGGCGTCTCGGGCTTCTTCTTAAGCCCGGCAATGGCTGCTTCCAGCTTTACCTTCGCTGCGTCTACCGCTTCCTGCGTGGCGTTTTCGTCGGCAAGAACAGCCTCCGCCTCACGCATTGCCGTCTCGAATGCGTCCCAGCCGCTTACATAGTCGTCTTTTCTGCGGTTCTGATTGTCGTCGTACAGCTTCTGCAGCGCGCTCTTGTCGACCGTCACGGGAACCGGATCGTCCTTGCTGGTCTCCACGCCGCCGAGCAGTGCCGGCCAGACGCCGCTGCCGAAGTCGTCGATCAGGACGGCCTCATAGCTGCCGTCCGCGTCCTTGCGCAGGCGGTAGATCTCGTTCGTGTCGCCGTTGAAGCGGGACAGGTACAGGCTGCCGTCGCTGTACGCGGTCATGGAGCAGTAGACGTAGTTGCTGGTCGAGTCATAAGGAGGCGCTTCCAGTGCCGACAGCGGCGTCTTTGTGGTGGTATAATCAAAGCCGTAGCCGTCGTCATGCACGCTGATCCACAGATCCCACAGATAACCCGCATCGTCCAGGATCGCGAAGTGCTCCGCCTCATATTCGCCGCTCCAGGTCGTGTTCTCCGGGTCGCCGTACCAATCCGTTGCACCGTCGTACCACGCGTCGCTGCTGTGCGTTTCCACGCCCAGCGATGCGATACCGATCAGGTTCTGTGCATGATGGTTGGAGACCGGAAGCTGAATCGCGTCACGAAGCGTCACATTGCTGGTGTCCATCGGGTCAAACGGCTTAAAGACGTAGCCCATGCGGTAGATACCGACCAGACGGGCAGCGCCTGCCGCGGAAAATTTGGTGCTGTACGCCATGTCGATCATCGGAACGCCGATGCCGTTGTCTGCAACCGCAAGGCTCTTGCCTGCCGCCGGGTCGACCTTGTGGAGCTTCCACGTCTGCGACTCGTCCTTGACCATGGTGCGGTCGGTCGCGTCGATGACGTAGTAGACCTGATCCACGGGGTCATAGGCCATGGCCGCCATGCTGGTGTCGATCTCAATACCGGTCTTCCAGCTGCTGCTGTTTTTCAGATCCCAGCTGAACAGCTCTGCCTTGCCGTTTGCGTCCTGGAGCATACCGGTGAGCGTTACGTTCAGCTGCTCCACCGAGACCGTGCACTCATCATAGACCGAGCGGTTCTGCGCGGAGGCTGCTCGGATGGTGCAGGTACCGGCATTTTTGGCCGTAACCACGCCGTTGGCGCTGACGGCTGCAACGCTGCTGTTGGAGCTGCTCCACACAACCTCACGGTTTGCAAGATTCCACGGCAGAACCGATGCTTTCAGCGTCTGCGTCTTGCCAAGGAGCAGGGAAACGCTGTGATCCGAGAGCGCAACTGCGGCGGCGCTTTCCGAAGCGCTCCAGCTGCCGCCCTCGCGCGGGATGCAGAGCGCGTGGAACTCTGCCGGGAAGTAATCGCCCCAGCCGCTTTCCGTGCATTCTGCGCTTGTCTTTGCGGTCAGGTCGATCTTGTGCAGCGCGGAGCTGACGGCAAAGAACAGAACATTCTCTTTCGATTCCCACTCCAGCGAACCGACGGCGCTGAAGTCGTCCTCCTCCGGCGTTGTATAGCGCTGGCCGACCGTCACAATTGCTTCCGGATCTGCGGCTGCATCGGAGGTTACTGCCGTAATCGGCAGGCGGTAAATCTTATAGTAGCTGTAATCTGTCTCGGCAAATGCATAGTAGAAATTGCCGCTGTCATCGCAGGCAAGCGTTCTGGCCTTGACCGGAAGCGTGCCGACAAGCGTCAGCTCACCGCTGTAGCGGTCGATGGTGTAGACCTTGCTGCCAGCATCCACGCCATAGAGCGTGTCGCTTGTCTTGTCATAGGCCATGTCAAGCAGCAGCGTATCCAGCGTGCGGACATAGCTTGCGTTCTCGGGGTCATTGGCGTCCAGCACATACAAATCGCCCGTGCTGGTGGAGGCAACAATTTTGCCGTCCACATAGGCCGCCGCATAGAAATCATCCGCGCTTGCGGCATACGGCGTCTTGACATAGGTTGTATCGCTGCCGCTCATGGTGTTCCAGATCTTGTTGCCGGTATAGTAGGCATCAAAGAGGAACATTGCCGGTTCGCCAGGCTGTTCGCCGATTTCCATTTCCACACGATAGGTGGATTCGTTCATCGCGTAGTCATATGCCTTGACGTAGAAAATGTTGCCGTTGGCACTGGACAGATTCAGCGTAAAGTCATTTGCCGTATTGGCCGCAGTCGTCTGATTTGCGCCGGCCTCTGCCAGTTTCACCGTACCGCTGCGGTCATACAGACGAACAGCCGCCACATACTGGTTGTCAAAAATATTGACGGTCATTTCGTTGTCAGCAACTGTAACATTGTTCACAACCGGCGCGGTGTTGTCGATCACGGCCGTAAACGTCTGCGTTGCGCCGCTGCCGAGCGAAGCCCAGTTCACGCTGCCGTCGTCCTGCACATAGTACTCCGGTGCCAGCGTCAGGTTCAACTCCAGCTGTTCGCCCTCTTTCATGCCAGCGGGCTTCCAGTCCAGCGGCAGATTGACGTACTCACTGGGGTTAAAATACTGCGAATAGAACGCGCCAAGGAAGTGGCCGAGCGTCTGCTCTGCAAGGACGGTATTCGTCGTCTTGTTGATGATCTGCAAACGGCTGTCTGCCACGTTGCGGATGGCGCAGAATTTCCAATAATAAATGCTGTCGCCGTTCTCGCTGTTGATGGCGTTGCGCTCGGGCAGATATTTGCTGTCGTTGACAACAGGGTTGCCGCCAAGCACGCTGCCGCGGCTATAGGGGCTGTTGTCGGATGCGTACTTGACGTACAGCACATTGTTATCGGTATAGGCGTTGCCCAGATACGGCATCCGGGTCTCTTCGCCACTTTGGTAGTGATAGTAGTCGCCAACCTCAAACATACTCGAAGCCGTCCATGAGCCGTAGAAGCCCAGCACCGGGATGGAGTGGCACGTGCCGCTCACGCCCTCGGCGCTTGTGCGCTCCTGCGCGAACACATAGCCCTCAAGATATGCACCAACCGAATAGTCGCGGTCAAGCGCCGCTTTTTGCTCCGCCGTCAGTGCAATGTTTACCGTGACGGTCGCGTGACCGTTTGCGGGAACAGTAACGCTGCTGCCGCTTGCCGCACTGCCATAGGTAACATTTGCCACCAGCGGTGCGGTTGCCTCATCAAGATAACGATCACCGCCGATGGTGGTCATTGCCTGTGTAAAGAAGCTTGCCGACAGGTCATAAGTCTGCTCCGTGCCGGACAGATCATACAGATCAAACGAGAAGCTGTATGTACCGTTCTTTGCCGCGTCCTCGCCAAGCTCAACCTTGACCTTGCCGTCGGAAGCGCCCTTGTTCGCAGAATCGGCCATCCAGACATAGGAATCTGCCGTGATGGCCGCGCCGATGTTCGCAACGCCCGCACCCTGCTTCAGAACCGACCAGTAATGCGTCGCGTCCTCTCGCGCCGGAGTAGCTGTGGACATCAGCAGGCTCTGCGCCAGATGGCGCACCGAGCGGTTCGTCTTGGACAGACCGGCCGCCTGATAATGCTGCGCAAACAGCGCTGACATACCGGCAATCTGCGGCGCAGCCATGGACGTACCGGACATATTCTCATAGCCCTTACCGCCCTGCTCCAGACCGTTGACCGAATAGATGTTGCCGCCAGGGGCGGTGATTTCGGGCTTCAGCTCCAGGCTGCCGGGAACACCCCAGCTGGCGAAGCTGCTCATGGTCATGTACTCGGCGGAGTCCGGAATGACAGCTGCATCTGCGCTGACTTTCATCCTACCCTTATAGTAGAGCACCTTGCTGGAATCGTTTTTGTCATAGACCGGCTCTGCCTTGTCGCGGAACACTCTTGCTGTGTCCTGCGTCACCAGAACGCACGGTGCTTCGTTCCAGTAACTGCTCAGATCCATGCTGATCGTACCGGGGACATTATTGTAAACAATCGTTGCGGCAACGCCATACTGCGCGGCGTTGCTTGCTTTCATGGAGAAGTCGAGCTCACCGCGAGAGCAGAACACAATCTTACCCTCCAGCAGGTCTTTGCCGCCGATGGCGTCATAATCTCCCGTGTTGCCCACGCCGTCGATCAGGATATACTCATACTCGCCAGCGATAGACTTCATCTGCTTCATGCCATGGCCGGCCTTTTCCCCGGTCGTTTCCATGTAGATGAACTTCTGGCCGTCAACCTCCAGATATTCGCCGGTGTTGCCGATGTTGTCAACCGACGTGACGGTAAATGCATTGGTGAACGAGCCGGGCGCGCCGACCACGTCCATGCTGACGTCATCGTCATACAGCAGCCCCGTGCCGCTGCTGGCATCGTAGCCATTGGAGCCGGCATAGGCATTTTCCGCCCAGTTGCCGGAGTTACCGGCAGAGATGGACACCACAGCGTCCTTGGACGCAAGGCTGTCCAGAATTGCCTGATAGACCGGAACCGGATCGGTATCCGCGTCCATATAGGCCGTGTACTTCGACGGGCCGGGATAGCTGGAGCCGAGCGAGAGGTTGATGCTGTCGGCACCCAGAACAATTGCGTCCTCGATGGCCGCCATATAGTCCGAATCGAACGCGCCGCCGTTCGAGCCGAACACCTTCATAACCAGCAGCTGTGCCTCCGGCGCAACGCCCTGTGTCTTGACGGTATCCAGCGCGGAAACATAGGTGGTTTCGTCGCCGTCTGTCTGCGGGACATATTTGTTTGCCGCCGCAATACCGGCAACGTGCGAGCCGTGTTCCGACTGCGTATCGTTGTCGTGCGTCACGTCGGTATTCTTATCTACATAGTTATATGCGAACGGAAGCTTGCTGCCATAGTAGAGGTCGTCGGCGCTCACGCCGTTCTGCGCAATGTTCAGCTGGCTGAGAACCGCCGTTACCTTGCTCTGGTCGAGCAGATCGAGGCTCTTGATGTAATTCTCATTGCCGTTCGCTTCCTGCTGTAGCGCATAGTCGAATGCGCCGTTGTCAAACGACTGGTGATCGGTATCGATGCCGGTATCGATCACGGCGATCCGCGTGCCCGCGCCGGTATAACCGGTTTCATATGCGACGTTCGTGCCGATCATACTGGAGGACGTGGCCATATTGGGCTGCGTCGCCAGCTTCTCCGCCGAGCGGTCGGGATAGTAGCGCTGCTCAACCACGACCGCCTCAACATCTGGCAGCGCGCGGATTGCGTCAATCTGGTCAGATTCGACATTTGCCGAGATGATGTTCGCGGCCAGCGTCAGATTCCACACCACGTCCAGCTTCTTGCCGCCGAGTACGTCTGCGGAGATTTCACGCGCCACCGCGTTCTGCGAAGCGCGCACCTGCTGCCGGTAATTGGCGGCAGCGTAGTTGGCGGTAAGGCCGTTCGTTGAATATTTATCCAGAACGGATCCACCTTTTACAACGATGGACACACGAACCGGTCCCTCCGCCGACTGTGTCTGGACGGTATCTTCCGCCGCTGCCTGACGCTCCGGATTCAGCTCCGTAGGAACGGTGTCGTTGCTGACCTTCTGAACCTTAACCTTGACATTTTTCGTGTCGTTTGCTGCAAGCGCCGGGATAACCGCCGCAGACAGGCACAAAACAATTGCCAGGATCAGGCACACAAGTCGCTTTGTCAGATGTGCTTTCACTGTCTTTCCTCCTGCTTTTCCGCCGCAAGCCCCATTCCGCCATTTCCTGTAATTCTTGAATATATATATATATATATATATTCATTTCTTGAAATTTCTCAAGGTTTTCGGAACTTTTTAAGCAAATTACGGCCAATTTAATTTTGATTATAATGATGCTTTACCGAATTAGCAAGTGAAAATATTGCATCAAGTTCGCGTGAAATTCTCTCTCACTTTTGGTGATTTTGTCAGAGCCTCCTACATGCCTTTCAAGCATTCGGGTACACAGGAATGCACACTTTTCCATACACTATGTAGCGGCACAATACGTTAGAATTATTTCTGGCTCATGATATTGTTTCCCTGCTGTTTTTTCTAAATTATTTAGAATTGCTTTTTCTATCATTCTGTGTTGAGCGCCTCAGTGACCTCCTGCGCGATGCGCTGCCGTTCCTCCTCGTTTTCCGCCCGCGCATATCGTTCCAGCGCGGCATCCCGCAGTTCTGCTGCCTGCCGGGACCACACCTCGAACTCGCTCTTGGTCATCAGACCGCTTCTGATGCGGGCGAAATATTTTTTGTAAGCCCGTTGGTGAACCTTCCAGACATCGTTGTTCTCTACTTTGCTGCGGAAACTGCTGCTCGCGCCGATCTCACGGCAGGTCTTGCCGTCCTGCCCCGGTGCAGGTTCTGTGCAATAGGCATAGGTCGCTCCCGGTTTCTGTAAAAACCAGCGCCCGCAGTTGGTGCAGCGTTTCGGTACAAAGCCCTTTTGCAGCCCCTTCATGAACTCCACATAGACAAAATCCAGCAGCCGGTCAAAGTACATCTTCTCGACGATCTCGGCTTTTTCCTTCTCGCCGCGGATGCGGTACTGCGTCTTCACCGGCGGCGCGTCTGTCTCAGGGTTTTCGCCGAGACTGACACCGCTGATAAAAGCTCCATATCCGCGCGAACAGATCATCGGTGCCAGAGGAATTTTCTTCTGGCCCTTTTTCTTTTCAAATACCGCGCCCGCAAAAACACCATCGAGGAACCACGCATACCGTTCCTGAATCAAACGAATATCGTCGATCTGCTGCTGCATGAATGCGGGCAGATCATGATCTTCCTGCATCACGAACTCCGCAAAAGCATCCTGTGCTTCTCCGACCGCAAACGCCTCGACCGGCATATCGCCAAAGACGCGAAAGTCCTCCAGATACAGCCGGTAGAGCGGCAGAGAAGCCAGTCCCTTCTTCATGTCCATGTAAGCACGCAGGA
>HF990633.1:0-2987 GCA_000432135.1 Firmicutes bacterium CAG:124
TTCTGCGCGGGCCGATGTAGGCATCGGCCCCTACAACCAAATGCGCACGTACCTGCGGATTCGCCGAAGATTTCCAAAGATTCGGTGCGTCCTGCCGGGCGGAGCGGCTCCGCCCCTACCAGAACTTTGCGTTTGCAAGAAAAACGCCCTGAGTTTTCATACTCAGGGCGAAGAAGATCTCCGTGGTACCACCTGTATTCCCGCTTGCGCGGGCACTCGCAGCTCTGTAACGGGAGGACCCGGCGGGGCTTACTGTGCGTTCAGCCCGGCGGCTCGGAGGCGACGGGAACTTCGGCTTTGCGGAAGCTTACACCAGCCGCTTCCTCTCTGCGGCGCTGCGCGAAGTTCGTTCCTCTTCTCAGCTTGTATCGGTATGGGAAACTGATGCGTTATACGTCCTCGATGATGGGCGAGGGCTTGGCCTGCTGCGGGTTGACGAGGGCGCGGAACTTACTCCGGGACTCGCGGATCTCGCCCAGGGCCTGTGCGATGGCTTCCTCTGTGCGCTTCATGGAGTCGTCGACATAGTCGTTCGTGACCTGACGCAGCTCCTTGATCTTGGCCTGCGCGTTCTTCATGAGGTCGTCAGCCTCCTTCTGGGCCTGCAGATAGACCTCCTCGTGCGAGATCATCTGCCGGGCGCGCTGCTCGGCCTGCTTGAGAATGTTTTCGGCCTCGCGCTTGGCGTTGGTGATGACGTCGTTGCGGGATTCCACGATCGTCTTGGCCTGCTTGAGTTCACCGGGAAGCTGATTGCTGATCTCGTCGAGAAGATCGAGAACCTTGTCGCGTTCGAGCACGCACTTGTCCGCGCCGAGCGGCAGGCTCCACGCATCCTGTACCATCTCATACAATGTCGTCAGGATTTCTTCAATACCGCTTGCCATAAAAATACCTCCTTAGATTTGCTCCATCATGCGGGCTTTAAAGTCCGGGATGATCGCAGCCGGGAGAAAATCACTCACGTCGGCGTCATACCGCGCCAGCTCCTTGACGGCGCTCGAGCTCAGGTACATGAACTGGTGCTCGGCAGTCAGGAACATGGTATCCAGTCCGGGGTTGAGTTTGTGATTCATGAGCGCCATCTGGAACTCGCGCTCGAAATCAGAAACGGCCCGCAGGCCCTTGATGATAATGGAGCTGCCCTGTTCGCGCGCAAAGTCGGCCAGCAGCTTGTCGGAGTGCATGACCGCGACGTTCGGAATGTCCGCCGTGACGCGGCGGATAAGCTCAGCGCGCTCCTCCGGCGTGAACATGGGGCTTTTTTCACAGTTATACATCACGCAGACGATCAGCCGGTCAAAGCTGCGCGCCGCACGGGTGATGATGTTGAGATGTCCGTTTGTGACAGGGTCGAAGCTGCCGGGATAAATCGCTGTCTTCATGGCTCCTCCAAACGGCTATCCTCTGCGGAAGATCGTCACCGCAGCCTTGCCGTAACGGTAATCCCGGTAACGCACAAGACCCGGGATGTCGTCCGGAAGGGACTTCTCAAAGGGTCTTTCACAGACTATTATACCACTGTTCGTCAAAATGTCAATTTCTGATATGATTTTTAGCGCAGTTTCAAGGAAAATTTCCGCGTAAGGCGGGTCTAAAAGGATCAAATCGAACTGCCTGCGGCAGGTTTTCAGGTAGGAACTGTAATCCGCCTGCACAACTTCGGCACGTTCTTCCAGCCTTGTCTTTTTCAGGTTCTCCCGAATAACGCTGACCGGCTCTCTGCCCTTGTCGACAAAGGTGCAGTGCGCCGCGCCGCGGCTGAGCGCCTCGATGCCGAGCTGTCCGGAACCGGCAAACAGGTCGAGCGCCGTTCTTCCCTCGACCTCAAACTGGATGGCGGAGAAAATGCCCTCCTTGACCTGATCCATGGTCGGGCGGGTATCCATGCCCCTGGGGGCCTTCAGCGGGACGCCTCTGGCGGTTCCTGTGATGACGCGCATGGCGTTTGCCCTCCTTCCTTCGGGTGAAAATGCTGATAGACAGCCAGCGCGGCAGACGCGGGGAGCACCTGCTCAAGCTGGCTGCGCTCCGCCTGCGAAATGGCTTTAACGGAGCGGAATTTCTTTAACAGCGCCTGCCGCCGCTTTTCACCGATGCCGGGGATATCCTCCAGACCGGATTTTTTCATGCGGCGGGAGCGCAGCGCACGCTGGTACGTGATGGCGAAGCGGTGCGTCTCCTCCTGGATCGTGCCGATGAGGGCGAAAACGGACGGGACGGCGCTGATGGCGATCTCATCGCCCGCGGCGGTCACGAGCGCTCTTGTGCGGTGCTTGTCGTCCTTGACCATGCCGTAGGCCGGGATATCCAGCCCCAGCGTTTGCAGCACATCCTCCGCGACCTTTGTATGCTCGACGCCGCCGTCGATCAGCAGCACGTCCGGGCGCTCGGAAAAGCCCGCGTCCTGCTGGACGTAATGCGTCAGCCTGCGCAGCAGCACCTGATGCATGGACGCGTAATCGTCCTGATCGGTCAGGCCCTCGACGCGGAAGCGCTTATAGGCGGATTTGAGCGGCCTGCCGTCCTGAAAAACGACCATGGACGCGACGATATCCGTCCCGGCCAGGTTGGAAATATCATAGGACTCCATCCGGTGCGGGATATCCGGCAGATGGAGCATATCGGCCAGCGCACCGAGCGTGCCGGTGCGGCGCTCGGCCTTGGTGGTGATGCGCTCGGCCTCCTCGCGCGCGTTTTTATGCGCAAGCTCGACCAGCCGGACATTGTCGCCGCGCTGCGGCATCCGGATGAGGACCTTTTTGTTCAGCTCCTGCTGCAGAAGGGCGGAAAACAGCTCCGCGTCCTCCAGCTCAAACGGCGTAAGAATGACCTTTGGCGCTGTGCCGCGCGCAAGATAGAACTGCTTGACGAGGGCGGAGACGGCCTCCTGCGGGTTATTCGCCGGGGAAAGGATCTCATATTCCTTATCGAGCAGGCTTCCGCTTACATAATGCAGGACTGCGAAGCAGGCCCGCGCTTCGTTC
>HF990633.1:3027-16524 GCA_000432135.1 Firmicutes bacterium CAG:124
AATTAGCCGATCACGTCGGTATTGGCCATCGTCCCGGCGGTCACAAGCTGCTTTTCGCCGAGGGATTCGACGGCGCGCAGCCGGTCGCGCAGGGACGCGGCAAGCTCAAACTGTAATTTATCTGCCGCGGCCTCCATCTGCGTGCGCAGCTCGTCCGCGACCTTTTTATAATTGCCCTGCAAAATCAGCACGGCCTGCTCCATGCGGGCATGGTAGTCCTGCTGGCTGCGCGAGAGCTGACACCAGCCGTCGCAGTTGTTCATGTGGAAGCTGAGGCACGGGCGGTCCTTGCCGAGGTCGCGCGGGAACTGTTTGGAGCAGCCGGGAAGCTTCAGCGTCAGGCGGAGCGTGTCGATCACGTGCTGCGTGACGGAGCGGCCGCCGAAGGGGCCAAAATAGCTGGCCTTGTCCCCTGCCGTTTTGCTGACCATCTGCATGACGGGATAGTCCTGCGTCAGGTCGACGCGCAGATAGGGGTAGCCCTTGTCGTCCTTTAAAAGGATGTTGTACTTCGGCATATGCCGCTTGATAAGCGAGCATTCGAGCACCAGCGCCTCAAACTCCGAGCGCGCGACGATGGTATCAAAATGGTCGATCTGCGACACCATTTTACGCGTCTTCGGCGTATGCGCCGCCGTATCCTGAAAATACTGGCTGACGCGGTTCTTGAGCTTTTTGGCCTTGCCGACATAGATGACCGTGCCGGTCTTATCCTGCATGATGTAGACGCCCGGCTCGTATGGCAGAGAGAGCGCCTTGTCCTTGAGTTCTTCAAACGTCATAGCTTCTGAATAAAAAAGCGCTGCGGACGCAGCGCAAGCAAATGTGCAGATCGGGCGGCAGAATCAGGAGGGGCATCCCCCTCCTGATTCTGCTGGTTTGTAAAAAATGCCTCAGAAGACCTCTTTTACGAGCATATCGGTCAGTGCTTTTACTGCTTCTTCCTCATCGGGGCCTTCCGCAATGATGCTGACGCGCGTGCCCTTGGTGATGCCCATGGACAGAACGCCGAGCAGGCTCTTGGCGTTGATCTTGCGATCCTCGACCTCGACCCAGATGCTGGACTTGAACTCGTTCGCCTTCTGGATAAAGTAGGTGGCCTGCCGGTTGTAGAGGCCGGATTCACACTTCACGATGGATTGCTGCATATACATAGACGACACTCCTTATACATCCTGTCGGGGATTTCAATTGGTTTTGACCTTCTAATTTTAGCAAATTTCATTGAAATGTCAATCACTATTTCATTGCGCCCCGATTTCCGGACAAAAATCGATGGGACTTACTTGAATTCGACGATCGTGACGCCGGATTCGCCCTCGCCGTAAACGCCGAGGCGGAAGGACTTGACGTATTTGCAGCGGCGCAGCTCCTCCTGCACGGCTGCACGCAGGACGCCCGTGCCCTTGCCGTGGATAATGCGTGCGTTTGGGAGATTGCCCATATAGGCCGCGTCCAGGAAATTATCGAGCACCGGCAGCGCCTCGTCCACGGCCATGCCGCGGATATCGAGTTCCGGCTGCGCCGCGGCCTTGAGCTCACGCACCTTGCCCGCGATGACCTTTTTCGCCGCGTTCTGCGTCTCGTTTTCCAGGAGGTATACCTCCTCCGGCTTCGCCGTAATCTGCATGATGCCGGCGCGCAGCTGATAGCTGCCGTCCTTGTTAATGGCAAGGACGCTCGCCTTTGTGCCGAGCTTCAATAGCTCGACCGTATCGCCCACGCGGATGGCGCGGGTCGGCTCCGGGCGCTGCTTTTCCTCACGCTGGGGCTGCATTCTGCTTTCGGCCTCGTTGAGACTGCGGCGCATCTGCGCCTGCTTTTCATTGGAGCCGGGGACGAACGCGCCGTTTTTCGCCTGCTTCCGGAGCTGCTTGAGTTCTTCGTAGACCGCGTCGGCGGCACGGCGGGCATCGTCGATGATATACTGCGCCTCCTTGCGCGCCTGCTGGGCGGCCTTTTCCTTTTCCTGCTTGATCTGGGCGTAATATTCGTCGGATTTTTCCTTCTGCTTTTCCGTCTCGCGGCGCAGGCGCTCGGCCTCCTCCTTTGCCTTCTCCATCTCCTGCCGCTGCTGGTCAAGCTGCGTCAGAACGTCCTCGAAGTTCACGTCGTTCTGGCTGACAAGACTGCGGGCCTGCTCCAGAATGGCCTCGTCGATGCCGAGCCGCTTGGAGATGGCGAACGCGTTGGACTTGCCGGGCACGCCGATGAGCAGCCGGTAGGTCGGCTGGAGCGTCTCGACGTTAAACTCGCACGACGCGTTCATCACGCCGCTTGTGCGCATGGCATAGAGCTTCAGCTCGGCATAGTGCGTCGTCGCGGCGACGCCTGCGCCGCACTTGCGGCAGAACTCAATGATGGAAATGGCCAGCGCCGCGCCCTCGGCGGGGTCCGTGCCCGCGCAGAGCTCGTCAAACAGGACGAGGCTGTCTTTGTCGCAGACCTTGAGGATCTCTACAATATTCTTTGTATGCGACGAGAACGTGGAAAGCGACTGCTCGATGGACTGCTCGTCGCCGATGTCGGCGAAAACCTGCTCATAGACATTGATCGCGCTGCCGTCGTCGGCAGGGATATGCAGGCCGCACTCGGCCATGAGCGTGAGAAGGCCGATGGTCTTGAGCGTGACGGTCTTGCCGCCGGTGTTGGGGCCGGTGATGATGAGCGTATCAAAATCGCTGCCGAGGCGCACGGAGATGGGCACGACGGTCTTGCCGGTGATGAGCGGGTGGCGGGCGCGGATGAGGTTCAGCTGCCCGTCCGTCCGCACCTCCGGGCAGATGGCGCGCATGGCAAAGGACAGACGCGCCCGCGCGAAAATGCATTCCAGATCCAGCAGCACGTCGTAGTCCAGCTTGATCTGCTCACGGTGACCCGCCGCTTCGGCGGAAAGCTCGGCGAGAATGCGCTCGATCTCCTTGCGCTCGGCCATGAACAGCTCGCGCAGCTCGTTGTTGCCGTTGACGGCGGACATCGGCTCAATGAAATACGTGCTGCCGGAGGACGAGACATCGTGCACGAGGCCCGGAAGCTGGCTCTTGCACTCGGCCTTGACCGGGACGACGAAGCGGTCGGAGCGGATGGTCACGATCGGCTCCTGCAAAATCTTCGCGTAGGACGGCGAGGTGATGATCTTCTGCAGCGACTCGCGGATCTTCGCGCTCTGCTGGCGGATCCTGCGGCGGATGGAGGCAAGCTCGCTGCTGGCCGCGTCCGCGATCTCGTCCTTGGAGAGGATGGAGGTGAAGATGCGCTCCTCCAGATATTTATTCGTGGTGATCTGCTGGAAGTACACATCCAGCACGCTCGGCTCCTGCGCACTTCTCCCCTCGCCCTCGGAATACGCCTTTGTCTGGCGGGCGGATTTTAAAACAGCCGCGATGCGCAGCAGCTCCTCCGGGCTGAGGCAGCCGCCCCGGTCAGCGCGGTCCAGCGACGCGCCCACGTCATATAATCCGCCGAAGGACGGCGAGCCCTTGACCGTGATGCAGGCGCAGGCCGCGCTCGTCTCATCCAGAAGGTGCCGGATCTCATCCGCGTCCGTGCTCGGACGGACGGCAAGGCAGCGGTCCTTTGCCGCCTGCGACGCGGCGTGGTCGGAGAGCATAGCCAGGACCTTATCCAGCTCCAGCTTGGTCAGTGATTTTTCATATTGTTCGTTCATATGTACGATCCTATTCTGTCAAAAGAGATTTATAGAAATCCAATGTATAGAAGCTGCGCTCGAGCTGCGTGAGCAGATAGCTCTCCGCCGCGTCGCACAGCTCCTTTTCCGCCGCGCCGGTCAGCGCAAACGAAAACAGCTTTTTATCCGGGCAGGAGACGATATAGCGCATGGCGGCCAGCGACGCGGCAGACAGCGGCATCCGCACGCCGTCGGACGCGCGGCAGGACGCGCACTCAAGCGTCCCGTCGGCGATGGAAAACCGGTCAGGCTCCGGATCGCCGCACACACAGCAGCCGGAAAGCTCCGGCAGATAGCCCGCAAGGGCGGCAAGCCGCAGCTCCGTCGCCGCCTTGACGAGCTGCGGCGGCTTCTTGAGCTTCGCGAGCGCGTACAGCGCGTTCAGAATCAGCGGCAGCAGCGCAGGACTGGCCGCATCCTCCTGCGATAGGACCTCGGCCAGCTGGGCAAAATAGCTGGCAAGCGAGAGAAGCACAATGTCTGTCCGCAGCTCCGGGAACATCTCGATGGCGGTCGCCTCCGTGATGGACGAAAAGCCGTGCGCTTCGCCGACGGTGAACTCCGCATAGGTCAGCAGCTGGCACGCGCCCTTGAGTTTGCTGCGGTTGGAGCGGACGCCGCGAGCCTTCATGGTGAGAAGACCATGGTCGGCGCTCAGAACCGTCAGGATGCGGTCCGTCTCCTTATATTCGGTTGTCCGGAGGACAAGCCCCCGCGTCGTCAGGTAGTCCATGCTCCGCTTTCCTTACGCTTTGCTGCGCGCGGCCCGCATCCTTGAACAGCAGATACGCCTCCGGCGCGCCGGTATCGGTAAAAACTTCCCACAAAAACTCTGCTCGCATCGGTTCGGCCTCCTTTTCTGTTAGGATAAGCCGAACCGCCGGACGCTATGCCGGGGATTTCTGGCAGAACACCGCTCAGCCCCGTTCCAGCAGCTTCGCAAACGCGCTGCGGCCCACCCGCATCGCGCCCTTCGGGCAGAATTCCTGACAGCAGAAGCAGTGGATGCAGGCCTTGCGGTCGATCTGCGGTTTTCCATTTTTCATTGTGATGGCTTTGGCTGGGCAGATATTCGCGCACTTTTTGCAGCCGATGCAGTCCCTCGCGCAAAGCCTTGGGTACGGCGTAAGCACATGGAACAGGAAGCTGTCGGCGAGCCTGGCCACAGGCCCCTTGCCGCCGCTGCGGAAAAAGACGCTCGCCTGCGAGGGGACGGTCTTGTAGTCCGGGACCGTAAACGCGGCGGGATCGCCGAAAAGCTTCAGCCTTTCCGCGCTGTCCGGGCACAGGCCGCGCCGGATGGCGGCGGTGAGCGTCGGCACCTCGCCGGGCGTCAGGCCGATCACGCCGCAGGCGGCCAGGTCAAGCTTATGCGCGCTCTGCGCTGCGATCAGACAGCCGATGGGCCGCGCGGAGCCCTGCGTCGGGCCGTTGCCCTCCATGCCGACGACGGCGTCGCAGATGCAAAGGCGGGGCTTACAGTATTCGCAGAGGTCGACGAGCATATCGGCAAAATCAGCGGCCTTTGGATATTTATAGTGATACTCCGGCTTCATTGTGCCGGGAATGATGCCGAAAAAGTTTTTGACGGCGTTCGTCATGCCCATCATGCCGTGCGTTTTGAGCTTGCAGACGTCGATGATCGCGTCAGCCTGCTTCAAATATGCCGTCATCGTAAAGCTTCTGGCCTGCGCTGCTTCCGGATACGAGACAGGGCAGACGGAAAAATCCGCGTTAAGCTCCGCGCCGAGCGCCTCGGCGGCACGCAGGCCGGTCACATCGTAAACGCGCTGCAGATGCGCCGCAGTATACAGCCCGCCGGGGCTGTCGCCAAGAATGACGTGCGCACCGCGCGCCGTCAGCAGCTTTACCAGCGCGCAGACGACAGCCGGATGGACTGTCGCGGCCTGCTCCGGCTTCATGGCGGAGACAAGATTGAGCTTCAGCGCCACGCGCATGCCGGGCGTGACCCAGTCAAGACCGCCCGCCGCGTCGACAGCGGCTTGCAGCGCGGCGGAAACCTCCGCCTCTTCATAGCTTTTACAGGCGGCAAACGCAGCATCCCAGTTTCTATTCATACGCCCTCCTTCAGGCAACGTGTCGGAATCACAAATCGGTATGCGCCTGCTCTGTAGGGGCGGACGTCTCTGTCCGCCCGTTGGAAGCAGCTGTTCTACAGGAATCTTCGGCAAATTCAGATGCAGCCGCGCATTTGACTGTAGGGGCCGATGCCGGTCACAGCCGTTCGCGACGAAGGAGCGTTAAGGGTGTTGGGCGTGCGCGACGAAGGAGCGTTACGGATGTGGGTCTGCCGCTTGCCGGTACACATTGGCCCGCGCAGTGTGCACCGTTTTTACGATAATCTGCGGCGAATTTGCAGCTTCCCAATGGGCCGATGTAGGCATCGGCCCCTACATCAAAACAGGCAGGTGCATACGTATGCGCCCCAGCTTTTCGCAAAACCGGTGCATTCTGCGGGCGGACAGAGTCGTCCGCCCCTACGCAGACTTTTCTTTTGTAAAACAGTCTACCACTAAACGGACGCGATTGCAATGCGGGAAATTCGCACAGTATTTACTTTTTGGTGAATTTATGTTACAATGATACAATATTTATGGGACTTTCTTTCCACCAGCCGCCCCGGCTGCGCGGAAAATGGAAGGAGAACATAGTATGGAAGACAAGTATGCAGCGCAGCCCGAACAGGAAATTGCGCCGAAAACACCGGACGCGGACGATGTCGACGCGCTTTTGCAGGATGTAAAAAGCCTGCTCGGCGAATCGGACGGCGAGACTGCGGAGCAGCCTCCCCCCGAAGACGAGCCTGTGCCGGAAGGCCCCGGCAGTGAGCCGCTGAATGCGGAGGACGTGCACATCGACTACGGCAAATTCTACGGCCCGGAGGAGCAGAAGGAGCCGGAGGCTCCGCTGACGTTCTACGAGCAGTCCAAGCCCGCGTACCAGCGTGCACGGCGCGCGGAATACGAGCGCATCCGGGAGCAGGAGCGGCTTGCAAGAGCCGAGCGCCAGCAGGCATTTGAACAGGAGCGTGCCGCGCATATGAAGCAGAAAAAGGCCGCACAGAAGCACGCGAACGCGCACAGGAGCACAGCGGAATACGCCGAATGGCTCTACACGCAGGGGCTGAGCGACGACGAGCGCAGCGCACGCGCCGAGCAGGAGGAAAAGCTTGCGCAGCCGGAATCACGGCGGCGCAGAAGGCCGGAAAAGCCGAAGCGGCGGCACGGACTGCGCATTGCGCTGGTGCTGGTTCTGCTGCTGACGATCGGCGCGGCGGTGTTTCATTTTCTGATCGCCCGCGCACCGCAGAGCGAGGCCGCGCTTTCCGCCCGCAAAAAAGGCTGCGCGACCATCCTCGTCGCAGGCACGGACGAGGGCGGCTACCGTACCGACTCCATGCTGCTGCTGAACATTGACCGCACGGAAAAGGCCATTCATCTCGTCTCCATCCCGCGCGACACGCTGATCTACTGCGAGTATTCGGTCCCGAAGATCAACTCCGCCTACGGCTGGGCCGGCGGCGGAGAGGCCGGGATGCAGGAGCTGCTGCTGCGCGTGTCGGAGATCATCGGCTTTGAGCCGGACGGCTACGCCGTGGTCGATCTGAGCGTGTTTGAGCAGCTGGTCGATCTGATGGGCGGCATCACGTTCGATGTGCCGGTCGATATGCACTACTCGGACCCCACGCAGGGGCTGAATATCGATCTGCAGGCCGGGAGGCAGCATTTGAACGGCGAGCAGGCCATGCAGGTCGCGCGCTTCCGCTCCGGCTACGCAACAGCCGACCTTGGGCGCATCGAGGTGCAGCGGTCGCTCGTCTCCTCGGCGCTCCGGCAGTGGGTATCGCCGAAGGGGATGCTCCATCTGTCGAAGGCCGTCAAGCTGGTGCTGGAGCACACCAACACAAATCTGACGAAGGCCAACCTTCTGTGGCTGGCAGAGAGCTTCCTGCTCTGCGGCCGCAGCGACATCGCCTCCGCGACGCTGCCCGGCTATGCCGCGAACTTCACAAGCGGGTCTTACTATGTGCTCGACGCGGGAGGCGTCGCGGACATTGTGAACCGATACTTAAATCCCTATGAGAAAGAGGTGCAGGCTGCGGAGCTCTACATCCGCAACGGCTGATCCATATGTATATCGATCCTGTACGGTATGAGGGCCGTCCGGGCAATGTCCCGGAGCGGCTGGAAAAGGAGCAGCGCTGCTATGCGCTGCTGGACGAGCTGCAAATTCCCTATGCCCGCGTCGATCACGAGCACGCGGACACCATCGAGGCCTGCGAGGCCGTCGAGCAGGTGCTCGGCGAGAAGATCTGTAAAAATCTATTCCTCTGCAACCGGCAGAAGACGCAGTTTTATCTGCTGATGCTGGAGGGCGAAAAGGTATTCAAGACGAAGGATCTTTCCAGGCAGCTGGGCGTGGCACGGCTGTCGTTTGCGGCCCCGGCGGATATGGAGAAATATCTGGACATCACGCCCGGCTCCGTCAGCGTGCTCGGCCTGATGAACGATACGGAAAACGCCGTCCAGCTCGTGCTGGACAAGCCGATCGCCGAGTCCACCCGCATCGGCTGCCACCCGTGCATCAACACCTCGACGCTGGCCGTCTCCACGCAGGATATTCTGACAAAATTCCTGCCCGCCGTCCACCACGAACCGATCATCGTCGACCTGCCGGACCCGGAGGACGCAGACTGAAGCCTCCCCCACCGGCCCTGACCGATCTCATGAACCATCCTGCAACCATCAAGAACCGGCACGTACAGTTTGTGCGTGCCGGTTCTTGTCATTTTCTCCGCAAATCCGAAGCATTTTGCCGCTATTTTATCAGCACCCGGTTCCTGCGCAGCTGCGGGCGCCCTTTGCGCCGCGCCTGACAGCCGGAGGCAGCGGTCATTCGCTTGACGTTTCCAGAATAGGAATATCTTATTAAAACGCTTCTGCCGCTTATCATTTGTTAATTACATGGCTCGTTTTTTGTAATAAAATAAGAGCACAAGCAGAAAGAAAATTTAGCAGAAATGGAGAATTCATATGGATGAGATTTTTCAATTGCTGGACTATCTCGGAATCCAGTCTCAGAGCACGATCCAGACCTACGCACGGCTGGCGCAGCGGCGGCACCTGAAAAAGGGAGAATGCCTGTACTACGGCGGAGAAGACTCGACCAATCTGTATTTTCTCATTTCCGGCATCCTGCGCGGCTTTACGGTCAGCGCGAGCGGAAAGGAATATACCGAGTGTATTCTGCACAAATACGGCCATGCGCACATCGGCATGATCGGTATGGATGACCGTCAGGAATTCAAGCTCAACAAGAATCTGGAGGCGCTTACGGAGGCGGATCTGATCTATTTTGATGTCCGGCCGATCATAAAGGAGTTGCCGAACTCCATCGAGTTTCTGCGGGTCTATGTCAAGAAGCTGGAGGAGTCCTACGCGCAGATGTGGGAGGTCCGCGAGATCATGCGCGAGTCCGCGCAGGCGCGCTACGCGTGGTTCCAGAGGACCTACCCGAAGCTGCAGAACATCATGCAGCTCAAGGATGTGGCGACCTTCCTCGGCATCACGCCCGTGACGCTCAGCCGTATCCGGGCCAGAGAAACCATCAGCGCTGAAAAGGATGACGCAACATGAAGCAGTATATTCTGTACCTGAATCTTCCGGATTCCTACTGTCAGATCTTTCTGCCGACGGAAAACAACCGGAAATATGAGCTTGAGCTTTCCGCATCGCTGGATGCGCTTGAGGCGCAGCTCGGCAGCCGCTTTGTCCGCACGCACCGCAGCTATCTGGTCAACCAGCGCCATATTTTGTCCTATGACGCAGGCACGATGACCGTGACGCTGGACGATGAAAGCGTCGTTTATCTTTCCCGCGCGGGAAAAGCAAGACTGAAGGAGGCTTTGGCATGGTGACCGGCTACCGCTTTACGGAGGACGAATTCGTCTTTCTGGCATATTTCTATCAATGCATGACCGTTCCGGCGTGGTTCCTCTGTGAGCCGGAGCAGATCGACCCGGAAAAGGCGCTGCGGACGCTGGAGCGCAAGGGGATGCTGCTGAAAAACGGCGGGAAGAACACGCCGCATCCGGTGATCGAGTACCTGTTTTCGCAGCTTGCGCAGGCGTGCGCCTTCTTCGGCGGGATGGACCGGATCTTCTGCTATTTCTGCCCGCAGCTGACGCTGGCTGCGGAGCAGAGCGGCGCGGGCGTGCGCCTGCTGCCATTCCAGACGCCGCAGGACTGCTTCGCCTATCTGCGCGAAAGCGGCTATGCACGCGAGGCGCTTCAGCCGTCCACCCGGCAGGCAGACGGCAGCATTCAGAACGAAACGGAAAAAACGCTTTGGACGCAGTGGGAGGAAGGGACATGAACAGCGAGAAAATTCTGATCGAGATCAATGTCGCCGGTGTGAACCGGTCGTTTGACTGCATCGTACCGCGGACGCTGCCAGCGAGGCTTCTGTGCCGCGGCTTTCTGGAGCTGGTCGAGCAGAGCATGGGCATCCCGTTTGGCTCTTACCGGCAGGCGCTTCTGATGTCGGAGCGCACGGGCCGCATTCTTTCGCCGGAGCAGACGCTCGACGACGCCGATATCGACAGCGGCGACACGCTTTATCTGGTCTGAGGCGCGCTTTTCAGACGGAAATTTACCGTTCATCGCGCCAAGTGTACCGTTCGTCGTCATTTCATCCCAAACCCGGTTCGCTGTGCTAGACTATTCCTTTAAGATTTACTGCAATCTGTATGAATACGAGAATTTTTACAGCGTTAACTCCAACATTCCCGACTTCAACGTTGCGAATGTTACATGGACGGTCACCCCGGCCGATATTAAATGGAATAAGGCACCTGAAGGGGCATATGTTACTTCGACCGTTGACTGCACGATAACAGCTTCCTATGTCTATAACGGCAGAACCTATACCGACAGCATGAGGCAGACGATGGATCAGGTCAAGTATACGTTCAACATCGTCCCGGTCTATCCTGTTACAGGCGACCGTTTGGTCTTTCGCATTGAGACCAATATTCCCAATTTTAACGCTGCCAATGTACAATGGTCGCCAGGTCCTGCGGCTGTTACGGGATGGGTTGAAGGCGGACAGTATGTTATCGACCGAACCAGCCTGTCAGCCAATATCAGTTATTGGCTTAACGCGATCTATTATTACAACGGTCTGAACTACACCAGCGATATAAGTATTTCTAGTGACCAGTGACGCTGACACTACAACCGGCACAGCCGGAACTACGCAGCGCAATAGACGCTGCAGCCACCGGTATGTACGGCGGGTATCCAAACACCGGTATGCGCCCCTTGTGAAACTGCCCGCAGTATCATAACCCTTCGCGAACCCCCTTTTCCCCCCTCAGGCACAGCGCCCGGCCCCTCTGCGGAGCCGGGCGCTGATTCTTTCCATCAAACAGCCTCCCAGCAGGATGGAAAAGCTGGGGCCGCCGGAGGCATCCCGGTGATCGAATCAGAATCTCCCTACTTGTCATTTGCTCCGGTTTCGTGTAAAATAGAACAAATATTGCAATTTGAAAGATCTCCGCCCTGGAGATCGGGAGGACTATCATGCAGTGGATCGAACTGACCATCAAAACGGCTCCGGCGGCCATTGACCTTGTCTGCGACCGGCTGACCGTGCTGGGCTTTGACAGCTTCATCATCGACGATCAGGAGCAGTTTCATGAATTTCTGGAGCAGAACCGTCAGTACTGGGACTATGTAGACGAGGCTCTGGAAAAGCAGATGCAGGGACTTTCGCAGATCCGGCTGTATCTGGAGCAGAACGCTTCCTTGCCGGAAACGGTCGAAAGTCTGAAAAGCCAGCTGGCCGCGCTGCGCGCGCAGTACCCGTCGGTGGACTTCGGCTCTCTTGACGTGCAGCTGGCAAACGTCAAGGACGAGGACTGGGAAAACAACTGGAAGCGGTACTATCAGCCGCTGCCCATCGGCGAACGGCTGCTGGTCGTTCCGGAGTGGCTGCACCCGGAAAACCCGGAAAACCGCGTCGAGGTCCTGCTCGACCCCGGCATGATCTTCGGCACCGGCGCGCATGCGTCCACGCAGATGTGTATGCGCGAGCTGGAACGGGCCATTCAGGGCGGCGAGCGCGTGCTCGATCTCGGCAGCGGCAGCGGCATTTTGTCCATCACTGCCGTCCTGCTCGGCGCGGCCCACGCCACGGGCGTGGACATTGACCCCAAGGCCGAAGACATTGCCCGGGAAAACGCCGCCATCAACCAGATCTTCTCCGACCGCTTTACCGCCGTCACCGGCGACGTGATCGGAGACAGGGCCATGATGGAATCGCTCAGGGGACATTACGATGTGGTGCTGGCCAATATCGTGGCCGACGTCATCATTCCCCTGAGCCGCGTCGTGCCGGAATTTTTGCAGGAGGACAGCGTGTTCATCTGCTCCGGAATTCTTAACACGCGCCTTGCGGAGGTTCTGGCCGCGTTGGAACAAAACGGGCTTCAGATCATCTCCACCGAACAGCAGGAGGACTGGTGCCGCGTGACCGCCGCGCTGCCGGAAGCGTGACGGGAGGAAGGAGAACCCCATGCGTATTTTTTCCTACCGCAACAAGCGGACGCTGCGGCGCATTGCGCTGATCGCGCTGCTGGCCGTCGTTCTGCTCGGCCTGCTCATTCTCGCGCGCATCAGCTATCTGGGCCGCTACGTCGTGTATTCGCCAAACGGCGTGTATTTTGACAAAACGCAGAAGCTCCAGCGCACCCCGCAGACGCCGGAAGGGCCAGCCGACGCAGAGGACTATCCATTTGAAACGATCCTGTCCGCCGCTGCCGAGGAAACGGACGTCGACCCGAACGCGGTGCAGCTGCAAGGCTTTTATATCTCCACGACCATGCTGGCAAACAGCGTGGACGAGGTGCGGCAGGCGCTGGCCGACGCGGACGGCTATAACGCCGTGCTCATCGACGTCAAAAGCCCGCTCGGCAATTTCTATTATTCGACCGACATCGCCGACGCCCAGACGGCAGACGCGGACATCGCCGCCTGCGACGCGCTCATAAAGGAGCTGACCGAAACGCCGGACCTGATCGTGATCGCCCGCGTGCCCGCGTTCTCCGACCCGAATTTTGTCGCCAAGCACTATTCTTCCGCCCTGACGACGACCTCCGGCGATCTGTGGATGGACGAGCGGCGGTGCTACTGGCTGCGGCCCGACTCGCTCGACGCGCGCAGTTATCTGGCTGCCATCGCGCTGGAGCTTGACGCACGCGGGTTTGACGAGGTGCTGTTCGATAACTTCACCGTACCGGACGACAGCTCCATTGCATGGGACGCCGAGGCTATCACGCAGGTCGCCGCATTGGAGGACTGCGCGGAGACGCTGGGCGCGAATCTGACCGGCAGCTCCATCCGCCTCGCGCTGGGCACGACGGTCCCGTCCGTCGCGCAGTATGCCAGCCGCGTGTATATCACGACAGAAAAGGCCAACGACGTAATGACCATGACCGAGGCCATGGGCGAGGTGCTGCCGGATCCGGCCACGCAGCTCGTTTTCGTCACGACCTCCCACGATACCCGGTTCGACGCCGCAGGCGTCATCCGGCCGCTGATGGGCGATGACAGCGGAGACTGAAACCGCCGCAGAATAAAGAGGAACATCCATGATCGATCTATCTGTAAAGGACCTGGTCAAGAGCTTCGACGCCGACACGAATCTGCTCGACGGCGTGAGCTTTGACATTCAGGCAGGCGAGCGTGTGGGCCTGCTCGGGCGAAACGGCGCGGGCAAGACGACGC
>HF990633.1:16560-32649 GCA_000432135.1 Firmicutes bacterium CAG:124
AAGACTGCCCGGAGAGCGGGACTACAACACCGGCGAGGTGCGCTTCGCGCCGGGCCGGAAGGTCGGCCTTATCTCCCAGATCCCGCATTACCCGGCGGGCTATACGGTAGAGGACGTGCTGCGCACGGCGTTCCGGGAGCTTGCGAATATCCAGAGCAAAATGCGCCGTCTGGAAGAGCAGATGGCCGCGCAGCCGGACAAAGCGCTGCTTGCCGAATACGACGCGCTTTCCACGCGCTTTCAGACCGGCGGCGGCTATGAGACGGATATGCAGACCGACAAGATCTGCAACGGTCTCGGCATCCCTGCCGCGCAGCGGCAGCAGGACTTTGACAGCCTTTCCGGCGGCGAAAAGACGCGCGTGAATCTGGCGCGGCTGCTGCTGGAAAAGACGGATATCCTGCTGCTCGACGAGCCGACGAACCATCTGGATATGCACGCGGTCGAATGGCTCGAGGGCTATATTGAAAAATTCAGGGGAACCGTCCTGACCATCTCCCACGACCGGTATTTTCTTGACCGCGTCGTGACCCGCATCATCGAGCTACACGATGGGAAGGCGGAATTTTATTCCGGCAACTATTCGTTCTACGTGCAGGAAAAGCAGGCGCGTTTCGACCTGCAATTGAAGCAGTATGAAAAGGAGCAGGCCAAGCTCGGCCAGCTCGGCTTCACGCTCGAGCGCATGAAGGGCTGGGGCATCAACAACCGCACGCTCTACCGCCGCGCCATGTCCATCCAGCACCGCATGGAGCGCATTGAAAAGACCGACCGGCCCACGCAGGAGAAGACCCTGCGGGCGCGCTTCGCCCAGCGGGACTTTTTCGGCGACGAGGTTTTGTCCGTCAAGGGACTCGGCAAGGCGTATGACGGCAGGACGCTGTTTTCGGACGTCGAATTGCAGGTCGCGGGCGGCGAACGCATTGCGCTGCTGGGCGACAACGGGACCGGCAAGTCCACGTTTTTAAAGCTCCTGCTCGGCGAGGAGGCCGGTGCGGGCCGCGTGAAGTTCGGCCCCACGGTCAAGTGGGCCTACCTGCCGCAGATCATTCACTTCGCCCACCCCGAACGGACGCTGCTGGACACGATGCTCTATGAGAAAAACTGCTCCGTGCAGACCGCGCGCGACCGGCTGGGCGCGTATCTGTTCGAGGGCGAGGACGTGTTCAAGACCGTTTCGAGTCTTTCCGGCGGCGAACAGAGCCGTCTGCGGCTGTGTATGCTGATGGATGAGAAGATCAACCTGCTCGTCCTCGACGAGCCGACGAACCACCTGGACATCGACTCGCGCGAATGGCTTGAGGATGCGCTGGAGGACTACGAGGGGACGCTGATCTTCGTGTCCCACGACCGCTATTTTGTCAACAAATTCGCCACGCGGATCTGGGAGCTGGAAAACGGGCATATCCGGGACTTCCCGTGCGGATATGAAAAATACCGTTCCATCAAAGAAAAGGAGGCCATCGCGGCTCCCGCGCCGGAAAAGCCCAAAAAGGAGCGCAAGGAAAAACCGAAGACCTCCGGCAGCAAGATGCTGGAGAAGCAGATCCGCGCGCTGGAGCGCGAGATCGAAAAGCAGGAGCAGCATTCTGCCGAGCTGGACCGGCAGATCGAAGCCGCAAGCTCCGACTATCAGGAGCTTGCGCGGCTGATGGCAGAAAAGCAGTCCTGCGACGATGCGCTTACCGGCCTGATGGACGAGTGGGAGCGGCTTTCGTCTGATTTGGAGGGTGCAACATGATTCCGGTTTGGGTGATCGCGCTGCTCGCGGCGCTCGGCGCGGTGTGTCTGGCGCTGCCGCTGCATATCGGCATGACGGGCATCTGCCTGCTGCTGCTTGCGGCGGTTTTGCTGGCGCTGCGGATTTTGAAGAAAAAGAACGCACCGAAGCATTGGAGCCGTCTATTGACCGGTCTGACTGCCGCAGGCATGGCGGTGATCTTCGGCGCAATGGGGTATATTGCCGTGCAGGGACAGGACAGCGTTATGACGCAGGACGAGACGCCGGAGTTTGTCGTCGTGCTCGGCGCGCAGGTACAGGGCGACGAGCCGTCGCTGACGCTAAAAAAGCGGCTGGATAAAACGCTCGAATTCATGCAGGAGCACCCGGACAGGACCGTGATCGTCTCCGGCGGCCAGGGGCCGGACGAGGCGTATACGGAAGCGTCCGTCATGGCCCGGTACCTGATCGAGCACGGCGTGGACGCGTCCCGGATCATCGAGGAGGACAAGGCCTCCAACACACGGGAAAATCTGCTGTTTTCGGCGAAGCTTGCCGAGGCGGCGGGGCTTGATACGTCGCGCGTGCTGATCGTTACGAGCGATTTTCATATGTGCCGCGCCAAGTATATCGCGCGGACGCTCTCCATGGAGCCATACGGCCAAGCAAGCGATACCTGGCCGTGGATCTTGAAGGTCAATTACACGCTGCGCGAGGTCTTCGCCTTTGCCAAGGCGTTCTGGCAGGCAGCGCACGGATGTGTTTGACCGTACAGAAACAGGAAAGGAGCAGATATCATGACCGATAAGGATCTCAGACGGCTCAGCCGTGCGGAGCTGCTGGACATTCTCTATGAGCAGCGGAAGCGCTATGAGGACAGTCTGGCAGAGAATCAGGCGCTGCGGCAGCAGCTGGAGGACCGGACGCTGCGCATCGCATCCGCCGGTTCCATCGCCGAGGCAGCCATTCAGGTAAGCGGCGTGTTCGAGGCTGCGCAGGCCGCTGCCGACCAGTATCTTGCCTCCGTCAAGGCTGCGACAGCCGAGATGGTGCAGAAGACGGACGAGGCGCAGCGGCAGCGCGAGACGATCATACAGGATGCAAAGCAGCAGGCCGATAAGATCGTACAGGACGCACAGGCACAGGCAGACAGGATCCTGGCTGAGGCCGGTGCGCAGGTTGATGCGCGCTGGGCAGAATTCCAGAAAAACGCCGACGCGCTCATCCATGCGCACGACGAACTGCGGAGCCTCATCCAGAACCGCCATGCGGACGTTTGACTTTTCCCGCTTTGGTGGTAGAATAACAGCAAACGACACAAAAAGGAGTGTTTTTTATGAGCGGATGCAGTGGCAACTGTTCCAGCTGCGGAGAAAGCTGCTCTGACCGCAAGCCGGAGAGCCTGCTGGCAGAGCCGAACAAGAAATCAAATGTCAAAAAGGTCATCGCTGTCGTCTCCGGCAAGGGCGGCGTCGGCAAGTCGACCGTCACGTCGATGCTGGCTGTCGCCATGCAGAAGCTGGGCTATAAAACGGCCATTCTCGACGCGGATGTCACCGGCCCGTCCATCCCCAGAGCCTTCGGTCTGCATGAGCAGATCGTGGGCAGCGACGACGGTATGCTCCCCGCTGAGACGCCCGAGGGCATTAAGGTCATGTCCATCAATCTGCTGCTGCCGAACGAGACAGACCCCGTCATCTGGCGCGGCCCGGTCATCGGCGGCGCGGTCAAGCAGTTCTGGACGGACGTCTGCTGGGGCGATGTGGATTATATGTTCGTCGATCTGCCGCCCGGAACGGGCGACGTGATGCTGACGGTGTTCCAGTCGCTGCCGGTCGACGGCGTGGTGATCGTCACAAGCCCGCAGAGCCTCGTGTCCATGATCGTCTCCAAGGCCGTCAACATGGCGCGGATGATGAACGTTCCGGTCTACGGCTTTGTCGAGAACTACAGCTATTTCCAGTGTCCGGACTGCGGCAAACGCGTCGAGATCTTCGGCAAAAGCAGGCTGGATGAGCTGGCGCTGCAATTCTCGCTCCCGGTCCTCGCGCGCCTGCCGATCAATCCGGACATCGCCTCCCTGTTTGACGAAGGCAAAATGGCGCAGGCCGACGTCAGCGCCGTCCTGCCCGCCGCCGAGCTGATGGCAAAGGCATAACCCGGATTTTTGAAAATGGAACGGGAGGAACCGCAGAATGCTGCGATTCCTCCCGTTATTTTGATCCATATCCGCCTTGCGTACAGGCGCAGGGCGCTCAGATGTTCTTCAGATGCCGCACGTCGAGGACAGCTGGGTCGTACTGCTCCAGATACGTCAGCGTATCCGCCGGTGTGGGGCAGAGAGCGTAAATGTTCAGGCAGGCGGAGCGAATGAAGCGCTGCTCCACGGCGGACAGAACAAATTCCTGCAGCTTGTCATAAAAGCCGTTCGTGTTGAGAATGGCGATGGCCGGGTTGTGCCGGCCGAGCTGCTTGAGCGTCAGCACCTCGAAAAACTCCTCCAGCGTCCCGAAGCCGCCGGGGGCCATGACGAATGCGTCTGCATGGGCGATCATGGCGGCCTTGCGCTCGGCCATGGTGTCCGTCAGGATAAACTCGGTGCAGCGGTCAAACAGAATGCCGTCTACATTTAAAAAGTTCGGCGCGATGCCGGTGATTTTTCCGCCCGCGTCCGCAGCGCCGCGTGCTGCAGCGCCCATAACGCCCTGCGCGCCGCCTCCGTAGACGAGCGTGTGGCCGTTTTTTGCCAGCAGGCGGCCGAATTCCTCCGCCGCGTCAAAATATGCGCGGTCAAGCGCGGGGCTTGACGCGCCGTAAAGACAAATGTTCATGTCCGTTCCTCCGTTTTTTGCAGCTGCGCGATCTGCTGCCCGATCTGGCAGACGTCGCGGTAGGCGCAGGCTTCAAAATCACAGTCTGCCTCGCCGTCCTCCACAAGAACCATTCTTGAAGCGTCGATCGTGCGGCAGTAGCCGCTCAGAATCTGTTCCATGCCAGTCCCTCCATATGCAATTTTTTATTATATACGCACACATTTGAAAAAACCAGAGCCAATTATGGATTTTGTCGAAAACGCCTATTTAGGCATTTTTTTATCGATATCTATTGCAGTTTCTTAACGGCTATGCTAGAATTACAAAATCGAGTACATTCTGTACATAATATATAGAGCATTTTCTGTATTGTTCTGGAAAATATGATGCGGCGCTGGCTTGGAAAAAGCAGCGCCGCAGGGTGTACATGAAGGAGGTGATGGAAATGGCGATGCAGGAGCTCGCACAGATCGCCGCAGCGGAGGAACAGGCCCGCGCGATCTGCGAGCAGGCACGTGCGGAGGCCGCCGAGCTGGCCGTACAGGCCGAAAAGGACGGCACAGCCCGTCTGAACGCCGTGATATCCGGCGCGCAGGAGCGTATGCGCGAGGCGAAGCGGCAGGCCGGAAAGCAGGCAGCGGCATTTGAAACGGATTTGAACAGCAAAACAGCCGCGCAGTGCCGAGCACTGGAGCAGGCGGCAGCCAGCCGGTCCGGCGCAGCGGCGGCAATGATCGTAGAGAGGATCTGGGACAGCGAATGGCAATCTTAAAAATGAAAAAAATTCGGCTGTGCGGCATCGCGGAGGAACAGGATCAGCTCATTCGTGAGCTGCAGCTGCTCGGAAGCGTCGAGATCGGCTCGCCCGAGGCGCTGACCGAAGCGCAGCAGACGCAGCTGTTCCGCACAGCAGACGGCGGAGGCGCGGACGCGCTGAGCCAGACATCCGCCGCACTCGCCTCCGCGCTGGAAACGCTCAAGCACTATGAAACGAAAAAGGGCGGGATGTTCTCCGCCCGGCCGGAAAAGACGCTCGGCGAGCTGTTTGACGACAACGCGTACCGCGCGGCTGTGCAGACGGCGCAGGAGGCGCTGGACACGCAGGACGCACGCAGCCGCAATCAGGCGGAAAAGAGCCGCCTCACGGCGCTGCGCGAGAGCTTCGTGCCGTGGCGGACGCTCGATCTGCCGCTGGAAACAGGCGGGACGCAGCACACGCGTGTGCTGCTCGGCACCGTCTCGGCACAGACGGCGCTTGACGCGCTGCGCGAGGCTGTCTATGCAGCAGCCGGTGAGACGCAGGTCGAAAGCCTCAGCGCCGACCAGCAGAGCCTGTATCTGCTCGTGATCGTCCACAAGAGTGCATATGACGCCGCAGCGTCCGCGCTGCGCGAATTCGGCTTTACGACGGCCGGCTTCGACGGTGCAGCGGGCACGGCGGAAGAGAACATCCGCCTGACGGACGAAAAGCTCGCCGCCTGCGAGCAGGAGGACAAGCGTCTGACGGACAAGCTCACAGCGCTTGCGGGTGACGTGCCCGCCATCCGGCTGGCAGCCGACCGCTGCACGCAGGAGATCGCGAAGGCGCAGGCCGCCGACCGGCTGGCACACTCAGAACGGACGTTCTGTTTGGACGGCTGGGTTCCGTGTGAGGACGTACCGAAGCTTGAGGCGCTGCTGGAAAAATTCTGCTGCGCATGGGAGCTGGAGGACCCGTCGCCGGAGGAATATCCGGACGTGCCGGTCAAGCTCAAGAACAACAGGCTGACATGGCCACTCAACATGGTCACGGAGATGTATTCCCTCCCCGCCTATGACGGCGTGGACCCGAACCCGCTCATGGCGCCGTTTTTCATTCTGTTCTACGGCATCATGATGGCGGACATGGGCTATGGACTGCTGATGATCCTGGCTTCCATCATCATCACGAAAAAAGCCCGGCCCAAGGGCACGAGCGGACAGATGTTCGGCCTCATGTTCTCCTGCGGCATCAGCACATTTATCATGGGCGCGCTGACGGGCGGCTTCTTCGGCGATTTCCTGCCGCAGCTGGCGGGGATCATCAACCCCAATACGCCGTTCAAGGCGCTCCCCTCGCTCTTCACTCCGCTTGACGACACGATCACGATCCTCATCGGCGCCATGGCGCTCGGCTTTGTCCAGATCGTGACCGGCATGGCCATCAGCTTCGTTGAAAAGCTCAAGAAGGGCGAGATCATGGACGCCATCTGGGAAGAGCTGACCTGGTGGGTCGTGTTCGCAGGCATCGCGTGTATGGCGCTCGGCGTGACGAACATCGTTTTGTACGTCGGCATCGGCATGGTCGTGGTCGGCTCCGGCTGGAGCGCGAAGGGCTTCGGCAAGGTCACGGCGATCTTCGGCTCGGTCTACAACCATGTGACGGGCTACTTCGGCGATATTCTTTCGTATTCCAGACTGATGACCCTGATGCTGGCAGGCTCTGTCATCGCCTCGGTCTTCAATACGCTCGGCGCGATCCCGGGGAACGTGGTGATCTTCCTGATCGTGTCGATGCTCGGCAACGGACTCAACTTCGCGCTGAACCTGCTGAGCTGCTACGTCCACGATCTGCGTCTGCAGTGTCTGGAATACTTCGGCAAATTCTATAAGGACGGCGGCAGGCCGTTCAAGCCTCTGGCAATCAATACAAAATACGTGGATATTCAATCTTAAGGAGGAACTCTATCATGCAAGCATTTTTTGACGCTTTCGGCGGTCTGGCTCTGGCGCTTCTGGGCGCGGGTCTTGCGGCGGCGCTGTGCGCCATCGGTTCGGCAAAGGGCACCGGCATGACCGGTGAGGCCGGCGCGGGTCTTTTGTGCGAGGATCCGGCAAAGTTCGGCAAGGTCCTGATCCTTCAGGTCATCCCCGGCACGCAGGGTCTGTACGGCCTCGTCGTCTGGTTCTTCGCCATCTTCCGCATGGGCCTTCTGTCCGGCGCTCTGCCCGAACTGAGCATCACGCAGGGCCTGCAGTACTTTGTCGCCTGCCTTCCTATGGCGCTCGGCGGCATGATCTCCGCGATCGCACAGGGCCGCGTGGCCTGCGCGTCCATCAATCTGCTGGCCAAGAAGCCCGACCACTGGTCCAAGGGCATGGTGCTGTGCGTCACGGTCGAGTTCTACGCGATTCTTTCCCTGCTGGCCTCCATGCTGATGATCATCAATATCAGCAAGTAACCCCGCAGAAGAGGGTGAAGCAATGAACGGAATTGAAAAAATTTCCGCGCGCATTCTTGCCGATGCCGAGGCCGAGGCCGCCGCGATCCGCGCGCAGGCCGGGGAAAAGGCAGCGCAGCTCCGCGCGGACTATGACCGCAGGATCGAGCTTGAGCAGCAGCGGCTGACGGCGGAAGCACAGGCCGAGGCCGATAAGCAGCTCGAACGCGATCAGGGCGCGGCCCGGATGGCCGCGCGGCGGCAGCTGCTCGAAACGAAGCAGGCGCTCGTCGACGCCGCCTTCCGGCAGGCGGAGCAGCAGCTTCTCTCGCTCCCCACGGCAGAGTATACGAAGCTCTGCGCGCAGCTTGCCGCACGGGCAAGCGCGTCCGGCAGCGAGGAGCTGATCTTCTGCACAGAGGACCGCGAACGGGTCGGACAGGCCGTCGTGGAGCAGGCGAACGCGCTGCTCCAGAAGGCCGGGAAGGCAGCAAAGCTGACGCTTTCCGCCGAAACGAGGCCAATGCGCGGCGGCGTGGTGCTGAAGGACGGGCTGGTCGAGACGAACTGCTCAATCGGCACAATGATAAGCGGCCTGCGGCCCGCGCTTTCCGGCAAGGTTGCGGCCTGCCTGTTTGGCTGAGGCCGGGAGGCTGACGTGACGGAACAAAAAAAGAAAGTAAAAGCGTGCAAGGACACGGAGTATCTGTTTATTTCGGCGTATCTGCGCGCAAAGGAGCCGCAGCTGCTCAACGCGGAGAAGGCCGGGCGGATGCTCGGCTCCTCCGTGCAGGAGGCGGCGCGAATCCTGGAGAGCTGCGGCTATGCCGATGTGCTGGCTGTCGGGCTTGACAAGGCGCTGAACGACCGGCGCGCCGCCGTGTTTTCCGAGGTGGAGGCGCTTGCGCCGAAGGACGGCGTTGTATCGCTGTTTCGTATGCGCTATGACTATCACAACGCCAAGACGATTGTCAAGGCCGAGGCCGTCGGGATAGACCCGGCTCCCCTGCTCTCCGGCGCTGGCCGCGCAGACGCGCAGGCGCTCAAAACTGCCTATGAAACCGGCGAGTCCGGAAGCGTCCCGCAGGCCGTTCTGACCGCAATGCAGGCCGCGCGCGACGCGCTTTCGAGAAGCGCCGACCCGCAGCTGGCCGATCTGATCCTCGACCGCGCGTATTTTGCTGAGTATCACGAAACCGCCGCGCAGGTCGGAAGCGCGTTCCTGATGGGCTATGCGCAGCTGCAGGCGGACAGCGCGAATCTGCGCGCCGCCGTGCGTGCACGGCGTATGCACAAGGACGCTGCGTTTTTAAAGAGCGTCCTCGTTCCCGGCGGGAGCGTTCCGGCGGAGGAGATCTGCCAGGCGCTTGCGCAGGACGAGCCGTTTGCGCCGCTGTTTGCGAACACTGCGCTCTTCGCCGCCGCGCAGGCGGGCGACGAGTCGCAGTCTGGCTCTCTGACTGCGTTTGAACGGCTGTGCGACAACACGCTCACAGCGTATTTCGCCAAGGCAAAGTCGGTCGTATTCGGGGAGCAGGTCGTCATCGCCTATCTCTGTGCGCTGGAAAATGAAATTTCAGCGGCCCGCATGATCATAAGCGGCCTGCAGGCGGGGCTGCCCGCCGACACGATCCGCGCACGGCTGCGGGATCTGTATCAATGAGCGAGGTGATCGGTATGTATAAAATCGCAGTTCTGGGCGAACGCGAGAGCGTCATGGGCTTTGCGGCTCTGGGCCTCACCGTGTTTCCCGTGAATTCCGCCGAGGAAGCGGCGGAGGTCTTCCACCGCCTCACAAGGCAGTCCGACGCATACGCGATCATCTATGTGACCGAGACGTATGCCGAGGCGCTGCACGCGCAGATCGAAAAATACGCGTCCAGCGTTACCCCGGCGGTCATTCTGATCCCCGGCGCAGGCGGCTGCAAAGGGCTCGGCATGAACGCGCTGAACGCCGCTGTCGAACGCGCGGTCGGCTCGAATATTCTTTAAACAGCATCCTTGAATATAGAAAGGATTCGATGAAATGTCAGGTAGAATTGTAAAGGTATCCGGCCCGCTTGTTGTTGCCGAGGGGATGGAAGACGCCAACATGGCAGACGTCGTCCGCGTCGGCAAGCAGCAGCTGATCGGTGAGATTCTGAATATGACGGGCGGCTCGGCCTCCATTCAGGTCTATGAGGAAACGAGCGGCCTCGGCCCCGGCGCCGAGGTCACGACGACCGGTATGCCCCTCTCCGTCGAGCTTGGGCCCGGTATGCTCGAAAATATTTACGACGGTATCCAGCGCCCCTTGACCGAGATCCGCGACCGCTGCGGGGAAACCATCGCCCGCGGCGTGCAGGTTCCGGCGCTGAACCGTGAAAAGAAGTGGGCCTTCACGCCCACGGTCAAGAAGGGCGACAAGGTTTCCGGCGGCGACGTGATCGGCACCGTGCAGGAGACGAGCGCCGTTCTGCACAAGATTATGGTGCCGCCCAAAATGGCGGGCACCGTCAAGGAGATCCAATCCGGCGAATTTACCGTCGAGCAGACAGTCTGCGTGCTGGAGACGGAAAAGGGCGAGGAGCATTTAAGCCTCATGCAGAAGTGGCCCGTGCGCGTGGCCCGTCCGTATGACCGGAAATTTACCCCCTCGCAGCCCCTTATGACCGGCCAGCGCATCATCGACACCATGTTCCCGCTGGCCAAGGGCGGCACAGCCGCCGTCCCCGGCCCGTTCGGTTCGGGCAAGACCGTCGTGCAGCACCAGCTGGCAAAGTGGTCGGACGTCGATATCGTCGTCTACATCGGCTGCGGCGAACGCGGCAACGAAATGACTGACGTTCTGATGGAGTTCCCGGAGCTGCACGACCCCAACACCGGCGAACCCCTGATGAAGCGCACAGTCCTGATTGCAAACACCTCCGATATGCCGGTCGCGGCGCGTGAAGCGTCCATCTACACCGGCATCACCATCGCGGAGTATTTCCGCGACATGGGCTATGACGTGGCCGTTATCGCCGACTCCACCTCCCGCTGGGCCGAGGCCCTGCGTGAAATGTCGGGCCGTCTGGAAGAGATGCCCGGCGAAGAGGGCTACCCCGCATATCTGGCCTCCCGCCTCGCGCAGTTCTACGAGCGCGCAGGCTGCGTCGAGTGCCTCGGCGCGGACGAGCGGCGCGGCTCTCTGACCGCCATCGGCGCTGTCTCCCCTCCGGGCGGCGATATTTCCGAGCCTGTCTCGCAGGCGACGATGCGCATCGTCAAGGTCTTCTGGGGTCTGGACGCCTCGCTGGCCTACGCGCGCCATTTCCCGGCCATCAACTGGCTGACGAGCTACTCTTTGTACCTTGACACGCTCAAGGGCTGGTGCGACGAGAATCTGGGCCGCGGGTTCATGCAGAACAGAGGCCGCGCCATGGCGCTGCTGCAAAAGGAAGCAGAGCTGCAGGAGATCGTCAAGCTGGTCGGTCAGGACGCACTGTCCCCGGCGGACAACCTGACGCTGGAATCCGCAAAGATGATCCGAGAGGACTTCTTGCAGCAGAACGCGTTCCTGGAGAACGACCAGTATTCGTCGTTTGACCGGCAGGCCCGTCTGCTGGACCTGATCCTCCGGTACAAGGATCTCTGCGACGCGGCCATCGAGCGCGGCGCGGATATCTGGAAGCTCTATGCCATCGCGGCCCGTGCCGCCATCGGCCGTGCGAAGACCGTTCCGGCGGACACGTATCAGGACGTTTACGCGAAGATCGTATCCGATATGGAGCAGCAGATCGAAGAAGTTGCAAAGGAGGCTGAGGCTGAATGATCCGCGAATACCGTACCATCCGTGAGGTCTCCGGGCCTCTGATGATCGTCAAAAACGTCGAGGGCGTCACCTACGACGAGCTGGCCGAGCTGGAGCTGCCGAACGGCGAGGTCCGGCACTGCAAGGTTCTGGAGTGCAGCGGCGATACCGCCGTCGTGCAGCTGTTTGAAAACTCCGCCGGCATCAACCTGAAGGACAGCAAGATCCGCTTCCTGGGCCACCCGCTGGAGCTGGCCGTGTCCGAGGATATGCTCGGCCGCGTCTTCGACGGCATGGGCCACCCGAAGGACGGCGGGCCGGAGGTTCTGGCCGCCGAGATGAAGGACATCAACGGTCTTCCGATGAACCCCGCCGCACGCGATTACCCGAACGAATTTATCCAGACCGGCATTTCCACGATCGACGGTCTGAACACCCTTGTCCGCGGCCAGAAGCTGCCGATCTTCTCCGGCTCCGGTCTTCCCCACGCGCAGCTTGCCGCGCAGATCGCGCGTCAGGCAAAGGTTCTGGGCGACGACGCGTCGAACTTCGCTGTCGTCTTCGCCGCCATCGGTATTACGTTTGAGGAATCGGAGTTCTTCATTCAGGAATTCCGCCGCACGGGTGCCATCGACCGCACCGTCGTCTTCTCGAACCTCGCAAACGACCCGGCGGTCGAGCGTATCGCAACGCCGCGTATGGCGCTGACTGCCGCGGAATATCTGGCGTTCGAATGCGGGATGCACGTGCTGGTCATCATGACCGACATCACGAACTACGCCGAGGCGCTGCGTGAGGTCTCCGCCGCACGCAAGGAAGTCCCCGGCCGCCGCGGCTATCCCGGCTACCTCTATACCGACCTTGCGACGCTCTATGAACGCGCAGGCCGCCGGATCGGCAAGAAGGGCTCCATCACCCTCATCCCGATCCTGACCATGCCGGAGGACGACAAGACGCACCCCATCCCCGACCTGACCGGATATATCACCGAGGGCCAGATCATCCTGAGCCGCGATCTGTACCGCAAGGGCGTCATTCCCCCCGTGGACGTGCTGCCGAGCCTGTCGCGACTCAAGGACAAGGGAATCGGCCCCGGCAAGACGCGCGAGGATCACGCGGGCACCATGAACCAGCTCTTTGCGGCGTATTCCGCCGGCAAGGACGCGAAGGAGCTTGCAACGATCCTTGGCGAAAGCGCCCTCTCCCCCACTGACCGGCTGTACGCGAAGTTTGCCGAGGAATTTGAGCAGCGCTACGTCAGTCAGGGCTACGAAGAAAACCGTTCCATTGAGGAAACGCTGAACATCGGCTGGGAGCTGCTGTCCATCCTGCCCGAAACGGAGCTCAAGCGCATCAAGCCGGAGTTCATCGAAAAATACCTGCCCAAAAAGCAGGCGTAAGGCGGTGTTCGCATGGCCAGTAAAACGATCAATCCGACCCGGATGGAGCTTACGCGGCTCAAGGGCCGCCTGCGCACGGCCGTGCGCGGCCACCGGCTGCTCAAGGACAAGCGCGACGAGCTGATGCGCCAGTTCTTCCTGATCGTGCGGGAAAACAAGGAGCTGCGCGCTAAGGTCGAGCAGGGCATTGCGGAGGCCAACCGCGCCATGACCGTCGCGTCGAGCGTGATGTCCCCCGAAATGCTCCAGCAGGCGCTTTTGTACCCGAAGCAGTCGGCGACGTTGGACATGACGTTCCAGAACATCATGTCCGTCTCCGTCCCGGTCTACGAGTTCCACACCAAAAACGAGGACGCCGCGTCCATTTACCCCTACGGCTTCGCGCAGACGTCCGGCGAGCTGGACGATGCGCTGGGCGCGCTGGCCTCCGTATTTCAGGATATGCTTGCGCTGGCGCAGGCCGAAAAGAAGACGCAGCTGCTCGCCTCCGAGATCGAGAAGACCCGCCGCCGCGTCAATGCGCTGGAATATGTCATGATCCCGGAAATGGAGAAAAACATCAAGTATATCTCCATGAAGCTCGAGGAAAACGACCGCGCTACCAAGGTCCGCCTGATGAAGGTCAAGGACATGGTGCTCAAGGACGCGCACGAATTCGAAGATTAAAACCGGAACGCCGTCCCCTGTCACAACGGGGGACGGCGTAAAATTTTGCTGAAAACGGACGGAACGCGCACGCACCGAAGGCTGTCTCACCGGACAGCCTTTTCTCTGCGGGCCAGATGGGCGTAGTAGAGCAGGCACAGCAGGACCTGCACGACGGTCGAGCAGGGCGTTGCGAGGCCGATGTAGAACAGGCGCACATTCAGCAGGCGGGACATGGCGAACGACACGGGGATGCGGATGCTGAACGCGCCCAGAATGCCCTGCGCCATGACAAAGACAGTCTTGCCGAGGCCGGAGAAATAGCCCACAAAGCAGAACAGGAACGAGGTCAGCAGACAGGCAATGGCGTAGGCTTTGAGATAAGTGACATTGTCCGATGAACAGGAGCTACTTTAATGGATGCTGCGGAAAAAGTCAAGCCCGCCCTGCCATTGGCAGGGCGGGCAGTTTCGTTTGGGGAAGGTAAATTACTTGGCTTCCTCGACAACGTAAGCGGAGGGAGCAGCGGGAACGCCGCGCTTCCACTCGATCAGGTTCACAACATAGAACGTGATGACGGAGACAAGGCTGCCGAAGACGACCGGCATCATGAACCACAGCGTACCGCCGTTGGACAGGAGCTGCCAGACGACGAAAGCGATGGTGCCGGTGAAGATGGAGATCAGGCCGGAGTTCTTTGTTGCCTTCGGAACGGCAAGGCCGAGGCCGTAAGCCGCGAACGGGCCTGCGCAGCGGATGCCGAATGCGAAGGTGTTCATGGCGACGAGGGAAACGCCGAACATGGAGATGCACATGGCGATGAGCGCTGCAATAACGTTGCACAGACGGGTATAGAAGATGGTCTGCTTGTCATTCAGCTTTTTCTTGCCGCCGAAGCCGGGATAGATGTCGTTGATGATCATCGTGGACATGCACAGCAGGTTGGAGTCTGCCGAGGACATGGTCGCGCAGATGATGGCGGCGGAGATGAGGCCGGTGATGATGCCGGGCGCATAGGTGCCGGTGACGACCATCATGGCGTTGGAGCCGTTCTCAGCAAGGCCGGGCAGCTGATCCTTCAGCGCGAAAGCGGCAAGGCCGAGGAGGGTCGGGAAAATTGCCATAGCAGCCATGAGGATGGCGCAGAGGAAGGAAGCGCGAACCGCGGTCTTCTCGTCCTTGCAGGTCTCGAAGCGGGAGACCATCTCGGGGCCGCAGAGGAAGGTGCAGAAGTAGTTGAAGAAGTAGCCGATGATGGAGGCCCAGCCGATCTGGGTCATGTTCAGCTTTTCTCCGGGCAGAGCAGCGGAGATCGCAGCCCAGCCGCCGGCATGCTTCAGGACGATCGGCGTTGCAATGGCAAGACCGACGAGAATGATGCCGAACTGGATAAGGTCGGAAACCTGATCCGCGATCATGCCGCCGAAAGTCGTGTAGAAGATGGTGACGAAGCCGGCCAGCAGCAGGCAGACGTTCAGAGGGATCGTCGGGATCAGCGCGTTGATAACAGCACCGGAAGCACCGATTTGAGAGGAGGTCAGGCAGAACAGCGACAGGACGCTGAGGACTGCCGTGAAGTTGCTGGAGAGTTTGCCGAAGCGGCGGCCGACGACCTCGGGGATCGTAACAGCCATGGTCTTGCGGATCTTGGGTGCAAAGTAGGCCAGCGGGATCATGGCCAGAGACGCGGCCAAGACGTACCAGATCGCGCTGACGCCCCATGCGCCGAACGCTTTCTGAGCAAGGCCGGTGGTGCTGCCGCCGCCGATGTTGTTGGCAGACAGCGAGAACGCGACCATGAACAGGCCCATTCTGCGGCCAGCAACGAGATAGTCCGCGCTGCCCTTGATGTTGATCTTGCCGACGACGTAGCCGATGATCATCATGCCGACCATGTACGCAAGGACAATAACCAATGCGCCAGTTTGGATTTCCATAGAGTTCCTCCTTGATTTCTCTTTCTTGAACGACTTATTCACAATTCGTTCATATTGCGTATTTTATCCGACGATGCCGCACTTTGTAAATTGACAATTCACACAAGGAAAAACGCCTGTTTTCTGGCAATATAGACAAGGTACAAAAAATGCTCAAAAAGTTTTGATATCTTCCTGAATCTGGATATTTTGATTCTCCCGCGCTGCGTCGCGGAAGACGCCGAGCAGCTTTTCCGCATATGGCCCGAGCGCGTCATACAGGCAGCCGGTATGCTCCAACAGGAGCGTGCACGGCGGCAGTTCCGTCAGCACGTCGTACAGCGCGTCGAGATTGCGCCCGTAAAACGCGGGCAGCGCGAACACGCGCGCAAAGCAGTCGTGCGCGGCTGCGCGGGAGGTCAGCTCCCGGCAGTCGATGCGGTATGTCAGTTCCATATGACGGTGCCTCCGTCCACGGTCAGCTCCGTAAACGACGCGTAGTGGTCGGACGTGTAAAAGTACAGTCCGTCGTTCGAGAAGATCAGGCGCTCCGCCCCGCGGGAATCCGCGCCGAGCGTGTTGATATCGCATTCGGTATAGGTTCTTCCTGTTTCCTCCGGTAGAAGCTCCTCGCGGTTGCCGAA
>HF990633.1:32668-38206 GCA_000432135.1 Firmicutes bacterium CAG:124
TGCCAACCCGCCCCCCGCCGATGGCGGCTCCGGCCTGATACGCTTCCACGCTGCCGCCCTCCCAGCCGAGCGCACGGGCTTCCTCCTTGGTCATGTAGTTGTCCGGCAGATGGCCGTAGGTATCGAGATACAGAACGACGTGCTCCGCGTCGTAATAATACCCGTGCTCGCCGACCGTGTCGGCGGTCTGTGTGACCTCCGGGTCCTCGGCGGTCACAAACTGCTCGCCCGATTCGGGCGCTTCCGTCTCCTCGGACAGCGCAGCGTCCGCCAGCTCCTGCAGCGTCGTAACGCTGGATTCCACGATCTGCACCGTGTCGCGCACCGTGCAGCCGCCGGGCACCAGCAGCGTCAGCGCCAGAAGCAGCGCCAAAATCCGTTTTTTCATGGTCAGTCTCCTTTCAGCTCCCGCGCAATGGCCCGCATCAGCGCCTCCGGCAGCTTTTCCACGCGCCGGTCGTAGGTCACGAAGCCGTTGACCTCGTCCTCCACGTCGCTCAGCTGCGTGTACACATCGGCGGCAAGGCCGGACTTGCACGCGGGGACGATCTGCGTTTCATAGAGCGTTTTGACCGCCTCACCCAGCGCCTCAGGCGTCTGGTAGCCCCTATAGCCGAAGTTCTTCGCGTTCCAGGTGTGCCCCGCGACCGGCAGATTGTACCCGCCGAACTCCGACAGGACGACCACGCGGCCCTTTTTGTCAGGCTTAAAGCGGTACGGCTTGAAGTACACGTGCAGGCTCTTCACGTCGCTCACGCCCTGATCATGCCAGCCGCTGGCGTGGTCGATCAGCCGCGTGGGGTCGAGCCTGCGGAGCAGGCGAACCGCATTCTTCGCGTCAAACTGCCCCCAGCCCTCGTTGAACGGCACCCACAGGACAATGCACGGGCAGTTCTGCAGCTGCGCGACCAGTTCCTCCAGCTCGCGGGTATAGCTGTCGCGCCCCTCCGCGTCCGTGCGGGCAAAAAGCCGGTAATGGCTGTCCTTGAGATGAACGCCGGTGATGAGCGGTGCGGAGATGGTCAGCAGATTGTACTGTCCGCCGCCGGAGGGCATATCCTGCCAGACCAGCATGCCCAGCCGGTCGCAGTGATAATACCAGCGCATAGGCTCAATTTTGATGTGCTTGCGCAGCATATTGAAGCCCAGCCGCTTCATGAGCGTAATATCATAGATCAGCGCCTCGTCCGACGGCGCGGTATACAGTCCGTCCGGCCAGTAGCCCTGATCGAGCACGCCATGGTGGAAATACGGCTGCCCGTTTAAGAGCAGGCACGGATGGCCCGCCGCGTCCTTCCCGGTGCCGACGGTGCGCATGGCGAAATAGCTTCTGACGGTATCGTCCCCCAGCGTGATGGTCACGTCATAGAGGTTCGGCGCCTCCGGCGACCACAGGTGCAGCTGCTCCGGCGGCAGAACGGCGCTGCCGCAGCCGTCCTCGTCCGTTTCGCCGCTGCCGACGGGCGTTCCCTGATAGGAAATTTCGATTCGAGCGCCCTTCGGCGCGGGCGCGGCGAGCCTCCAACGGACACGTCCCTCCGGCAGCTCCGGCGTGAACAGGAGCGCCTGCACATAGTTCTCCGGCACGTGCTCGGCCCAGACGGTCTGCCAGATGCCGCTCTGCGGTGTGTACCAGATGCCGCCGCGCTTCGTCTTCTGCTTGCCGCGCGAGAGGGGTACAGCGTCCGTATCGTCGCGCACGGCGACAGTCAGGATGTTTTCGCCATCCCGCAGAAGCTTTGTCATATCCAATGTAAAGGCCGTATAGCCGCCCGTGTGCGTCCCGGCAAGCAGGCCGTTGACGTACACCCATGCCCGCTGGTCAGCGGCTCCGATGTGCAGCAGCATCCGCCCGCCATCCGGCTTTGCAAGCGGCAGCGTCCGCCGGTACCAGAGCACCTGACCGGGCTTCAGAATTCGGCCCACCCCGGACAGCGGCGCTTCCGGCGAAAACGGCACGAGGATCTCCCCGTCCCACGCGCCGGGGCAGGCGTCGGAGGCCGTGATGGCGTAGTCCCAGAGGCCGTTAAGATTGTAATAGCTTTCCCGCACGAGCTGCGGGCGGGGATATTCCTGCAAAACAGCGTTCTTGTCCAGCGCTTCGCCCCAAGGTGTCAGCATTTTGTCCCCTCCTTCTTTTTAAGCGCCAGCACCGGCGGCAGAATCAGCAGCAGCACAATGGCAGCGGCCAGAAAAATGGACGGCGTCGGCACGGTTTTTACCACGCCGAGGTCAACATAGGTCGAATCGCTGCCGCGAATGACCGCCGCGCCGATAGCCGGGCCGAAGATCATCGGCAGCAGCACGCCGAAGATCATGCGGATGCCCTGAAAATGCCCGACCTTTCCGGCAGGCGTATGGTCGCGGATGACGCCGGACAAAATCGCCGTGACCAGCATATAGCCGGACATCATAATGCAGCCCGTCAGGATCACGGCCAGCATCGACCGCGCGAAGAACATCCCGAGCAGTCCCGCGAACATGACCCCCGCCGCCGGGAGCACGCACCGCAGCGCGCCGAGCCGGTCAATCACGCGGCCGGAGAGCACACTCACGACCGACGCGAAGATCAGCACAATGCCCAGCACAAGGGCATAGCCGTCAAAATGCAGATAGTTCTGCATATAGATGATGAGATACGGGAAAAAGACCTGCACGGCCACGGAAAACAGGCAGAACGCCGCGAAGGATAGATAGAGCGCCGGGTTTCCCCGCACGACCGACGGGCGAAGCCCGTAGACAAGGTTTTTTAGACCATTGTCCCGTCTCGGCTCCAGCTTCGGCTCCGGGATCAGGAAGACGGACACAACTCCCGTCAGAACAACGAGTCCGCCGAAGATCGCGAAGAATTTCTGCCATTCCCCGCGCTGTGTCATGCCGTCGAACAGGCCAAAAATGACGAGCATGGAAATGAGCGGCAGAATGGCCAGCACGGATTCTGCCTTGCCCCGCGCCGCGTTCGGCACGGTGTCGGTGATCCACGCGTTGAACGCCGCGTCGTTGGCCGTCGAGCCGAAAAACGTCATGACGCAGTCGAGCACGACGATCATCACCGCCGCGGCAGCCGCCGCAGAGGCCGCCGGGAACAGCTTCGCCGCGTTTTCGACTGTCACGAGGCCGAACGCCGCCGTAGAAAGGCCCCAGAGCAGATAGCCGCCGCAGATAAACAGCTTGCGCTTTCCCACGCGGTCGGACAGCGCGCCCATCAGCAGCGTCGTCAGCGTGGCGGCAGCCGCGCTCCAGCCGACCATGGCGGAGATATAGCCGGGGTCGGTGGAGATGGTATTATAAAGGTAGACATTAAAATACATATTTTCGATCGTCCAGGCAAACTGGCCGACCATGCCGACAAGAATGAGCGTCAGCCAGACGCGCGGGGACAGCTTTTTCATATCCGGTATCCTCCCGTTATTCAGCTTCTGCGCTGCCGCAGTATTTCGTATAGAGCGCAATATGGTCCTCAATACAGAACTCGCCTGTCCACGCGTTCGCCGTCACGCAGATCACGCTTCTGCCGTCCGGCGTTTTTCCGGCGCTCGCGCAGCAGTTCATGGCCTCGGCGGTATAGCCCGTCTTGGCGGCTGTAATTTCCGCGCCGTTCAGGGCATATTCGTGGTGGACGCGGTAGAGGAATTTGTTCGTCATGGCAAGCCCGTCCGGGTGCTGCTCCGTTTCGCTGGCCCGGTAATTTTCCGCGCTCAATATTTCGGTGCACGTCTCGTTTTCCAGCGCTGCCTGCAAGATCAGGGCGATCTCGCGCACCGTGGAATAGTGGTTCTCGTCGTGCAGACCGCTGGTGTTCATAAAATGCGTATTTGCAAGCCCCAGCGCCGCGGCCTTTTCGTTCATCATGGCGACGAACGCTTCCTCGCTTCCGGCCACGGCCTGTGCCAGCGCCTCCGTCGCCTCCGCGCCGGAGGGCACGACTGCGCCGTACAGCAGATCGCGCATCGTGACCGTCTCGCCGTTCACATAGCCCGCCATCGACGCGCCCGCAAGATACAGCGGATCGATAATGGCCTGCGTCATGGTGAATGTCGCGTCGAGATCCGGCAGATTCTCCGCCGCCACCAACAGCGTCATGACCTTCGTCATGGATGCGGGGTAAATTTTTTCGTCCATGCCCTTTTCGGCCAGCACCGTCCCGCTCTGCACGTCGACCAGCACGGCGGAAGACGAATACAGCTCCAGATCGAGCGTTCTGGTATTCTCCGACGCCTGCGCCAGCGTCAGGGCAGGCTGCTCCGGTTCGGGTTCTGGCTCAGGCTCAGGCTCCGGTTCGGGTTCGGGCAGCGGCTCCGGGTCAGGCTCCTGCACCGGCTCCTCCGGGACGGCGGCCTCCGGCTCAGAGGGCGTATCCGTCTCGCCGCTCGTGACCGGCGTATCGAGATAGGGCTTTACGATCTGCCGGTGCGCGTAATAGACTGCGCCGCCCAGCAGTGCCGCGCACACAAGAAGCGTCAGCGCGACGCGGAGCACCCGGCGGCGCTTTGCGCGCCTGCGGTCGCGCAGGCGTTCGAACGCGGGTGCGTTTTCAGGGTCAAACTGCTGTTGTGATTCATGGTTCATAGGAAGCTCTCCTGTCTGGAATTCGCGATATACCCTATTCTACCACATCTGCGCTCTGCCGGAAAGAGGCAATGTCATCAGCGCAAGCCCGTGTCCCGCCAATTTTATGTGCGTGCTGTCAAGGAAAAACACTTGACAGCCGGGATAAAATCTTGTATAGTATACCGGAACGATTGATCTGGGGGTCTTGCCATGCGGTCTGATGCGCTCACCATGACGCTGCTGTACGACTATTATGGCGAGCTGCTGACCGAAAAGCAGCGGGGCCTGTTCGATCTCTACTATAATCAGGACTATTCTCTCAGCGAGATCGCATCCGCTGCCGGGATCAGCCGACAGGGCGTCCACGATACGCTTGCCCGCGCCGAGGAGCTGCTGGAGGGCTATGAAGCTGCGCTCGGCTGCATCGCGCGCGACCGGCGGCTGGAATCCGCACTGGATACGATCACACAGAACGCGCAGGCGCTTGCTTCTGTTCCGGGGGCTGCGCCGCAGGCCGGCGCGATCCTGCGCGCCGTGCGGGAAATAAAGGAGTAACACATGGCATTTGAAGGCTTAACCGAAAAGCTCTCGAACGCGTTCAAAAAGCTGCGCGGCAAAGGCCGCCTGTCTGAGGCCGACGTCAAGGAATCCATGCGCGAGATCCGTCTGGCGCTGCTGGAGGCCGACGTCAACTACAAGGTCGTCAAGGACTTCATCAAAAAGACGACCGAGCGCTGCGTCGGCACGGACGTGCTCGAAAGCCTCACGCCCGCGCAGATGATCGTCAAGATCGTCAACGAAGAGCTGACCGCGCTCATGGGCAGCGAGAACCAGAAGATCAAGATCGCTTCCCAGCCGCCGACCGTCGTGATGCTGGTCGGCCTGCAGGGCGCAGGCAAGACGACCAACGGCGCAAAGCTCGCGGGCTTATTTAAAAAGCAGAACAAAAATCCGCTGCTTGCGGCCTGCGACATTTACCGTCCCGCC
>HF990633.1:38235-41470 GCA_000432135.1 Firmicutes bacterium CAG:124
CCGCCATCAAGCAGCTGCAGGGCGTCGGCGGACAGATCGGCATTCCCGTTTTCGAAATGGGCCAGACAAACCCGGTCGATATCGCAAAGGCAGCCGTCGCTCACGCCGTGCGGCACGGCAACGACATGGTCTTCCTCGACACCGCAGGCCGTCTGCACGTTGACGAGGCGCTCATGGACGAGCTCAAGGCCGTCAAGGCCGCGGTCAACCCGGACGAAATTCTGCTCGTGGTCGACGCAATGACCGGTCAGGACGCCGTCAGCGCGGCAAAGACCTTCGACGAGTATCTGGACATCACCGGCGTCATGCTCTCCAAGCTCGACGGCGACGCAAGAGGCGGCGCGGCGCTTTCCATCAAGGCCGTGACCGGCAAGCCCATCAAATTTATCGGCACCGGCGAAAAGCTCGACCAGATCGAGCCGTTCCACCCCGGCCGTATGGCCTCGCGCATTCTCGGCATGGGCGATATGCTCACGCTGATCGAAAAGGCGGAGGCCGCGTTCGACGCAAAGAAGGCCGCCGAACTCGAGCAGAAGCTCAAGAGCAATAAATTCACCCTTTCCGATTTCTACGATCAGCTCTCGCAGCTGAAAAATATGGGCTCGCTCGACGAGATCGCGGCCATGATGCCCGGCATGAACGCCGGAGCGCTCAAGGGCGCGCAGGTCGACGAAAAGGCCATGGCCCGCACCGCCGCCATCATCCAGTCCATGACCCCGTATGAGCGTGAGAACCCCTCTGTGCTCAACTCCAGCCGCAAGCGGCGCATCGCGCTCGGCTCCGGCGTGAAGGTCGAGGACATCAACAAGCTGCTCAAGCAGTTTGACATGATGAATCAGATGATGAAGCAGTTCTCCGGCCCCGGCGCCTCGCGCAAGATGAAGCGCATGGGCAAGCTCGGCGGCATGGGCGGCCTCGGCGGCTTCCCCGGCCTGTAAGCATCCTGTCAACACATCGTTTCAGCCGTAACAGATTTGGCTTTACGAAATAAGAAAACTTGATTTATTTTTGGAGGAACAATCATGGTTAAGATCAGACTGAGAAGAATGGGCGCCAAGAAGGAGCCGTATTACCGCATCGTTGTCGCCGATTCCCGCTTCCCGCGCGACGGCCGCTGCATCGAAGAGCTCGGCACCTACGACCCGAAGAACGAGGCCAACGCCATCACCATCGACGCCGACAAGGCCAAGCAGTGGATCAAGAACGGCGCACAGCCCAGCGACACCGTCCGCGGTCTTCTCAAGAAGGCAAACGTCCTGTAAGTCTGGGGTACCGGCATGAAGGATCTTTTGCTGTATATGGCAAAAAGTCTGGTCGATAATCCCGACAGCGTTACGGTCACTGAGGTAGAAGGCGAGACGACCGTGCTTGAGCTTCGCGTTGCCCCTGAGGACATGGGCAAGCTCATCGGCCGTCAGGGCCGCATCGCCAAGGAGATCCGCACGATCATCAAGTCCGTTGCCCAGCGCACCGGCCAGAAGGTCAGCGTCGAGATCGTCGACTGAACGAATGCAATCAGAACCGGGCCGTCCCTCTGCGGACGGCCCGGTTTTTGCGCGTGCCCCGGTGCAGGCTGCGCCTGTTTTATGCAAAGAACCAGGGAAACCCGGCTGCAATTGGCAGGGTTCCTGTTCCGCCCGGCGGAAGCAGAATTTTTTGTGAAAAGCCGCAGCAGATCTGTATCCGCTTGCTCATTTGGCTGCAGGGTCGATGCGTTACCCATCCAGCTTCCGCATATCGAAGGACAGCGTATAGCTTCCGGTCGTATTTCGCGGAAGCTCCAGTGAGCCGTCTTCGGCAAGGCCGGTGAAGCCGGTCATGGTGAGGGAATAGTCGATCTGATAGCCTGCGGCCTGTGTGTGAAGCTCCTGCAGCGGCTCGTCCAGCAGCTGCCGCGCGGCGGCGGCAAGCGCCTCGTCGGCAGAAGCAGCGGTTCGGGCACCGTCGAAGGCCAGCATGGTCAGATAGAGTTCCCGGAACGGCAGACCATAGACCGGACTGGTGCAGGCTTCCGCGCCCATGTGCAGGGAAATGTCGATCAGGCTGCCGTCCTTTGTCGTGTAGCTGAGATTCGGAACGTTTTTCGTGTGATGAATGACCTGAAAGCCGAGCTGCGTTGCGGGCGCCCATGTGCCGTCGTCATACAGCTCCCGGCTCAGGAGGCCCTCTGTGCTGTGAATATAGTCGTAATTTTCCGCAAACTTCCGCACGGTCAGGTCGCCGGTATGCGTTGGCTGGCAGGTCTTGAGGCCCACAAGTACTGTTGCAGCCAGCGGCGCCAGAACCGCTGCGGCCCACGCTGCACCGCGCCACGCTTTCCATGGCGCAGCCCGCAGTTCGCTGCCGTCCTCCCATTCGAGCGGCTGTTCGGCCTGCTCGGCCTTCCAGCTGGTGTAGAGACGGACAATGCTGTAGACCGGGATAAAGCAGCCGTACCCGTACCACAGGGCACGCCATGTGCGCCTCCATGCGGCGGCAAGCGGCAGCCTCTGTCCATTTTCGTCCGTCACGCGCAGACCCATGAGCCATTTTCCGGGCGTTGTGCCGAACAGGTGCAGAAGCAGCGGTTCGAGCACAAGCATTGTAACCATGCCGAGTATGCTCAGCCAGATAGAAGTCAGCCTCGCCTTGGGGTCCACGCCTGCGGCCTGCAGCACCAGATACCACGGTAGCAAGCACAGCAGAAGATCAAAGCTGCGCGCGATATGCCGGCGCACCGGAGCATGGACATACGGCTTCACATCCTGCCGCAGCGCGGTCTGGGACGCAGCGAGAAGCTCGCCAAGATAGCCCGCCGCGTCAAGCGTGGAAAACTCCGCATGCGCCTGCCGCAGTCCTGCGGCGACGCGCCCGGCGGCGTCCAGATTCTCCTGCTCGGCGTGCAGCTCCTCCAGACGCGCATCGAGCGCGTCGCCCAGCATGAGCGTTCCTGCCGCAAGCGATTTGATCGTGTCAATGCGCAGGCCGAGCGCCCGCAGCAGCTTCACGCGCAGCAGCACCTCTGCATCGGCCTGCGAATATTCCCGGTAGCCGTTCTCCGCCCGCTTGGGCGCGATCAACCCCTCCGATTCATAATACCGGATGTTGGCCCGCGGCAGTCCAGACAGTGTTTCGATCTCCTTGATCGTCATATGCATCCCTCCTGCCCTCAGCGTACAGTATCAAGCAGGTTTACAGTCAAGCTTTTTTTGATTTTTTTCGTAGGGTGTATCTGAAAACTCATGATGTGACCGGC
>HF990634.1:0-9176 GCA_000432135.1 Firmicutes bacterium CAG:124
GATACGTCAGAATCGTCGCGCCCTCATGGTTAAAGGCCGGATTGACCAGCGCTGCAAGCACTGCCATGGGCAGCAAGCCCATGACAGCGAAGCGCACGGCCTTCCGGCCTTTTAAATAAATGTCATATGCCAGTGCCCCGGTCAGCGAGATCGCCAGATAGACCGGGTGCATGAGGCACATGGAAAAGAGCAGAACGAGTGCGTAATAGAGAAAATTGACTGTTGGATGATAGCCGGAGAAGGTATCTCTGTTTTTCATGCTTCACCGCCTGCCGCATAGCCGCCGCCAATGTCCTTGCCCAGTTCGCAGGTGTATTCCCACTCCACGACGTCGCCGTTTTGAAGCTGGTAGCGGCTGCATCCGTAATTCGGGAACCAGTCGTTGACCTTGTACATCCAGCCAGACGTTTCCCCGCAGTCAAATTCGTAGAGGTTTCCAATGCCCTCAATGTAGGCGGAGTTGTAGATCGGCGTCATGGAAAACTCCATGTGGAGCTTATTCTCCCGGCAGACCTGCTGGAGCACGTCAAAGACGCTCTGCCCCTCCTGAAACGTGACCTCCACAGGCTTCAGCAGCCAGCCGTCCTCCGGCACCAGTTCGGCCTTCTCCTTGTCGCACAGCTCCATGTGCTCCAGAATTGACGCGCAGGAAATGGAGATCGTACAGGTGTACTCCGTATCACCGACCGTCACGTTCTGCGGCTCGACGGGCTGCGGCTTGCCCTCCGGAACGGGATCGGTCAGGTACTGATCCTGACCCTCCTTTCGTTCGGGCTTGCCGTAGCCGTTTCCCGCCGCGCACCCGCAAAGGAGCAGAAGCGCCAGAAGGAGCGTGGCCAGTCTGTAAAGCTGCTTCATTGCATCACATCCGTCATGTCATAGAGTGTGGTTTCGCCCGTCTCGGCACGATGGATGGCGGCCAGCGCGTAAAACGCCTGCTCGGTCGCCATGCCGTCGTCACCGCCGCTGCCGTCACGCACATGCACGAACGCGCCGTTTTCCTGCGCGAAGCGCAGAAGCGCGTCTTCGACGGTAATTCCGTTCTTCGTGAAGCGCTCGTCATCCAGCGGAACGCCGAGCTCCGTCAGCGCCACGATCACCTGCGCGACCGATTCGCTGTTGCTGGACCCCCACGAGACATACCCGCCGTCCGGCTCCTGCAAGGAGGAAAGGACTGCAAGACCGCGCTCCACGGCTGCCGTCACGTCCGCCTGGTCGCGGTATTTGGCAAGCGCCTGCAACGTCATTGCCGTAATATCCACGTCCGGCTCCCCACCGGTCAGTGTCCAGCCGCCGTCCGGCAGCGCCCGCGCAAGCAGCTCGTCCACATACATCTGCCGCGTCGCCTGCACGGCGGCGTCCGGATTCTCCGGAATTTCATAGTTCCCGCTGTCCAGCGCCAGCAGCGCGAAGATCGTGCCGTTGATGCCCTGCCTGGTGACCTGTTCAAAGTCGGCAAGCGGTTTGAGAAGGTCAAATCCGGCCACATCAGCGGGATTTTTCCCGATAGCCGTCAGCGCCAGCACCGTGCGAGAATATTCGGTGTATTTCCGGTCACTCAACACACCGTTCTTCTCCCGGACTGCCGCTTCTACATTTTCGTAATAGGCGTCAAAGTATTTCTGCGGAACCTTCACACCGGAACGCGCCAGCCCGAAAATCAGCCAGTCTCCGCCAACAGAACCTGTCCCCGGCTCGGCGATCTGCGCTTGCAGATAGCCAGCCGTTTTTTCAAGCTGTGTTTCCGGTTTGCCGCAGGCGGTCAGGGAGAGCAGCAGAGAAAGCAGGAGCAGGATACAAAGTAATTTAGAACCAGATCGTTTCATGCGCTGCATCTCCTTATCATTCGAGAACCGTTGCGGCGGCACAGAGCGGCTTACTGTCTCCGTCAATATAGAATACGTGAATTCTTGCGCTGTCCGGCAACTTCACACTGCCGCTGATGGTCAGCACCTCCAGCTTTGTCAGCATTCCGTTTTCATCATAGCAGGCGATCAGGACCTTATGCCCTTCCGGGATCTCGCCGTCAATAGAAAGCGTATTTGCCGCCGGGCGGAAGCTCCATGTGATATCGTCCGTGAGCGCACCGGTTTCGGTCGTATCACCCACATGGATCGGAATCGTTGTCGTAATCGAGGTAACGTTATTGCCGGTGCTCATCTTATCGCCGGCCGGCAGATTCCGGTACATAGTTTGCCCGCGGCCAAACTCCAGCGTGATCTCCTCCGTGCCGTCTGCCAGAGGCTCCGACGGGGCGGACACCATATCGGTCACATCGCGCGTCGAACCGTCCGTAAGCGTCGCCGTCACGACCATGCCGGTTTTGTCAAAGGTCTCACCGGCTGCGTACTTCGTCTTTTTGGGCATCGTTGTGACCTCGATCTTTTCAATGCTTCTGCCGAACGCCATCAGATAGCCGGAATCGTTTTTGAAGTAGAGCGTGCCGTCGCTGTCTGTGATCGGGCTGCAAATGGCATACTGCGCCTGCTTGTCAAACGGTGTAAACAGCGCATAGGCTGTTCGATATGTTACTCCATTGAAAGTCTCTGTTGTCAGATAATCCGCTTTTGTCTGCCCCGGCTTGTCACGCAGGACACGGAACGTTCCCGGCGTATAGTTGTCGATAAAGTAGACATAGACATATCCGGGGTCCTGCTCATAGGCTGTCGTCAGAAGGCCGCTCGTCTGCGGATAGCCCTGCGTCTCTACGCTATACGCAATTTTCCAGTTTGCCAGATCGATAACCGTGATGTTGTGACCGGAGTATGCTGTAAACTGGCCCGTTCCGCTGACGCCGATATACGCGCGGCCATTATAGACGACCGGCGTAGAGGTACTCATAGCCAACTCATCCTGAATTCCATTCTTTAACGTCAGCGAATCACAGTCGGTAATCACTTTGTTTTGAACCTTTACTCTGTAAAAACTTCCGCCTTTTGACGTGAAATAGTACGCATCAGTGTCTTTGTCATAGCAGATCGTACTGCGGATATCACCATCGAGGCCGCTCTTCACGTCCAGGACTTTGCCTGTCAACGGGTCAAGCAAATAGAGATAAGAGCACTGTGCCTCGCCATCATCTGTGCCGACCATAACGAAGTCACCGCAGGCATAGGCCCCGGCCCAATAGAAGCCGCCGTTTTGTGTCATGCGCCATGTCGCAGCTTTCTCTTCCATCTCGTTTTCCGGATCTTCATCCGTCAGAGAAATGCACACGAAGCAGCCGTCTTCGCTTTCGCCGTTCCAAAAGCCCGTGTAAGCATAGCCATTCAAGATTGCAATCGGGCAGTTTGGCTGGTCGCCAACCGGGTCTGTATAGAGCCACAGAGATTCCAGCGTTTTTGCGTTGAAAGCCTGAATCCGGCCATTGGACAAGCCGACCAACAGGATGCCGTCCGCATAAGTCGGGCCGTTGATGGCAAAGCTGGACGCACCCGCCATATCGCCCGTGGCTTCTATTGCACCGGTCGCCTTATTTACACGGTAAATGTGCTCACCGGCATAGACAATCAGGCAGTCGTCCACAAGGATGGGGCTGCTGACCGCGCCATTATCCCATCCCTTGCCCAGTGGAGAAGCCCAGTAGAGCATACCGTCCGCCGCGCTGACCGGCGTTTTTGCGTTTGTAATACCGTTGTTGCTGTCCGTGCCGCGGAAATTTGACCATTCGGTATCAAGATCACGGTCGATTTCCGGATTTTCTGCCGCTGCCTGAAGTGTGACCGGTACCGCGGAGAGATTTGTATAATCTTCCCCGTCAAAATGCAGGACAGTCTGACCGTTTTCATTCGCGATTTGCAGCGTACCTGCCTTTGCGGCATATCCGTACAGTGAGATACTGCAATAATAATTGAAACCTTCTGATAGTGCATAGCTCCCATCGTCTGCCGGCCAGACACGATTTCCTGCACCCTGTTCGTAAATATAGATCAAAGCATTCTGCGGATCTGTCTGGAATGTAACGGCAGTCGTTGCTGCCTTTTTTACTGTGATGATATAATCGCTGGAAGTACCGGGGGCATATTGATTCGTAACCTTGATTTGAACAGTTTCCTCTTCCTCATTGCCAGTCAGATTCACAGTTGCGGTGCCTTTTGAAGAAACCGGCTTCCCGTTTACCGTGATCACATAACCATTGTCCGTGTCACCGTACTTCGGGCTTTCTGTATGCTTTTGTAGCAGCAGATCCAACGTCGTTGCAGCCGCAGGGATCAATATGCTGTATTCTTTTTCATCCAGACTGTAGCCTGTCTGCTGACTGTTTTTTCTCTGGAGCGGAAGCGAACTGCCGCTATAGCTTGCGCTGATATTTTTCAGGCTCAGGCTGCGCTCCAATGAAACAATATAATCTGTATAGTAGGTCACACCGTCTGTATTATCCGTGTAGGTTACGCGAATGGTAACTGTGTTGCCATACGCACTGCCCGGAAGCAAAACTTTTGCAAGGCCATCGCCTTCAAATCGGCTTTCCAGTGTGACCTCGTTCGTTTTTCCGCAGTCCGAGGCTGTACTCAGCATACTATAAACTGCCGTACAACTGCCCCTGCTGTTCGTCCTCCATACATAGACGGAACTGGAGTTGTCCGGAACCGTAGCCGTATAGGTATGCACAGACTTTGCAAAGCTCGGTGATAACTCGATATCCCCCTTGTACTTTTCATCGGCAGCACTGCTGAGTGCAAGAGACGTTAGCCAGTCCTCCTGTTTGACAGAAACCTGAATGATTTCATTATTGCCAAGTGTGAAGGATTTTTTCGCGTGATAGTAGGTGCCCTGCGTTGCAACATACGAGTAGTCCTCGCCCGGCACAAGCGTATAGAGATAGTTGATCGTATTCCCGGCGCCGAGCGTTTTGGTATAAGCCAGTTCCTCGCCATTTTTATTCACAACTGTCAGGTCAACATCGCTGGCCGTTGCAAACGTGATCTTCTTGCCCTGACCGGGCTGGATCGTCAGCGTGTAGGTCGTCGCATAGCTTCCAGAGGAAACCTGAATTGAAACCGTCGTTTCACCGGAGACCGTTACGGTCACGCTGCCGTCTGCGTCCAGCGCGTTTCCGTTGACCGTGATGGAAGACCCGGAAACCGTAGCAGTCGGATAAATTTTCAGTGTTTTTTCGGAATCGAGGATCTTATAAGTATATTCCGTCTTGGTGCTGGAGAAGCGCTCCGTCGCGGCCTGCGCCGTTCCGGCGGCGTTGGTCACGCGCAGACTGCCGAGCGTCGGCATACGGTCGAGCCGGAGCGTCAGATCCATGCTCTGCGTATAGTTGTCTGAACCTGTCTTGCTGGCGCGGAGAATGACCGTACTGCCTGCCGCACCGCGGGAGAGCGCATTGTCGATGCTGGTCGCCTTGGACTTGGCCGGGATGTCCTTTTCTCTGGCCGCGCCGCTTACATCCGTGTAGACTGCCTTGACCTTTGCACCGGTAGTGCTCAGTTCAAAATACGGATACAGGCGGCCCGTAAAGCTGTCCGGCACCTGCACGGTCGCGGTATGGTCTGTCAGCGTATACGCATAGCAGTTTGCATCGAAATCCGCGTCATAGCCGCTGGAAATTTTCAGACTGCTCTCATTGAACCAGTCGCCGCTGGGCAGGCTGGCACTGACCGTCATTGCCTTGCTGACCGTGATCTTCCCGGAGACCATCCGGTTCTCCTGCCGGACATAGAAGGTGTAGCCGCCCGCCGGGAGTTGGAGCGTACCGGTACGGTTGGGGTCTGTAAACTGCTTCCCATAGTCATTGACGGCGGACACAGTATAGCTATCGCCGGAATAACCGGAGAAGGTCACGGTATACTGGGTTTTCTGGCCGTCTTTATAGGCGTTGATCTTTGCCGTGATCGCATTTGCATAGCTCTGCGCGTTCTCACTGGCAACACCCAGATAGCCGTCCAGCGCCGTCTGATATTCCTTCGCCGCGGCATTCTGCACATCGGAATCTTCTTCCAGATAGTCCGCCATGACCTGCATCAGCGTTTGCAGGCCGGAAGACGGGGTGCTGTTCATAGCTTCACTGAATCTGAAATGCGTCACGGTATTGGCAGCGCTGTCAATGGAAACGTCACTTGGCGTGCTGCCGTAGATATAGTTGCCGATGACGCCCTCGATTGCCGAAATAAAGCCGGTGCTGGCGTCCGTCGTAAAGCTGTATTTACTGGCGTTCAGCGCCTGCCGGATGGTCTGGCCGTCCGTAAAGGCTAGCCGCACCGGCGCAATGAGCAGTTTACTTGCTGTTTCGGCGGAGAAATAGAAGTAATTGTTTGCATTGACCGCCTGTGTCGAAATTGCGGCTTCTTCCACAGGTTCCTCTGCAATTTCTTCCGTGCCGGTATCCTCTACGGGCACAGCGTCTACGGTTCCCGGCTCTTCGACCGGCTCTGCGTCCGCTGCCAGCACGCCGAGCGGCAGGCAGGACAGGAGCATGGCAAGCAGGAGCAATGCGGCGGTCATTCGTTTCAGTTTCATCAAGATTCCTCCCATCAGTACAGGCAATCCAGCCATTTCAGCCGCAGCTTTCTCGGCCAGTTTGTGTGGGTTTTCAGCAGGTCAAGGACGGACGCATGGAACTGTTCCATGCTTGTCCGCTCCTCATTTGTGAGCGCTTTTGCAGAAAACAGCGCCCGTGCGTTGAGCATCGTCATGTCGCGCAGACGGGAAGTAGCTTCCTCGCCAAAACGCTCTTTCATGTCCCCGCATAGCTCCAGCATGGAGCCTGTGCCGCGCTTGAGGCCCATCGCGGCCAGCAGCGCCGCGCAGTCTGTAAACAGGCAGGCGGCTGCGGCGGACTGGTCTTCCTGCGTGAATGCTTCGTTTCGCTTTTTGAGGATGACCGCGTGACGGATGAAGACAGCCGCAAGCAGCAGAAGCAGCAGCGCGGCAACGAGGATGGTCCAGAACGCGGGCTTATGGAGAAGTCCGGTGCGCTGTCCGCCGTCCGGGGTGTTGTCTTCCGAATTGTCCGGTTCCGCGTCGTCCTGTTCCAGCTCTTGGCCCTCCGTTACGCGGGGGCCGTCACCGGTTCCTTCCTTGCCCGCGCCGACCGGCTTGATGCCGCTCTCGGTCTGCTCGGCAGAGAGGTCTTCGAGGCCCGGCGTCAGCGCCAGCGGCAGCCAGCCCACGCCGTCCTGATACACCTCGACCCATGCGCCCGCGGCGCTTGCGTCCACGTTCACCGGCTCCTTTTCTGCTGCTTTGACCGTGTACCCCTCGACATAGCGGGCGGGGATGCCGTAATAGCGGAGCGCCAAAGCCGCGACAGTCGCGTACTGGTACGTCGTGCCGCCCGCCGTATCAGCCAGCGGCAGCGCGATATCGCCGCTTCCGTCAAAGCAGCGCTCCAAAAAGGCCAGCGCCGCCGTCTGCGCCTGTTCTTTTGTCAAGTCGTCTGCCGGGCCGTAGCTTTCACAGCAGCTATCCAGCACCGCGCCAAGCTGCGCGCGGGACTCCGCGGGAACAGTCAGCGCATAGGAATATACGAACTCCCGGTACGCGCTTTCCATCTGTAAGTACGATTTCACGCCGTCCGACGTGTCATTCTGCAAAAAGTCCAGCAGCTCCGGCAGCAGCGTCTGCGCATCCGAAACCGTCTCATAGGAATAGCCGCGTTCACCGCGCAGACCGCTCGTTTCGACTGCGGACGGCTGAATTTTGTTTCTTGCCAGCCATGCGCGTTCCGGAAGAATCGTGCACGGCTCGTAGCGGTACAGACTGCATCCGGTAAGATTCTGCACACTGACGCTGCCGGACCGGTAATTGCCCATCAGCCGGGCAGCAGAAGCCAACTGGCTCTGCGGATAGAAGCCGGACTGATGCAGCCAGTAAAAGAGGTCTTTTTCCTCTGCGGCGGCTTCCGCGTCCAGCGCAGACCATACGCCGTTTTCATAGCTGTCGCCGACGAAGCCGCGCAGATAGAGCGTCTGCGCTGTGTCCGCCGTGACAGACAGAATCGCATCTGTGCTTTCTGTCTTTGTAACCGGCTCGGACAGATTGCCCTCCGGCAGGACTTCTCCCGCTTTTTCGTAGCGCCAGTAGTGCAAAGCGTTCTTCGCATTTTCCGAAAGGGCCTGCATCGTGCCTGTTTGCAGAGAAATTGCGGCTATGCCCGCCACGATCACGCCCACAATCAGGAAGCTCGCCGCCGAGACGGCGTTTTTGTTTTTCTGCCATGTCAGCATCAGAAGAGCAATCGCTGCCGCTGCAAGGAGCAGGAAGCCCGGCTGCATGAATGCTGCCGCTACACTCAAGGCTGCCAGTAAAACCGCCGTCAGTGTCGGGGGGCGCGGGGGGGGGGCACCCACCCACCGCAGGGCGCGAGAGCGCGACACTCACCATCGCAAGCAGAATGCCACTCACGATCCCAGCCAGCCAGAGGCCGGAGCCGTTTGTTTCCGCCAGCGGCAGGAGGATGCCTTTTTCCGCCGCCCAAAGGCCGCGCAGTGTATTCCAAGCCGCGCCGAAACCGCTTAGAAGCGGGTTCCGCGCGAACAGGACAACGAGAAGCAATGCCGCCAACAGAATGGGGAACAGCAGCTTCGTTTTTTGGAAATGCCGGATGATTGCGGCTGCAATGCAAGTCAGAATACCCGCGCCCAGCAGCCAGAGCATTGCAGAGAAGCCGCTTACCGTGTAACAAACTGCGGCAAGCGCGAGGAAAATCAAGACGCTGGCAAGGAGGTCAAGCAGCGCACTTTTTTGATTGCTGCTTTCCCGATAAACGCCAGCCCGCAGGCCAGTCAAAGTTTTTTGTTTCATATCGGCCCTCCTTACAGTTCCAGCTCGGAGAGCTGCGCGGCGTAATCTTTCTCATTGAACTGCTCACCGCAGACAAGCGCGGTCAGCAGCCCGATGGACGAAAGCTGCTCCGTTTCCACCTGCTGTTCACCGGAAACGTAAATCAGATGCGACCAGCTTCCAGCAGGTACCTCTTGGAGAAGCAGCGACGCACCGCTGACGCCGGTTGTCGCTTTTGCCGTAAACAGGCGCGGAAGCAGGCCGATGAGGTCGTCCATGTCGCGAATTTGCTGGAAAACACAGCGGCCCGTGGATTCCTCGTTCCAGCCGACCGTGAATTGCACGGACTGGGAAAGAAGGTTCCGGCAGACGGAGACGACAATCTCGGCTTCCGCGTCGGTGCGGGCGGCAGTGGGGGTTTCCTCTGTGCGCTCCCAGAAAAC
>HF990634.1:9205-24146 GCA_000432135.1 Firmicutes bacterium CAG:124
CGCAGAGCGCGTGATCGGCAGCGGCGGGTCTTTGACGATCAGCTTGTCATATTTGTGGCTGAGCTTCCAATGGATCTGCCGCTGGCTGTCGCCGGGAACGTAATCGCGGATCTGGAACATCTCAGACAGGTCATAGCCGGGCCGCTCGTTGGAATAATCCTCGGTATCGTCGATGTGCGCCGCAGCGGGGGATAGCACCAGCGTCTGCAAAAACGTATCCGGCTGCACGACGCAGGCGCTGTGCGCGTCAGGCCGCGTTTTCACGCCGATGAGACCGAAGCAGTCATACAAACGGGCGGATTCCACGGCCAAGCGAATGCGTCCGCACCACGGGCTTTGAAGTGCAATCTTCATCGTCCGTTTGCCCTTCGGCCAGATGCCGCTGCTCACATTCACGGTCTGCGTCTCACCATTCAACTGGTTCTCCAGCCGTACACGGCAGACAATCTGGCAGACCGGCAGCCATGTTGGGTTCTGCACGATCAGCTCTGCCGTTCCGCTCTCGCTTTTGCGGAGATTCACAGGCAGCCTGACCGCCAGTTTCAGCTTTTTCGCCGCGTACAAATTGACCGGCAAACAGACCAGCGGCAGCAGCACCATGCAGGCGGCGATGCCGAGCGCGATGGGGCTGGCTGTCTGGACGGTTAGAGCGATAAGCCCTATCGTCAGCAGCAGCCAGACGAATTTTCGTACTATTTTCATTTTTTCAGCACCGGCATATCCGTTGTCTTGAGGATCTCAGCCAGAACGGATTCCGGCTTTTCCTCCATCATGCGGGCCTTGCTGCTCAGCATCAGACGGTGCGCGCAGACGTCCGGGAAGATCGCGGCCACGTCCTCCGGCATGACGAAATCACGGCCGTTGAGATACGCATACGCTTTCGCCATCCGGCAAACCGCCAATGCACCGCGCGGGCTGACGCCGAGCGCGGCCTGCGGATGGGTGCGGGTCTTTTCCACGAGCGTGGTCACATAGTCCAGAACGGCGTCGCGCATATCCACTTTTCGCACGTCCTGCACCAGTCCCAGCAGTTCTTCCTTGTTGACCACGGCATATGCCCGGTCAAGGGGATTATCCACATGGCGGTCGCGGAGGATGTTGACGCTGCTCTTATGGTCGGGGTAGCCCATGCTGACGCGGATGAGGAAGCGGTCAAGCTGGGAGTTCGGCAGCATCGTCGTACCGGCAGAACCAACCGGGTTCTGCGTGGCAAGGACGATAAACGGGTCGGGCAAATCATACGTCTTGCCGTCCACCGTGACCTTGTGCTCCTCCATCGCTTCGAGCAGCGCGGACTGCGTCTTGCTGGAGGTACGGTTGATCTCATCCGCCAGCAGCAGATTCGTCATGATCGCGCCGGGCTTATAGACAAACTCGTCTGCCTTTTTGTCATAGACCGAGAAGCCGATGATGTCCGACGGCACGGTGTCCGACGTAAACTGTACGCGGCGCGTCTCAAGCCCAAGGACCTTTGCAAAGGCCATGGCTGTTGTGGTCTTGCCGACGCCCGGCACGTCCTCCATGAGAACGTGGCCCTGCGCCAGAATTGCCATTAAAATCTTCTCGACAATCTCATTCTTGCCGACGATAACGGACTCGATCTCCTGTAAAATCTCGTTGATTTTTGTATTCATAGCAAGCTGCTCCTTTATTTTTTGTTCTGTTACAGATCTCCACCGGTGTCTCCGGTACCGTCGCCTCCGCTGTCAGAGCCGCCGCCTCCGGGATCGCCGCCAGCGCCGCTGCCGGAATCATCTCCGCCGTCGCCGTCTCCGCCGGGATTTCCGCCGCTTCCGCCGCCGGAATCATCGCCGCCCGGATTCGGGTCCGGGGTGGGGTCAGGGTCGGTCGGCGGCGTGTAGGTCTGGTCTATTGCGCCGCAGGTCGTGCAGACGCCCTCGCTGAACGTATGGTAGTCCGCAAACTCGCCCAGTGCGCCGAATTTCTCCAACAGCAGGCCGCAGTCCGAGCAGTACCCCACCAGATGTTTGCAGGTAGACTGCGCCGCATCCGGCACCAGTGTGCCGTCACAGTCAAAGCCGTGGATCTGGCCGCAGACACTGCACTGCCAATCGTCGCCATACGGGTCATAGTGATGCACGTCGTAGGTGTCCATCAGCTTTTCGTGGCAGATCTGGCATTCCTGATAGTGGTGCTTATGATCCTCATCAACGATCCACACGTTCTGCGGCTTGTGCCCGGCTGCGGGAGATTCTTCTTCCTTCTGCGCATTGCAGATCTCACACTTGAAGGTCTTCACGCCCGCTTCGGTGCAGGTGGCTGTGTCGGTCAGCTCTTTCCATTCGTGCGGGGACCGCTCGGTAAAGCCGCAGTTTTTGCACTTGGCGGTATGCGTATCTGCCCCCTCGTCTGCGGTATATTCCAGCTCATGTGCGCGCGGCACGCCGATCTTCTCGCCGCAGTCCTTGCAAACCTGTACACATGTGCCGTCGCCCTGATTCTGATATTCCTTATGCTCATGCGGGCAACCCTCGACCATGCCGCAGCTGCGGCAGACGTACTTTGTCGTACCATCCTCCGCCGTGACCGTCTCATAGCTGTGATGAACCGACCAGCTGCCGTTCATGCAGGTAATGCAGTAGCCCACGTTATTGCCGTAGCCGCTCTCACCTGTACCGACATCCCAGCCGTAGGCCAGTGTGTAGCGGAGCGTCAGCGTATCACCGTCCTGCAGGTAATAGCCGGACATGGGCGAACCGGGGTAGAAGTCCGCACCGCCGATGGAGTACATCCAGCCGGAACCCATTGTGTAATCAAACTCACCGATGCCGGTGCTTGTACTGGATAGCGGGATGCCGTTGCGGTAGATGCAGCGCCAGAGGATTGCCTCATTGCTGCCCGCGCCGAAATGGCTGTCGATCCCGGCAAGAATTTCATCCTGCGTGCTGCCAAACTGACTCCAGTTGCCGCTGAGTGCGTTCGCGCGGCTGCCAAGGCCGGACCCGTCGTCCATGGTCTGTAAATAGAAGCCGGTATCCAGCGTACCGCTGTTGGCGCAGCGGCTGGCCGGCCAGTGGAAGCTGTTCGCCGCCGTGCCGAACGGGTCGCCCGCGTCATAGTCCCAGATGGCCTTGGCGATCACATAGGAGACAGGCTCCTTGGACAGCACATCATAACTGATAGGCCCGCGAACGCCGAGACCCAGCACACTCATGTCGATGTAGATGCTGGCCGTGCCGATCTTCTGACCCGCTTCGGTACGTTTTCCGATGAGTTTCAGGGTCAGCTTGCCGTAGTTGCCCTTTTCGTCCTCAGCATAGATATACAGCGTATGCTCGTTCCGGTCACCCTCGTCCAGATTTTCCGGGATAAGCAGATACTGCTGCACATAGCCGGAGGTGCTTTCAAACTGCACGTCTTTGCCGTCCAGCTGAACGGTCAGCTTTGTCTCCGTGCCGGTGGCAAGGATGTGGCTGACGCGGTTGCCCGCAGCGTCCTCTGTCCAGGCTTCGACGGTCAGGTTGACCTCCTGCCCGTTGGTTATGGTCGCACCGTCGCGCAGGTTCGTTTTGATCTGCACCTTGTTTTCGCCTCTGTGCTTATAGGGAACGTTGAATACAAACGTATAGCTGTCGCCGCCTGAACTTGCAGCCGTGACTGTGAAGGTGTTGTCGCCGGTTTTGTCCTCATTCAGAAGCAGCGTGACACTGCCGCTGGGGGCCGGGAGCGTGATCGTTTTGAAGCTGCCGGACTGGTAGCACTTTACAGACTGGATGGTCACGTCCGACGCTTCCTCGCCGCGGATGGCGAACGTATATGTGAGCAATCCGTCCGTCAGCTGGTCGTCATAGACCGGGTCGGCGTTGACAGTCTTCTTATTCTCGCACGTCAGCACGCAGGGCTTCTGTGCGCCGTCCTCCATGACTGTGTAGGACATTTCCATACTCACGTCGCTCTGGTAGCGGATGGTGACCGTGAAGTTCACCGTGCGCTCCTTGACCGCTGCGGTCACAAGGACGGTATACGATGCGCCATTCTCGGCAGATTCGAGCCTTGCAGAGCCGTTGTCCGTACTCATGGCCGCGCCATTGAAGCTGGCGCTTGTGATCTGCGCGTCCTGTGCGCTCCTGCCGGTCAGACCGAGCTTGTACAGAAGCTCACTGTTGTTGATCTGGTTGTGCTTGATGGTCAGCGCCGCGCGCTTGTCCGCGTCGCAGAGAACGGTCTGCGACGTGACGGATTTTTCATACCATGTGAATTGGAGCTGGAGGTCAAGGCCGTCCTCATATGTCACGACAAACGTATAGCCGATGGTCTGTCCCAGTACCTCGGCGGTCACGGCGAGATAGTATGTTTCCGTGTCCTTGCCGTCTGCGGCGGCCATCTGGATCTCGCCGGACTCCGAGAGCGTTCCGCGCTCACCATCCGTCGCCCAGTATTCCGCCGTGCGGATCGTCGCGTCATCCGCACTTTCGCCGAGGAATTGCAGCGCGTATGCGAAATTTCCGTCTGTCAGCGTGTCGCTCTTGACCGTGCGATTGACAGAGCCGTTGGCCGGGCAGGTGGCCTGACCGTTGGGCTGCCATGTGAGCTGCAAATCGAGGTCAATGCCGCTTTCCAGCCGCAGCACGAACGAAAAGTCAACGTTCGTCTCCACGGTTTCACCCTTCTGGTTCTTCTGTACGGCATGGGCCTGCACGGTCAGGATATAGTTTTGAAACTCTGCACCGTCCGGCAGCGTCATGTCCAGCACACCGCGCGTTTCCGCTTTCTGCGATACGCCGTTGCCCACGGCAACCCGCACATCGGTGATCTTTGCATCTTCCGCGTCGAGACCGGTGAGGTTCAGCTCATAGCGCAGTCTGCCGCGGTCAAGCTGGGCAAGCAATACACGCTTGCCGACAGACTCTCCGGGCGCACAGACCATGGAGCTTGCCTGTGAGCCGTACTTGTACCACGTCAGCAGCGCGCCGAGGTCGAGTTCTGTTTCCGGCAGATCCTCGTCCGTCTCGCCGGTATCCCCGGCTTCCTCACCCTCGTCGCCCTTGTTGGAATCCGTATTCGTGCCGATGGCGGCATCGGCCAGGACCTCCTGCTGGGGCTTGCCTTGCGGCTGCTGCTCCGGCTGAGTGTCCTGCCCCTGCTCGGTCTGGTTTTCCGTTTCCTCCGGGTCAGGCTGCTCCTGTTCGCCGGCCAGCGTACTGTCGGCGCTGCCGCCCGAACCGGCTGCGCCGGTGCTTTCCGCTTCGCCGTTTCCGGCGTGACCGGGCGCCTGTCCTGCTTGCAGGACGGTGATCTCCTGCGGCGCGGCTTGCAGGATGGGATTGTCCGGCTCGGCCGACCGCATGCCCATGAGCGGCAGACAGATACTCAGCAGCAGCGCACAGATCAGTACGCCGCAGCCGGCCTGCTGCACCCATGGGTACCTTTCAAGAAATTTTTTCATGTGTGTTCGCCCTCCGGGAAAAGGGCTTCCCCCTTAAAAAAGTCTGCATTTTGTGCAGCTTATTCGTACTTTTAAGAAGTTCCCTTAAACGCACGAATAAGCCGCACGGTACCCCACGCTTTCGCGTGGGGTACCGCCCAGCTTGGGGTGGTTATCCAATATTCAATTTAGAATGTTGGACTGCGTGTTTCATTTTTCGATTTTTTCCATGAAGCGCATGAGGATGGTCGCGACCTGTGCGCGGGTGGCGGAGCCCTGCGGATTGAGCTTGCCGTTCGAGCCCTGAAGGAGCCCTTCGGCGACTGCCCACTGCATGGCCTCTGCCGCGTATCCGCTGACCTTGTCCGCATCGGAGAAGGCGGTCAGGGCGGCGGATTTGCTCACGTCATAGCCCTTCTGCTTCGCGTAGCGGTACAGGATGGCCGCCAGCTGCTCACGCGTGACCTCGCCGACCATGTTCGTGCCGTCGGAAATGCCGTTGTCCATCGCCCACTTCTGGCCTGCCGCATACCACGGAGTGCCGTTCGTGTTGACGCCCTCGACACGGGCAAGGATCGTAACGATCATGCCGCGCGTGGTGGTGGCGTTCGGACTGAAGCCGTTCCTGGAGGTGCCGTTCATCAGGCCCTTTTCAGAAACATACTTCACAGCATCCTCATACCAGCTGCCAGCCGGGACATCCGTGAACGAGGAACCCGTGGTGGGCTTGTCGTCCTTCGGCTTGCTCGGCTTCGACGGAGTGACAGGAGTCGGGACCGGGTTGGGGATCGCGTCGAACGCTTCCTCACAGGCAACAAGCACATCATAGTTGGTAACGTACTTCTTCTGCGCATCGGTCAGTGCGTCATAAGCTGCGCGGGCCTTTCTGATCTTCGGGCCGCTGCTGCCGGTGACGGACTCAACACCGCCGATATCATCGATCAGCTTAATAACTTCCTGCGCCGCAGCCTTATCGATCTCCTCCTGCTCGGCCTGCTTCTTCAGTTCCTCATAGCGCGCTTCCGCGTCGGTGAGGATCTTCAGATGGTCAGGATAGAGCTCGTTGAAGATGGCAAGCTGCTCTTCGGTCAGCGCATTATACGCTGCGCGGGCTGCTTCGATGGCGGCCTTGCGCTCCAGTGTGACGGTGCCGATAGCTTCGATCAGATCCTTGGCATTTTCAGCTGCATAAGCATCCTTCAGTTCTTCCTCGATCTGGCTTCGCTTTGCGACAGCCGCGTCGAGTTCTTCCTGCGTGGCAAGCGGGTTGCAGAGCACATCCCGATAAATATCGAAATATGTTTTGTTGTTCCGCAGCAGCTTGTCGCCGTAGACCTGACGCAGTTCTGCGATCATGACGGTCAGTTCGGTCTTGTCGCCGCTGTTTCCGGTGATGCTGGGCTGGCCCCATGCGGAGTTATCCGCATTCAGGTCAGCACCGTAGCCCCAGACCGTAAACTGCCAGCGCATGACTTCGCCGTCAGACAGTCTCCAGTCCGCAGCGCCAACGCCGGGGAAGGAAGGATTGCCTGTCATGCGATCCGCGATGGAGTACATCCAGCCGGACTTTTCGCAATAGTCAAACTCACCGAGGTATTTGCCATCCTTATAACCTTCCTCGGTAATTTTGCTGGTCGCGGCCTTTTTAATGTATTCCGCGACTTTGGCCTTGCTCTGATCCGGCCAATATACCTGCGCCAGATAGAAACTGTTCGCTTCGGTGCCCGTCATCATGTAGGCATACGGAGGATTGACGTCCGGTTCGCTGACGTGATCGACGGTCGCACCTTCCAGATCCATCTTGTCTCTCTCTTTGATCGTCTGCTTGATGAGATCGGTGATCACATAGCTGGCCTGCGTGTACTTGTCCACCGTAACGATGGTCGGATCAATGTAGTAGCCGAGGCCGAGCGTCTGCGCGTCCAGAGAGACGATAATGTCGATCTTGCCTGCGCGGTCGGGCTTGATCGCACCCATCGCCTGCAATGCCTTGTTGAGCTCGGCGATGATATTGTCCTCGATGTACTTGCCGTCGGCGGCGGGGGCTTCATTGATCGCCTTGATGCCGTCCTGATACGCCTGCTCGAGCTTTGCCCAGTTTTCTTCGGAGTAGTCAGACTTGCTGTACTTCTCGTACTGGCGTTTCAGGCTTTCCAGTGCGCTCTGGCGGTGGTAGGCCAGCGGGTCGTCGACCTCGCTGGGGTCAATCCACTTGGCATAGAGCGTGATGTCCTTTGCGGGGAATACCGTGTCATTGCTCGTCCAGGTGGTCTTGCCTTCGGTGTCATAGCTCCAGCCGCTGAACACATAGCCGTCGCGCGCGGCGGTCGTCTGGACGCTGACCGGGATCTCACTGTAGATCTGACCCGTGACAGATTCCGCACCGTTCAGTGTGCCGCCGTTGGGGTCAAAGGTGATTGTGGTAGATGCAGTCTCTAAATAGAGTGATCCGCTTTGTTTCGTATGCCCGAAGGTTTCGCCGTGCAGCGTAACACCGGGAAGTACGTTCATACATACATTGATTGCTGCGGGGCGGCTCTTTGTTGTAAACTGATTCGGGTTTTCATCTTCCGACCAGAATGCAGCTTCCTTGACACGAATCCATTCAGCATTCTCATCTTCGCCCTCGTAGCGGCAGAGAACTGTCATTCGGTCGTCGTTTCCGTTGTACACCGGGCCGGAATAGTAATAATACGGAGCCCCATCATAGCTGAGACCGGTGCTGTTGATAACGAGATACCCTGCACCACCTGTTCCGAAAATTGTCGTATCAACTTTTTCTGTAGTTTTGCTGTCGATAGACAAAATTGTCATATGGGTGTATCTCGGCGAGGTACTATTGTCACTGTTTGCCGAAATCGCAATCTTTCCGTTTGCGGCGTTCAGCTGGTCATACTGTCCAGCCGTTACTTTCGTCGTGAGCGTCTGCCACGTCTGATTGTCAGCATCAAAAACATAAACACCATTGCTGTCCGCAGCATAGGTCTTGCCGTCCATCTGGATCAGCTTATCCTTGCCGTGGCCGCCGTTCGCCCATTTGCTGCCGGTCCACGTCTTATCCTTCGCTACGACAACGCCGTCCTCCAGCGGGATGATCGCGCCGAGATCGGCAGCATAGCAGGTTGCTTCCGTGCCATTCTCGTTGAGATCATAGACCTTGCTATCTGAAAGGAGCGTCCACGTCTCGCCATCGTAGGAAGCGAGATAGCCGACCGTGTAGGTATAGCTTTCGTTATAGGCGTAGCCATCGGAAGGAGTGGGCAGATCTTGCTTGTCCTCAGAAGCAATATAGGCCCAGACCGTACCGTCGTCTGCGGATGCAAGCGCCTTGACCTGGCTCAGCTGATGTAGGCTGGAAACGTCGCAGCTGGTAAAGGACAGGTTTCCTTTTTCCAGTGTGAACAGGCCGCTGCCATCGCTCATGACCAGATTGAGATGACCTGTCACATTGTCCACACCTGCGGCTGCCATTGTGATATAGCCCTTTGCATTTTCCACATAGCGCAGAGCATCGCCCTTGCGGGTGTTCAGGATGGTAGCGGGCAGGTCATAGGTTCGTGTCTGTGTTTCCCGTACACCGGCATCGGAGGAAAAATCGACCGCAGCCGTGATCTGCGTCATGTCGTTGGGGATATCGTCCAGACGCATCTTGAAATAATGATTGCCAGCATTCAGCTTGTTGGCAATGAATTCCGTGCGTCCGAGCGCCTTACTTTCGTCCACACTGTTGCCAGAGTAAAGGCGCACTACGAATTTAGCTGTATCGTTTTCCGGCAAATTGCTTGGGAGCGAAAATGTCAGATAGCAAACACAACTGCTGTCCGTGATTAGCTTGGAATATAGGCTCGGTGTCTGGTTCTGGACAATTTCGGGCGTTACTTGTCCGTTGGTCGGGTCGGCTCCAACATAGATCTCATTGAGTTTGAAGTTACCCAAGAGGGAAATATCCATTGGCTTGAAATGCGGAGTGAAAATCACATCTGCCTTCAGCGACAACTTTAATGGATTTTCCTTTTCATGCCCGCCTAAATCGTATGGATTTCCATCATTCGTTGCAGCGCTCCAGTAGTCAAAGTTCTGCGCATCCGGAATAATGTCAGCCGATACCTTCCATTTATCAGCACCATCTTCATCTTTTCCATAGTATGTGGTGTTGATATTATCTTTCCACTCTGCGTCAGGTATTGCTTTAGAGGATGCCGTACTCGGATTGGCTTCTTTTTCTTCAATGGCAAAAGTAAAGCTACTTCCATCTATATACTGGGCAGCAGGGGTACAGAATTTTTCCATGGCAAGTGTGCAATATATGCCAACAGTATAATTCTGTGCATCCTCGGCCCATCGCATCTGCGCCCTGATTCCGTTCCCTGTAAAGCTAATGGATGAGTTATCCGCTGACAGCTTATAATCCTTAAATGCTACATTTTTCAGTTCCAATCCCGCCACTTTTGGAAGTGAAAAAACCAGTTGATAAAAAAATTTTCCATCTTTTTTTAGCGGAAATTGTCCATTCGTGATGGAATAATCTTCAGTATTCTTTTTCGTGTCTGTATAAACTGCTTTAACGCTATAATCAATGCTTTCAGGAATTCCTTCGACTGTAAAAGCGCAATCGTTGTCAGATGCAAAAATCTGAATGGGTAGCAGCGATAGCACAAGCAGAATACACAGAAGTACAGCGATACTTCTTCTCATATACTCTAACCTCAACAATGAGCCTGTCCTCAGTATTACAATAGTGGTAAGGCTCATATCCATTGTGGAAGCAGGCGGGCAAGTTGGGGTCTGCGGCTTGCCCGCCTGCCGGGTTTACCTATGGCATAAAGCTATTTTGAATTACTTCACAATATAGAGGTGGTTATAGTCGTTTCCAAATACGGCATAACCATTACAAATTGCCATTCCTCCAAGAGCATAGGTATCATTGTCAGTTTTCCACATCTCTACAGCGTCTGTTTCGTCAGGAAGAACCGCAAAACAATAGCCAGCGCCAGTTCCGGAGTTCGTATTGAAGTAGAAATAATCCATGCCATCGTCCGTATATACGACCGGAGTGCACTGCACAGGCTGCGTAAATGCCGCGCCCTCTACTGTAATCAGGCTGGCTGTTCCAAGTGTGCCAGAGGTAGGAGCGGTAATCTTCATCAGGCCGCCCGCGCTAAAGCCACTGTAGAAACCGACATAGATATTGCCGCTATCTGCAATAACAGGCGTGGAAGTGCAGTTGCCGGAATATGTATCGTTACCAATTGTGCAACTCAGCTTCGCGCCCCACGAGAATGCCGGTACGCCGTTGCTGCCAATAGTGTAGCAATAAACATTACCGATGCTGCTGCCCTTGGACGCAAAATACAGTTTTCCGTCCTTGGTCATAATGGTAGAGCGCACATCGCCAGCGGCATTTCCATCAACGCTGGGCAAAGAGATGCTGGTGGCATAGATATCCGTATCCGCCGTTGTGCCAAAGCCGTCTCCCATGGGACGATAATAGAGATAGCCGCCGTCGCCGCAGAAGTAAACCTTTTCGCCAACAGCAACTGCACCGCCCCAGTAGAAGCCCTTGTAAATGGAGGATACAGACTGAACCGGGTAACTATCATTCGAGGTACTCGGAACGTTTGCAACCTGCACCTGGTAATAACGGCCCGGCTCTGTGCTGCCTTCAATGGTGCCATTGCCAACCCAAGTGCCAAAATAAATATAATCGCCATAACTCACAATGGGAGTGTTGATCTGGCCCTTCGAGACGGTGTAAATCTTTGTGGCTTCCACACCGGTTGCATCGGTGTCGCTTGCCTGAAGACCTGTGATCTTATAAACAGCACCGCTGTTGCTTGCCGCATAGATCACATCATCTGCTTCGCTGTTGTCATTGCTTCCCTGCACCAGCAGCGGCGTGGAGAGCTGGAACCCGCTTTTGCTCTCAAGCTGCTTGTGCCAAACGACATAGGGTGTATTTGCGCTGCAATTGATCTTTGCAAGTGTGCATCCATCTGCGTGTCCATCATAGAGAACATAAGCGTAGGTTACGTTGCCAACCGTCTGCATGAGCGGAACGGTGTCAACGCCATCCCAACCGCTGTCCGGCTTTAAAAGTTTAAGTGCTGTTACCGTAACATCGGTAGTGGGTGCTTTGCCTACCACGGCATTATGATCGGCATTACCGCCAAAGACCGACCACGATGCAGCGGTTTCTGTTGCAAATGCTGTTACGCTGAGCAGCATTGCAAGTGCCAGAAGAATCGCTAAAACTCTGCTTGTCCGTTTCATAACCTGAAACTCCTTTCGTTTTTCGCAAAGATTCGTTTCTCACGTTCTCCCAATACAGCCGAGAAACAGTGCTGTACCGGGTTTATGTCACAGCCGAAGACTGTAGACAACAAATGGTGCGCAGGATATGCGTTTGGGGGTTCCCCGGCTCTGCGTTCCCAATTCAGAGCCGGGGAGACTCGGTGCGCCTCCCGGCGCGTCGGCAGCCGCCCCAGGGGGATGGGGCCGCTGGCCTATACAAATCTGTTCCCGAACAGATCGTATCCGTTATGAGTTTCGCGCGCTTCTGGCGCGCCGTTTCTCCTTGCGTTCCTGATTGTAAAGCTCCGTCTGCCGCTTGTATTCTTCGTCGTAGCGGAGCTTCCGCACGGCAGGCGGCAGATCGGCCAGCGCCGCGTTGACGCGCGTGCGGATGATCCGTTCCCGTACCTGTCCGCCGTCAAACCTGCCCTGTGCGCCGCTCATTCAGCGCCTCCCGCGGCTTCTGCCGCCTTTTTCGCTTTCTTTTTCTCGGACTTCTGCTCTCGCCGGGCGGCCTCGGCCGCTTTTTTGCGGTCTTTTTTCGCCTGCGCGTGCATCGCGGACTGGCGTTCGTACTCCGCTTGGAACAGCGCTGTCCGTTCCAGCGGGAAATTGCTCACGGCCGGGCCAGTGCTGACCGAAAAGCCGCTGTATTCCAGCGCGTTGACCCATGAGCCGAAGCGAAGGGCCAGCAGATCGCCGCCGAGAATTTCAGACTGCGCCGGGACGTGCCCCAGCTCCGCCTGACATCGCCGCAGGTACCTTGCAAGCTCTGCCGCCGAATCCTTCTGGTGCTCCAAGATGAATTCGATGTTCCGGCGGGAAATCTCCAACCGCGCGGCCTCGTTCATTTTCCGTTCGTGCAGCGCCCGGTTATCCTGATAGTAAAACGGCTTGTCCTTCATAGCTGCACCCCCGCTGCCGCGCAGAGGTCGCGCACGATCTTCCGGTTCGCGAACGCCGGGGGATTTTTCAGGAATTCGGCGGCTTTGCCGTCGTAGACGCTGCGCAGCGCCTTTTGCCACGAGCCAAAGCGGTATTCCAAGAAATCGCCGCCGATAACTTCCACCCGCGCGGGCGGATGGCCGATGTCCTCCATGCAGTCCCGCAGGTACAGCGACAGCGCCGCAAGGCTGTCGTGCTGGTGGTCGAGAATAAACTGGGTGTTCTTCTTGTTGATGATGTGCCTGACGCGATTCAATACCTGCTGGGTGCGCGCGTCCGGCTGGCGTTGCTGTTCGTCGTGCATGATGCTCCTCCTGTCGTACTTTTTCGCATACTACCCCTATGGTGGGATAATCTGGATTGACACAAAAAAGGCGCAATTTGCCCGTAAAAGGGGAAACAAATTGACGCCCGTGCCAAGTACGATAAGCAGATCATCGTGCTGCCTACCATACGTTTTCGTTCGCCTCCTGCACGTCGCGGGATCATAAACCAGACAGAATCCCATGCAGCGAGAATAGCAATTCTTCCGACTCGGACTATGGATGCAGATCGCATCCGCGCTCTGATTCCTACCTTCTCATGGGAATCCCCACAATGGCGGCCTTTCGGCCACATGACCCGCGAACAAGCGCTGTCTTACGCTTCCCCGCGGAGCACTTTGGAATCTTGCTCATCCTTACGGCTCCGGGCGAGCAGCCGCGCACACTCCCAATGCGCACAGTCTTCCTCTTTCATCACAGGCTCAGTCCAACCGGCCGCGACCTGTGATTACACATCCTCAGCAAACAAAAACCAACAATATGAAATTGTAAAATCGCAGAATCGAGTTTCTAACTTTGTGGTACCCTAAGCCATATGTACGGCAAGGTTTCTTTCGTAAAGTGTCCCACTTTACGCGAAAGAAAAAAACCAAGATATTCTGCTCTCGTCTCTATTATACAGGCAGATAGGGAAAAGTCAATCTGATTTCAGACAAGAGTTCCCTGTTTTTCTGCAAATTGTGTTATGTTTTGCGCTCACTGCACGGGTATCCGGATGTGCGGGAGCCAATGCGAAACGATATTGCCTTGTATTTGCCGTCATGATTCTGGTAAAAGGACAGGTGAAGCAGTTGCCTAGGTACGGAGAAAACATCTACCGCCGCAAGGATGGCCGCTGGGAAGGGCGTTATATCGCAATGCGTCTGCCGGATGGCAGGGCGAAGTACAAGTCTGTCTATGGGAAAACGCATGATATTGTCAAGAAAAAGCAGATGGCGGCAATTCAGGCGCTGGCAAAGGAGCCGGCCGCAGCCTGTGATCTGACGGTAAAAGAGCTTTTTGCGCGGTATCTTGCGCAGGCGGATGTGAAACCCTCCACGCGCGAACGATACCGCTTCATGATCGAACGGCACATTCTTCCGCAGCTTGGGCAGACGCCTGTTTCAAAGTTGACGGCGAAAGGACTTTCTGACTTCCTGCGGCATTTGAAGAATCACGGGCGGCTGGACGGAAAAGGCGGCCTGTCTCCAAAGACCGTGCGGGATGTGGCGGTTCTGATAAAGTCAGCCCTCCGGTTTGCTCAAGCAGAATATCACTGTGTCTGTGACGCGCTGAACGCGCGTCTTCCTGTCTATACGCAGAAAAAGGTCGAGGTGCTTTCCGACACGGAGCTGGCCGTGCTGGGAAAAGCCCTATTGCCGTCAAAGAAAATCAGTCTTGCCGTTATGCTGGCGTTACACGCAGGTCTGCGCGTGGGCGAGGTCTGTGCGCTGCGCGTTTGTGATATCGACTATCTGGCTGGAACGGTTCAGGTCTGCCGCTCTGTGCAGCGGGTCACGCTGAACGGCAAGTCTCAGCTTCTTGTGCAGCGGCCCAAAAGCGACAGTTCCGAGCGGATCGTGCCCCTGCACCCGGAGTTGCTGCTTTTCCTGAAAAAAGCGACGGCAAAGCTACCGTCTGACGCCTATATTATGACCGGGCAGATTGGCCAGCCCATGGACCCGCGTACCTGCCAGTATCAGTTTACGGTGCTTTTGAAGCGCTGCGGCATCCATCACCGGGGGTTCCACGCCCTTCGGCATACATTTGCCACACGCTATATTGAAAACGGCGCGGATATCAAAAGCATTAGCGAAATGTTGGGACACGCGGATATCAAGACAACACTGAAATTGTACGTTCATCCGTCGCTTGAGAGCAAACGCCGCTGCATCCAGCAGATCAGCTTCCTAAAGATCGGTGCTTAGTTTGTCTTTTTGCGCCCACCGGCACATGTAGCCGGTGGGTTTTTGTCTGCCGATTTGTCGTCAAAAATCTGGTCAGTCAACCGCCGAAG
>HF990635.1:0-22117 GCA_000432135.1 Firmicutes bacterium CAG:124
CAAGTTTGAAGATTAGACATAAACAAATCCTCCGCATGGTCTAAGCCATACGGAGGATTAACTGTTTTACGGACACCCGTCTATCCGGGCGCTGCTGGTTTTATTTTGCGTATTCGACTGCTTTTGTTTCGCGGATGACGTTGACCTTGATCTGGCCGGGGTATTCGAGTTCGGACTCGATCTTCTTGGCAAGATCGTGGGCCAGAAGGATCATGTTGTCCTCTGTGACCTCCTCGGGCTTGACCATTACGCGGACCTCGCGGCCGGCCTGAATGGCGTAGGCTTTCTCAACGCCGGGGAAGGAGTTCGTCAGCTCTTCGAGCTTTTCGAGCCTGCGGATATAGTTCTCGACGTTCTCACGGCGTGCACCGGGGCGTGCAGCGGAGATCGCGTCGGCTGCCTGCACGAGACAGGCGATGACGGTCTGCGGCTCAACGTCGCCATGGTGCGCCTCGATGGCGTTGATGACGACGGGGTTCTCCTTGTACTTTCTGGCAAGCTCGACGCCCAGCTGGACGTGGCTGCCTTCCATCTCGTGGTCGACGGATTTGCCGAGGTCGTGGAGCAGGCCTGCGCGCTTTGCCAGCGTCACGTCGACGCCCAGCTCGGACGCCATCAGGCCCGCAATGTGCGCGACCTCAATGGAGTGGTTCAGAACGTTCTGGCCGTAGGACGTGCGGTATTTCTGGCGGCCCAGGAGCTTGATCAGCTCGGGGTGCAGATTGTGCACGCCCGTTTCGAACGTGGCGCGTTCGCCCTCGACCTTGATGGTGTGGTCGACCTCGCGGCGGGCCTTTTCGACCATGTCCTCAATGCGGGTCGGATGGATGCGGCCGTCGGCGATGAGCTTTTCAAGCGCAAGCCGTGCGACCTCGCGGCGGACGGGATCGAACGAGGAGACGGTGATGGCCTCCGGGGTATCGTCGATGATGAGGTCAACGCCGGTGATGGTTTCGAGCGTGCGGATGTTGCGGCCCTCGCGGCCGATGATGCGGCCCTTCATTTCATCGTTGGGCAGCGGTACGACGGAGACGGTCGTTTCGGCGGCATGGTCTGCCGCGCAGCGCTGGATGGCGGTGGCGATGATCTCGCGGGCCGTCTGATCGGCCTCCTCCTTCATCTGCGTCTCGATCTCCTTGATCTTCATCGCGGTCTCGTGGCGCACGTCGTCTTCCACGCCCTTGAGGATGTAGGCCTTGGCCTCATCCTGCGTCAGGCCGGAGATCTTTTCCAGAACCTCCATCTGGCTGCGCTTGAGAGAGTCGACCTCTTCCTGCTTCTTGTCGATGGCCGCGATCTTCTTGGCCAGCTCGTCCTCTTTCTTCTCGTGAAGATTGACCTTCTTGTCAAGGGCTTCTTCCTTCTGCTGCAGACGGCGCTCCTGCTTGGAGACTTCCGCGCGGCGCTCCTTGACCTCCTGTTCGTATTCGCTGCGTGATTTATGGATCTCTTCCTTCGCTTCGAGCAGCATTTCGCGCTTTTTGCTTTCTCCGCCCTTGATGGCTTCGTTGATGATGCGCCGGGCTTCCTCTTCGGCGGAACCGATCTGCTTTTCCGCAACCTTTTTGCGGTACAGAACGCCGGCCGCGAAGAAGACCGCGCAGAGCACGACTGCTGCGATGCTAAGGATGAGGCATAGCGTATTGAATTCCATAAACTGCGAATCACACCTCCTGTTTTCAGTATTGGGTACGCCGGCACTCCGGCGACTTGAATCATAAAGCGCAATGAGCTTCCCCAAGTCCCATTACAGCCATACAAATCCTACCCTACATTGTACCGGTTTGCCGCGTGTCTGTCAAGGCGCAATTCGGAAAAATGCACGAAACGGGATACGCCTGTTTGGGCGCTTTTAGCAAGAACCGCTGATGCGGCAGGTTGACAAGCGGGAAAAAGTGTGATTCTATAAAGGAAAAGCGGAGATCAGGCCGCGGCGAAGACCTGCGGCAGCCGCCGCGTGATGGCGACGCACAAAAAGCTTCCAAGTGCGATCTTCAAAAGATCGCCCGGCAGATAGATCAGCATACCGTTCTTGATGACCTGCCAGAATGTCAGCCCCTTGCCCAGATACGCGTTCGCGATCAGCGCCATATACGGCACGCCGATAGCATACAGAACAGCCAGCCCTGCAAGCATGGCCAGCGCCGTCCCCCAGAAGGTCAGGGGCCGCTTCGCCAGCTTCCCAATCACAAACGCCGACGGGATCAGCCCCAGAAGGAACCCGAACGTCGGCTGCAGAACATACGAAAATCCGCCGCCCAGCGCGAAGATCGGCACGCCCACCAGTCCGATCAGCACATACACGGCCTGCGACAGCGCGCCGTAGCCCGCGCCGAGCAGAATGCCGGCCATGGCTGTGAACAGGAATTGCAGCGAAATCGCCGCCAGCGCGAAGGGAATTTTGAAAAATGCGCCGATCGCCGTCAGCGCGGCGAACAGTGCCGTCAGAACCAGCATCAAGGTCTTTCTGTGCTGCATAAGAAGCTCTCCTTTTGTAAACCAAATTTAAAAACAGGTTTACAATACACGAAACCGAACGAAAAATCAAGGGGATATTTATCATGTTGAAAGAAGAAGTTCTCTCCATGCTGTTGAACGCGCAGGAGCCTGTCTCCGGCGAGGGCATCTGCAAGACCCTCGGCGTGACCCGCGCCGCCGTCTGGAAGACCATCGACCAGCTGCGGCAGGAGGGCTATGGGATCGACGCCGCGCCGAAGCGCGGCTATACGCTCGCATCTGTTCCAGACCGGCTCGATACGGCCCTTGTGCGTGCACACCTGTCCGGCCATCCGTGGCAGACGCTGGTGACAGTCGTGCCCAGCGTGGATTCCACGAACAACGCCTGCAAGCGCCTTGCCACCGAGGGAGCGCCGGACGGCACGGCCATCCTGACCGGCTGCCAGACTGCCGGACGGGGCCGCCGGGGCCGCACCTTCGTCTCCCCGCCGGGCGGCCTGTATTTCAGCGTGATCCTGCGCCCGCACGCAAAGCCGGAGGCGCTCATGCACCTCACGGCCATGGCTGCGGTCGCCGCCGCACGGGCGGTCCTCGCGGTCAGCGGCGTGTATCCCGATATCAAATGGACGAACGATCTTGTGCTCGGCGGGAAAAAGCTCTGCGGCATCCTCACCGAGATCGGCATCGAGGCCGAATCGCGCGAGGTCGACTACGCCGTCGTTGGCATCGGCATCAACTGCGCCCGCGTCGACCTGCCGCCGGAGGTCAGCGCCATGTCGGCCAGTCTGGAGGCCTTTACCGGCCAGAAGCCAGACCGCGCCCGCCTCGCCGCCGCCCTCGTCCGGTCGCTTTGCGAACTGGAGCAGGCCCTGTTCACCGAAAAAGACGCTTGGCTGCGGGAATTTGCCGCCCACTGCATCACCATCGGACAGGACGTCAAGCTCGTCCGGGGCGACGACGTGACCTACGCCCACGCCGACGGCATCGACGAAGAGGCGGCCCTTCTCGTTACCTACCCCGACGGGACAAAAGCCGCCGTCGCCTCCGGAGAAGTCTCCGTGCGCGGTATGTACGGGTATGCGTAGCGTCAGTTGACAAGGGCACACACGGTTTTTCACGGGGCAAAACGACGTCTGGCGTCGTTATCCTCGTTGGCGGGCGACAGCCCGCCTGCCTCGTCTGCCTGGCCAGCCGCCGTTTATCCTCCGTGAAAAACTCCGAAGGACTTGCCGGCTGGTCTGGGGCGTTGTCTGCAAGGCAGAGGACGCAGACATACTGGTGGCGTATGTCAAGGACGATAACGCGGCAGACGGCGGCCCAGTCCGGCCCGCAAGCGTGCGTGCCCTTGTCAACTGACGCTAAGGGCAGCACCGCACGATCAAAAAAGACCCCCGGCCAGCTCTGGCCGGGGGAAGATGGGGTTGTGGGATTTGGCGGCGGCCTGGGCCGCTGCCAGGGATATGAAGTGCGCTCGCATTGGATAAGCTGTAGCTATAAGATAGCACCCGCAGAGGGAAAAGTCTGCCGAACGCTGTCGCGGCGGAATTTTTTTCCGCGTGCGGCCACACTTCTTGCAATCGGGTATATTTACTGATAAAATAGCACCCGTATTGGAGGGATATCTATGGAATTTGACGCTGGGCGGTATGATATCGCCGTGATCGGCGCGGGACATGCCGGGATCGAGGCAGGACTAGCCTGTGCGCGGATGGGGCTGGAGACGGTCGTGTTCACGATCAATCTGGACGCCGTCGGCAACATGCCCTGCAACCCCGCCATCGGCGGCACGGGCAAGGGCCATCTGGTGCGGGAGCTTGACGCGCTGGGCGGGGAAATGGCAAAGGCTGCCGACCGCTCGTGCATCCAGTACCGGATGCTGAACCTTGGCAAGGGCCCCGCTGTCCACTCCCTCCGCGCGCAGGCCGACCGGCGGCGCTATCAGGAGGATATGAAGCGCACGCTTGAGCGGCAGGAGCATCTTGATCTCAAGCAGGCCATGGTCACGCAGCTTCGCCTGACGGACGGCCATGTGTCCGCTGTCGTCACGCGCCTCGGCGCGGTCTATTCCGTCAAGGCCTGCGTGATCGCCTCCGGCACGTATCTGGACGCACGCGTCATCACCGGCGACTGCGCCTATTCCTCCGGCCCGGACGGGATGCAGGCAGGCATCGGCCTTGCGGAGCAGCTGGCTGCGCTCGGCCTTCGGATGCGCCGGTTCAAGACCGGCACGCCGCCGCGTGTGAACCGCCGTTCAATCGACGTGTCGCAGATGGAGCTGCAGCCCGGCGATCAGTACCCGGTTCCCTTCTCGTTTTCGACCGAAACACCGCCGGAAAACAAGGCGGTCTGCTATCTGACCTATACGAACGAAAAAACGCACGAGATCATCAAGGCCAACCATGACCGGTCTCCGCTCTTTAACGGCATGATCGAATCCGTCGGCCCGCGCTACTGCCCGTCCATCGAGACGAAGATCGACCGCTTCCCGGACAAGTCCCGCCACCAGCTGTTTGTCGAGCCGTGCGGGCTGTATACGGACGAATTATACATTCAGGGCCTTTCCTCCTCGCTTCCGGAGGATGTGCAGCTCGAAATGCTCCACACCATCAGGGGGCTGGAGCACGCGGAGATGATGCGCCCGGCCTACGCCATTGAATATGCCTGCATCGACCCGACCGAGCTTCTGCCGACGCTCGAAAGCAAAAAGATCCCCGGCCTTTACGGCGCGGGCCAGTTCAACGGTTCGTCCGGCTATGAGGAGGCCGCCGTGCAGGGCTTCGTCGCGGGCGTGAACGCGGCGCTGAAGATAAAAGGCGAAGAGCCGATGGTCTTAAAGCGCTCCGACGGCTATATCGGCACGCTCATCGACGATCTGGTCACGAAGGGCACGAACGAGCCGTACCGCATCATGACCTCGCGCTCAGAATACCGGCTCCTGCACCGGCAGGACAACGCCGACGAGCGCTTGACGCCCATCGGCCGCCGCATCGGCCTCGTCTCGGACGCGCAGGATGCCGCCGTGCAGGAAAAATACCGCATGGTCGCGCAGGAGATCAAACGGCTGGAGGCCACAGGCGCGGCAGAAAGCGAAGCGCTGAACGAGATGCTCCGCGCGCATGACACCGCGCCGGTCGAAGGCTCGGCGCGGCTTGCCGATCTGGTGCGCCGGCCGCAGCTGAGTTATGATGATCTGGCCCCCTTCGATCCGGAGCGGCCCGAGCTGCCGCCCGTCATCCGCGAGGCCGTCGAGATCCGCATGAAATACGCAGGCTACATCGCCCGCCAGCAGAAGCAGGTCGAGGAATTTGCCCGCGAGGAGGGCAGGCTCCTGCCGGAGTCGATCGATTATCTGTCCATTCAGGGCCTGCGCGTCGAGGCGCGGCAGAAGCTGAGCGAAATCCGCCCCCTGTCCGTCGGACAGGCCAGCCGCATTTCGGGCGTGTCGCCCGCAGACATCGCGGTGCTGCTCATCTGGCTGGAGCAGAATAAGCCGTCAAAGGAGTAAGCGATGTATTTTGATTCTCACGCCCATCTGGGCGAGGACTGTTTTGCACAGGACTTTGTGAACATTGTGGAAAAAATGCGCGCAGCGGACGTCACCGGCATGATGGAGATCGGCTGCGACGGCCCGTCGTCCCATCACGCGGTCGAGCTGGCCCATCAGTACGACTGGATCTGGGCCGCCGTCGGCAGCCACCCGGACGACGCGGAGCAGGTGGACGAGGCGCGGATCGGGGAATACCGCGCGCTGTGCAAGGACCCGCGTGTGAAGGCCATCGGCGAGATCGGCCTGGATTATCACTACGAAGACCCTCCGAGAGACGTGCAGCAGCGGGCGTTCCGGATGCAGATGAAGCTTGCGCAGGAGCTGTCGCTTCCCGTCGTGATCCATGAGCGCGAGGCGCATGAGGACGGACTGCGCATCATCAGCGATTTCCCGGACGTGACCGGCGTGTTCCACTGCTTTTCCGGCAGCTATGAGATGGCGAAGGAGCTGGTAAAGCGCGGCTGGTACATCGGCTTTACGGGCGTGGTCACGTTCAAAAACGCACGCAAAGCGGTCGAGGTCGCGGAAAAGATCCCGCTGGACCGCATCCTCATCGAAACGGACTGCCCCTATATGGCCCCGGAGCCGTTCAGGGGCCGCCGCAACGACCCGAGCCTCGTGCCGTTCGTGGCAAAAAAGATCGCGGCGCTTCGCGGCATTTCCGCAGAAGCTGCCGCTGCCGCAACAGCAGAAAACGCAAGACGGCTGTTCCGGATTTGACCGAAGCGCCAGTGCTTTAAAAACATAGTGCGCCCGCCGCTGATACAGCGGCGGGCGCGGTTTTTTTCATATGGCTTATTCAAACACAACGCCGAGGGCCTTGCAGACGGCGGCGCAGCGCGGGCACAAGCCGTGCTCGTCGGGGCTTTCGGAGTGCATCCAGCAGCGCGGGCACTTCGTTCCCTTCGCCTCGGTCACAGCGACGGTCAGGCCGGGGAAGTTCACGCCCTGTCCGACGACGGCGCCCTCTGCGGGGGCAGTCTCGTTCGTGCTGACGTTGGAGACGATGAAAATTTCCGGCAGGTCGACGGACTTGACTGCGTCCAGCGCGGCCTTTGCATCCTCGTCGCCTGCGATCAGCGCCACGTGCGCTTCGAGGCTCTTGCCGATGCGCTTGTCGGCGCGGGCCGTTTCCAGAACGCCGTTGACGTCCGAGCGGACGCGCAGCGCAGTCTCCCAGACGGCCATTTCGGCATCGGAGAGCGCATAGTCCGCATACGGCTTCGACATCTGGTTCAGCAGCACGTTGCGTATCGGTGCAGCTTATTCAAATACAACGCCGAGAGATTTGCAGACGGCGGCACAGCGCGGGCAGTCTCCCAGACGGCCATTTCGGTGTCAGACAGCGCGTAGTCCGCATACGGCTTCGACATCTGGTTCAGCAGCACGTTGCGGCCGTCGTCGCCGTCACGGTGCGGCATCTGGAGCCAGATCTCGTCGCAGGTGAACGCGAGGATGGGCGCAAATACCTTCGTCATGGCATCGAGGATGATCCACAGCGCGCTCTGTGCCGAGCGGCGGGCGGCGGAATCCGCGCCGTCGCAAAGAATCGGCGCGAAGACCTTCGTCATGGCATCGAGAATGATCCACAGTGCGCTCTGTGCCGAGCGGCGGGCGGCGGAATCCGCGCCGTCGCAGTACAGGCGGTCCTTGATGATATCGAGATAGAGGCTCGAAAGCGTCACGACGCAGAAATCGTTGACGGCGTGGGAGCCGGTCAGGAATTCATATCAATCTGATAAAAGTGTTATAGCAACTGCGCCAGAAGCGCGTCCGGCATTACGCCGGAGAAGCCTGGGATGGTCAGCTCTGCCGACGGGAGCAGCCGGGCCGTTCCGATGCCGATGGCTTTCATTCCGCCCCGGTGGGCGGCCTCGATACCTGCGGCTGAGTCCTCGAAAACCAGGCACTGCTCAGGTGGGAGTCCCAGAGCCTCCGCTCCTTTGAGGAACACCTCCGGGTTGGGCTTGCCGTTTACAATTTTCCTGCCGTCGATGACGGCGTCAAAAAACGCCATAATTTCCAGCTTTTTCAGGACAAACTCCGCATTTTTGCTGACACTGCCAAGAGCTGTCCGGTATCCCTCGGCCCGGGCAACGCGTAAGAATTCCGACACGCCCGGCAGCAGCGCCGCCGGGGTCAAAGTGTCGATCAGCTCCCGGTAGCGGTCATTTTTCCGGGTGCACAGCCTCTCTTTTTCGGATTCCGAAAGGGAGAGGTTTCCCTTTTTCAGCAGAATTTCCAGGCACTGTGCCCGGCTGATGCCCAGAAAGGCCTCCTGGTCTGCCGGAGTGAAGGGAATTCCCAATTCTTCGGCAAGCTCCTGCCACGCCCGGGCGTGGAGGGGGTTCGTGTTCACCAGAACGCCGTCCAGATCGAACAACAGTCCCCGGATCACAGCAGCTTCAGGGTGCCGGAGGTGATGCGCCGACCGCTTGACCGGTCAAAGAGCATCACGCTGCTGCCGGTGATATCCAGCAGGTGTTTGCTTCCGATGGTAAACAGGGTGCTGCCGAAGACCACGCCGGTGAGCAAATACTCTCCGATGCGCACCTTGACGGTGGATTCCATGCCGGTGGGCATGGCACCGTAAATCTCGCACTCCACATTTCCACCGCCGGTGATGGACAGGAACTCCGGGCGGATGCCCAGCACCAGATCCTCGTTGGTGAGCATCGGCTCCTCGTGGATGCCGTCGTCCTCGTCGTTGACTCTGGCGATGTGGTAGCGGAAGGTCTCGTCCTTGTTGCTCTTTTCCACGTAGCCGCTCTCTCCCGCACGGGCCTTCAGAGCCTGCGCCTGGGCTTCCAGCTCCTCGTCCCGCCGGTGGAACCACTGGGGCAGCTGCAATGGCTGCTCGGGGGTGAAAACTGCCTTGTGTCCGTCCAGCAGCGTCAGCTCAATGCTGCCCTCAGGCCCCTGCCAGCCCTTGGCCTCCACAAAGTTGATGGAGGGGTTGCCCACGAAGTCTGCCGCAAAAAGATTGGCAGGGTGATTGTAAACTTCCAGCGGCGCGGCATACTGCTGAAGGACACCGTTGTTCATCAGGCAGATCTGCGTTGCCAGCGTCATGGCCTCCATTTGGTCGTGGGTGACGTATACGAAGGTGGAGCCGGTCTCCACATGGAGCCGCTGCAATTCATAGCGCATTTCCAGACGCAGTTTGGCATCCAGATTGGAAAGCGGCTCGTCCATGAACAGCACGCTGGGCTCGGGAGCCAGCGTCCGGGCGATGGCCACACGCTGCTGCTGACCGCCGGACAGCTCCGCGGGATAGCGGTCCATGAACATACTGATTTTGACGATGCGGGACACCCGGCGCACGGACAGGTCGATCTCTTCTTTGGTCAGCTTGCGCACAGCAGTTTCCACCTCGCCGTCCTTGAGAAGCTCAAAGTTCTCGTTGAAGGGCTGAGCCTTTCGAGCGGCCTCCACCTTTTCTTCCAGAGCCTTTACCTCGGCGGACACGTCCTTACCCTGCTCCAAATGATAGCCGAACAGCTTTTGGGCAGTGTACTGGGAGATGGTGTAGGTATCGATCAGCTTGATGATGGCCTTCGTTTCGTCCAGCTTGCCGTTTTTATCCCGGCATTCCTCAAGCGTCTTTACCACATCCTGAGGATTTTTGAGGATCTGTGCCAGACGGGCGGCGTTTTTCGCCTCAAAGCTGATCTTCGGCATTTCCTCCTTGATGTTTGACAGGCCGAAGGAAATATTCTGGTAGACGGTCATGTTGGGCCACAGGGCATAGTTCTGGAAGAGGAATCCCACCTTCCGCTTGTTGGCGGGGATGTTGATGCCCAGCTCACTGTCGAATACCACCGTGTCGCCGATGGTGATGCGTCCGCTAGTGGGGGTCTCCAGTCCCGCGATCATCCGCAGGGTGGTGGTCTTGCCGCAGCCGGAGGGGCCCAGCAGGGTGACAAACGCGTTATTTTCAATGACCAGATTCAGGTCGTCCACACCATAGAACTTGCCCCAGCGCTTGGTGATATGTTCAAGTTTGATTTCAGGCATAGCTTTATCCTCCGATTCCTTTGTCGAGGCTTGCGCCCGTGATTTTGTTGACGAGGGTGTTGCAGACCAGAATGGTCACGATCAGGATCAGGTTGATGCCGCTGGAGAACGCGTAGAGGCCCATCTCGTCGAAGTAGTCCAGCGTGGTGGACAGGATGAAGCCCTGCACGCACAGCAGCATGAACAGCGACAGCTCACGCAGGCACGTCATGAACGGCAGCAGGAAACCGGAAATGATCGAGGATTTCTGGATGGGGATGATGATGCGGGTCATGCGCTTGATCCAGGGAACATCCTGAATGATGGCCGCTTCTTCGATCTCGCCCGACAGCTGGAGCATGGAATTGAGGCTGCTGCGGCTGGCAAACGGGATGTATTTGACCGTGCCGACGATAATGAGCAGCGTGTAGGTATTGAACAGGTTCAGCTTTTCCGTCGAGAACAGGATGAAGAATGCGACGCCCACAGCGATGGACGGCATGAGATACGGCAGGAAAGCGACGGAGTTCACATAGTTCGCCCAGCGGCTGCGGCGGTTTTTCGAGACGGCGTAGCCGATCATCGTGCCGATGGAGCCGGCCAGCAGCGCACAGGCCACGGAGACAAGGATCGTGCCCTTGAACGCACGCCAGATCGTCTCGTTATACAAAATGCCCTTCTGGCCGTACATGCCGTTTTCGGTGACGTTCTCCGCCGTGACCCACCACTTGGTCGTGAGGTTCGACGCGTCGCCCGTGTACAGGAACGAATAGTCGCCCGGATTCGGCAGGAACGTCTCGAACGCGAAGGAGATAATGGGGAAGATGCTCGTGAAGAACGTGAGAATCACAAGGATCAAGGCGATGACGACGCGGCCGGTTTTGCCGAGCGTGATCTTGGAGATCTGGCCGGACTTGCCGGTGACAGTCGTGTAATTCTTGCGGCTTCTGAGCGAGAGCTGGTTCAGAAGCATGATCGCCACGCCGAAGACCATCATGATGATGGCAAGAATGCTCGCTTCACCCGTATACTTGGAGTTCATCGAGACATACTTGGTCGACAGCGTGCTCAGGCCCAGATAATGCGGCACCGGGTAAGAGCCCATCGCGCTGCCGAAGACCAGCAGAATGGTGGACAAAATCGCGGGCTTGACCATCGGAAGCGTAATGCGGAACATGGTCTTCCACTTGGGCGTGTCGAGAATGGTCGCGGCCTCTTCAAGATTGGCGTCCATGTTGCGGAAAATGCCGCCGATGAGGATATAGGCGAACGGCGCGTAGTGAAGGCCCAGAACCATCAGGCTCGGGAACAGGCCCTTGCACCACCATATCGGCATGTTGACGCCGAACAGGGCGGCAAGCAGACCGTTGGACGTGCCGGTGACGGCGTTGGAGTTAAACAGGTTCTGCCACACGACGGCCAGCGTCCACTGCGGCATGATGTACGGGAAAATAAAAATGGAACTCAGATATTTTCTCCACGCAAGGTCGGTGCGCGTAATCAAAAACGCAAACAGCCCGCCGTAGAGAATGGACACCACGCAGGTGCCGACGGCAAGGAGCACCGTGTTGAGAAGCGGCGTCCACAGATTCGTCTTTGCCATGCGGCTGGTGAAAAGGTCGGTGTAGTTGACGGTCGTATAGCCGGACGCCTGCCCGGTCAGATGGGCGTCAATGGTGCCGGCGTGAATTTTGAAGGTATCTTCCACGATGGCGACGATCGGCGCGACCGTGGTGAAGGTCAGGACAATGCCAAGCAGCAGCAGAATGACGTTGTGCGGCTTGGAAAAGAAGGTCTTGACCTTATTGAGCACAATCGTGGATCTGCTTGCGCGGAGGGTAGTGGGTCGGCTCATGGCTTCCTCCTCTTTTCTCAGGTTTGAAGGGCGGATGATGGGGTATGTTTTTGCAAAGGCGCCCCTGGATGCGCATCCAGGGGCGCCGGTAAGGTGCTGGTTGACAGATCAGCCTGCGGAGTATTTGCTCAGCATTTCGATCCAGCTGCCAACGGTGAATGCAACGTCTGCGCAGTATTCCGGATCCTCGAGCACGAGCTTGCCGTTGGTCGTCCACCATTCATAGCCGCGGTCGTTCTTTGCTGCGAATTCAACAGTGGTGCCGTCCTCGGCCATGCCGCCGATGGAGTGATGGAAGTTGGCCTCAGTCTCCTCTGCCACGGTCGGGTTGGAGGAGTAGCCGCCCATGTCCTTGCCCCAGGCAGAGAAGCCGTCGGCGGTGCAGGTCATGTAGGCGATGAAGGCGCAGGCCGTCCAGGGCAGCGGGGTGTTGTCGGTGACGAACAGGTAATGGCAGTAGCCATAGCCGCCGATACCCTGATAGCCGTCCTCATACGCGGCGACCTTGATGTTGTTGACGGAGACGGAGCTGGACTCCTCGACGGAGCGGAGCTTTGAGTAAACGAGAAGGCCGAACTGATCCTTCGCGGAGGCGTCGACAAGGGTGTTGCAGATGGGGCCGTCGTCGGTCTGGGCGTTGTAGCTTTCGACCCACAGCTTGATCCATGCCAGCGCGTAAGCGCCGTCAGCGCCGAGGCCGAGGTCGGCAGCTTCGGATTCCATCTCTGCGATAGTGGGCTGGAAGTATGCCTGCTCGTCAGCGGGCAGAGCCTCAAAGGACTCCTTCAGCCACGCTGCGTAGTCGTCGCGGGTCAGCATGTACAGGAAGTTCTTGCCGACGATCTCGGAGTCGATGTCCATGAACAGGCCATGCTCGCCCTCGGCGACGAAGTCCCAGCAGTTATCGTAGGTCTTGTCGCCCACGCAGTTGTACATAAAGACCTTGTTGAGCGTCTGCAGCGGCAGGAAGCCGGTGTAGGCGTCGGCGGTGGTGCCGTTGGCATCGGCCCAGTCCTTCGGGATGAAGGTGTCGAGGATGCCGGTCTGAACCATCTTGCTCTCGATCTGGTTGCCGTCCTGAATGAGGGTCATGGCGAACGTGCCGGTGCCCTTCAGGGAGTCAGCGGTCAGCTGATCGAAGATCTTGTTGTTCTTGGGCTGCTGCCACTCGAACTCCATGTTGTAGCTGGGGTCGATGGACTGCAGATACTCAATGAACAGAGGCAGGGCGCTCTTGCCGCGGCTGGAGTTGCCGACGCCGTAGAACATCTTGCCGTTGGACTCTTCAATGGCCTTCTTCGCCAGCTCTTCAAGGGTCATGCCTTCGGCTTCCTTGATGATCTGCTGGGTCGCAGTCAGATTTTCGGGCTCGGCAGCGGGCGTTTCCTCTGCGGGAGCCTCGGTGGTTTCGTTGGTTTCAGTGGTTTCAGTGGTTTCGGTCGTCTGGGTGTCTTCTGCGGGAGCGGTCGTGTCAGCCGGGGTCGTCGCCGGAGCGGCGGCGCAGGCAGCCATGGACAGAACCATCACAGCAGCCAGCAGAAGCGCAAGCATCTTCTTCATTCTGATATTCCTCCTGATAAAATTTTGATTCCGTGCAGCATCGAAAGGATATTCTGCATCGTATGCTCTCATTTTACGGTGTTTCTGCACAAAAGAACAGTGGACAAATCTGCGATTATTTGTGATTCTCTGCGATAATTTTAAAAATCCAATGAAAACCGAGCCGGAGATGTGTTATAATCAGGGCAAAATAACAGAGAGTTTTGTTCTCGCTGCTACAGGACACGGAAACTATGAAACACATACGCATTCTGATATTATGTATAGCATTCGCTCTTCTGACCGGCTGCGCGCCCGCCGCACAGGATACAGCCGCCTACGCGCCGGATGAATCGGAGCGTCTCGTTCTGTACACCTCGCACAAAAAAGAGGTCTGGTGGCCGATCGTCAAGGAATTTGAATCGCGCACCGGAATCTGGGTCGAGGTCGTACAGGGCGGCACAAACGAACTGCTTGAGCAGCTGCAAAAGGAGCAGGACGCACCACGGGCCGACGTGATGTTCGGCGGCGGCGTCGAGAGTCTCGAAGCCTGCCGGGCGTTGTTTGAGCCCTACGTCTGCCGCGGCGCGGAGCAGATTTTGCCGCAGTACCGTGCGCAGGACAGCAGCTGGACGCCGTTTTCCTCGCTTCCGGTCGTGCTGGTCTACAATCCGAAGCTGCTGTCCTCCGGGCAGATCAGCTGCTGGGCCGATCTTCTCGACCCTGCGCTGCGCGGGCAGATCGCCTTTGCCGATCCATCCGTCTCCGGCTCGAGCTATACCGCGCTCGTGACGATGCTCTGCGCGCTGGGCGGCGACGCGGACGAGGTGCTGCGGGCATTCGCGGAAAACCTGGACGGGAAGCTCCTGTCCGGCTCCGGCGAGATCATCTCCGCCGTTGCAAACGGCGAGGCGCTCGCCGGCGTCACGCTGGAGGAAACTGCACGCAAGCGCATCGCCGCCGGAGACGGGATCGCCATGGTCTATCCGTCGGACGGCACGAGCTGCGTACCGGACGGCTGCGCCGCCCTCAAAAATGCGCCGCACCCCGATAACGCAAAGCTATTCCTCGACTTTGCCGTCAGCTACGACGTGCAGCAGCTGCTGCAGTCTGATTTTTACCGCCGCCCGGTGCGCAGCGACGTGAGTCCTGCCAGCAAACTGCCGGAACTATCCGCCATTCGTCAGGTCGCGTATGACGTAAGCTGGGCAAGCGAGCACCGCGAAGCAATTCTGATGAGTTGGGCCTTTTATCTCGGGACGGAGGCGGAACAATGAAGCGGCTTCACTTTTCCTCCTTCCGTCAGCGGCTGAACGCGGCGTTTCTGGCCGTGTCTCTGGTGCCGATGCTGTTGTGCTCCGGTCTGCTGCTGCAGATTTTCCGCCTGCGCATGACGTCGAACGCCCAGCAGACGGCCCAACAGCAGCTGTCCGCCTCCTGCGAGGCACTTGATACGCTGCACAGCGGCTTTTTGCAGACAGCCGCATCCCTGCAGCACAATCCACTCGTTGCACAGGCGCTGTTTGACGCAGAAGCGGAGGACACGGCGGTCTACAGCCAGCTGTTCGACGCTACAGAGTCCGTGCGCAGCTTTGCACGCTTTGACCTTTACGATATCAGCGGCCGCTGGCGCTATTCGACACAGACAGCGCCCGAAATCCGGTCGCTGCCGACCAATTGGGGCCTTTTATACGAGGCGGCCTGCGCCGGAACCGGTGTTCTGGTGTGCAGCGCGGCAGAAGATCCGGCCGACACAGACGAGCCGCTTCTGCACGCTGCGATGCTCCTGACCGACCGCTACGGCGCGCCGGTCGGATATCTCACCATCGGCATGCTGGAAACGCAGCTGCGGACACTGCTCGGCGGCACAGCTGGTGCGCAGAACGAACTTCTTCTGCTCGACGCGCGCTGGCGTCCGGTCTACTGTACGCAGCCGGCACAGACCCAGAGCCTCGCCGACGCGCTGCGCGGGCAGCTTTTGTCCGGCAAGGCGCTCACCGGTCTGTCTGCCGACGTTTCCTATACCGTGCGGCAGCATACCGAAACCGGTCTGTATCTCGTCCTGCAGCAGCCGCAGCCGCTCAGCGCCGGAACACTCCGGCTTTTGTACTCGGTGAGCGTGCTGTGCGCGCTGGCCTGCATCATTTTAAGCGTCGTACTCAGCCTGCAGCTAAGCCGGCAGGTCTTCCAACCGATCGGCAGACTGCATCACGCCATCCGGCAGGTCGGGAAAAATAATCTGGACGTGCAGGTTCCCGTTCCCGCCGGCCGGCATGACGAATTGGGCGAATTGGCACAGCAGTTCAACACCATGGTCGTCGCCCTCCGGCACAACCAGCAGGCACTGTTGGAAAACCAGCGCGCACTTAACCGCGCGCAGATCCGCATGCTGCAGGCGCAGCTAAACCCGCATTTTCTGTGCAACACGCTCGACACCATGAAGTGGATCAGCAAAATCAATCAAGTGCCGCAGGTGGCGCTGATGTCAACGAATCTTGCCGATATCCTTCGCTTCTGCATCACGCCGGACGAATTTGTCCCCCTGCGGCGGGAGTTGGAGATTTTGAGCCGGTACGTCGAGATTCAGCGCATCCGCCTGTCGGAAAGCTTCTCATACACGGAAGCCGTGCCGGAGGCGCTTCTTTCGTGCATGGTTCCGAAAATGCTCCTGCAGCCGCTGGCAGAGAATGCCATTCTGCACGGCCTTTCCGGTGTAGAACACGGTGAACTCTCCGTCACGGCCGTGCTTGCGGAGCAGGACGTGCTCGAGATCCGCGTCCGGGACAACGGCTGCGGCTTCCCGCCGGACCTTCTGGGGCCTTACAAACCGCCGGAAACGCAGACGGGACATCTGGGACTATTAAATGTAGACACGATCCTGCGCAAGCATTACGGCGACGCGTTCGGTCTGCGTCTTGAAAATCCGGAGGGCGGCGGCGCCTGTATTCTTGCGCGCCTGCCCGCGAAGGGAGGGCCCGGCGTATGATGCGGGTAATGGTTGTAGAGGATGAGGAAATGATCCGCAAGGGTATCGTCATGGCAGTAGACTGGGCGGCGCTGGACTGCATCGTGGTCGGCGAAGCCGCCAACGGCGAACAGGCCCTTGCCGTCGCGGAGGACTGCCAGCCGACGCTTATCATCACGGATCTCAAAATGCCGAAGATGGACGGGCTGGAGATGGTGCGGCGGCTGCGCGAAGCAGGCAGCCGCGCGTATGTCATCATTCTGACCGCCTACGATTCGTTCGCCTACGCGCAGACGGCCATCCGTCTGGGCGCGGTGGACTTTCTGCTGAAGCCTTTTCATGACGGCGATCTGGAAAACGCCGTTCTGGCGCTGCAAAAGCGCATCGCCGCACAAACCGCACCGCAGCCAGAGCCGCTTCCCGGCGTGAAGCCCGGCCCCAAGAGCCGCTATGTGCGCGAGGCAATGGTGTACCTTGAGCAAAACTGCGGCAGCGGCGATCTGTCCGTCGGGCAGGCGGCAGCGCAGCTGGGACTGAGCGAAGGACATCTGAGCCACCTGTTCAAAAAGGAAACGGATATGACGCTCGGCGCGTATCTTACGCGCTGCCGCATCCAGAAGGCTATGGCGTTGCTGCGCGAGGGAAAGCTGAAAGTCTACGAGGTTGCGGAGGCCTGCGGCTACCGCGATATTGCATATTTTTCCGGCACCTTCAAAAAAATCACCGGGAAAACACCCTCGGAGTATCAGGACAGTCTTTCATTTCGTTTTTAGGGTGTATCTGAAAACTCCCAATGTGACCGGCAGCGAGAAATTTTTGCGCTGAGCAAGACATTTTTTCGCAGGAATACTGACGTATTTCAAGGAAAAATGGTGCAGCGCAGCGTGAAAAGATCCGCTGTCCGGGTGCATTGGGAGTTTTCAGATACACCCTAGGAGGAAACGCCATGTACTGCATTCTGGTTGCCGGTATGCCCGCCAGCGGCAAGAGCACCATCGCCGTCAGGATTTCGGAGTCTCTGGGAATTCCAATGCTGTCCAAGGACTCCATCAAGGAGATGCTGTTTGACGATCTGGGCTTTCACAGCCGGGCAGAAAAGGTTCAGCTGGGCACAGCGGCCATGCACATTCTGTACTACGCCGCGGCCCAGCTGATGAAAGTGGGAAAACCGTTTATTCTGGAAAATAATTTTGAGGACGCTTCCATTCCCGGGATTATGGCACTGCTGGAAACCCATCACTATACCGCCGTGACGGTTCGCCTCACCGGTGACCCGGAGGTCATCTACCGGCGGTTTGCCGCCCGGGATCTGTCCGACACCCGGCACCGGGGCCATGTGGTCAACGGCTGCTACCCGGAGCCGCCGGGAGCCCCCCTAGAAACCCCCACAAGAAAAAGCTATGAGCAGTTTCTGGACGATATCGCGGCCCGGGGATATACCCGCTTTCAGGCCAACGGCCCGGTGCTGGAGGTGGATGTGACGGATCTGAGCGAACTGGACTTCCCACGGCTGATGGGTTCTCTCACCGGTTTTGTACAGAGGGCAGTTCCTGGATATCCTCTGCGGCTGCCCACACAAAATGCACAATCTCACCGGAAATGATTTCCTGTCCAGGATTGTCAGGGATTTGAAGATGGAGCACAAAGCGCTCTTGTACTTCCTGTCTCTCCAGATAAAGCTGTACCAGCATTTGATTCAAAAGCGGGATGCGCAAACACCTCTGACACTCCGGGAAAAGGAATTTATTGAGCTGTATGAGGATGCCATGAATCACCAAAGCAAAACCGGCACCAGAGTGAAACGGCAAAACAAATTCCCGAAACGCAAAAAGCCACCATCGGCAATGTCAGTGGTGGCTGATGGTATTTAATGTTCTGTTCTTTATTCCGTGACTTCCGAGGAAAAGAAAATCCGAGCGTATCTTGCAACCATCGGGCTTGATTATGATGCACTTACGAAGGAAGAGTTTGTCTCAATTATTAGCGGACTTAAGAAGTCCAAGTATCTGAAAAGTCCCCTCAACCAGCGCGGAAAGGCAAGACCGCAGTTGTCGCACGGAAAGGGCAAAAAGAAACGCAAATAAGGAAAAAATCGGCACCTGCTTTTTAAGGCAGGTGCCGATTTCTGTTACCCTATAATGCGCTTGAATTTTTGGCGTAAGTAGCGTAAGTTTGGCGTAAATCCGCTTTTGCACACTCAAAAAATCAAGCAATTTCAAGGCTTTGCGGCGTCTCTTAGTACATCCCGCCCATGCCGCCGCCCTGGGCTGCGGCTGCCATGGCGGCGTCGGCCTTGGGGTCGGGCTTGTCGGCGACCAGAGATTCGGTCGTCAGGACGCAGGAGGCGATGGACGCGGCGTTCTCCAGAGCGGTGCGCGTGACCTTGGTCGGGTCGACGATGCCGGACGGGATCATGTCGCAGTACGTCTCGGTGTAGGCGTTGTAGCCATAGCCGACCTTGCGGCTGGAGCGGATCTTGTCGTAGACGATGGAGCCGTCGACGCCGGCATTCTCGGCGATCTGGCGGATCGGGGCCTGCAGCGCTCTTGCGATGATCTGCGCGCCGGTCTTCTCGTCGCCGGACAGCTTTGCGACCAGCTTCTCAACAGCCGGGATCGCGTTGACGTAGGCAGTGCCGCCGCCGGCCACGATGCCCTCTTCGACAGCTGCGCGGGTTGCGTTCAGTGCGTCCTCCACACGGAGCTTCTGCTCCTTCATGGCAACCTCAGTCTGTGCGCCGACCTTGATAACGGCTACGCCGCCGGACAGCTTGGCAAGACGCTCCTGCAGCTTCTCCTTGTCGTAATCAGACGTGGTGACGGAGATGGTGTTCTTGATCTCCGCAATACGGGCCTTGATCTCGTTGGCGTCGCCTGCGCCGTCGACGATGACGGTGTTGTCCTTCGTGACCTTGATCTGGCGGGCCGTGCCGAGATCGGTGATCTGCGTATCAGGCAGGTTCATGTTGAGTTCGGAGGAGATATACGTGCCGCCCGTCAGGATGGCGATATCCTTGAGCATTTCCTTGCGGCGGTCGCCGAAACCGGGAGCCTTGACGCACACGCAGGTGAAGTTGCCGCGCAGACGGTTGACCAGCAGGGTGGCCAGCGCGTCGCCCTCGACGTCCTCTGCGATGATGACGAGCTTCTTGCCGGTCTTGACGATCTGCTCGAGCAGGGGCAGGATCTCCTGGATGGAGGAGATCTTCTTGTCGGTGATGAGGATATACGGATCATCGATGACGGCTTCCATCTTGTCGGTGTCGGTGACCATGTAGGGGGAGATATAGCCGCGGTCGAACTGCATACCTTCGACGACCTCAAGGCCCGTCTCGGCAGTCTTGGATTCCTCGATGGTGATCACGCCGGACGCGCCGACCTTATCCATGGCCTCGGCGATCAGCTTGCCGACGGACTCGTCGCCGGAGGAGACGGCGCCGACTCTTGCGATGTCGTCGGAGCCCTTGATCGTCTCGGAGTTTGCCTTGATGGTGTCGATGGCGGTCTCAACGGCCTTTTCCATGCCCTTGCGCATGACCATCGGGTTCGCGCCTGCGGAGACGTTCTTCAGACCCTCGTGGACGATGGCCTGCGCCAGCAGGGTCGCGGTGGTGGTGCCGTCGCCTGCGATATCGTTCGTCTTGGTCGCGACCTCGCGGACGAGCTGCGCGCCCATGTTCTCAAATGCGTCCTCGAGCTCCACGTCCTTTGCGATGGTCACGCCGTCGTTGGTGATCAGCGGAGAGCCGAACTTCTTGCCGAGCACGACGTTGCGGCCCTTCGGGCCAAGGGTAACTTTTACAGTATTGGCGAGCTGGTCAATGCCGGACAGCAGGGCCTTGCGGGCCTCTTCGCCATAAACAATCTGCTTTGCCATAAGAATTGCTTCCTTTCAATCAAACACGAATTATTCTACAACTGCCAGAATGTCGGCCATCTTGACGATGACGTAATCTTCGCCGTCGAGCTTCAGCTCCTGACCCGCGTACTTGCCGGTCACGACCTTGTCGCCGGGCTTGACCGTAACCTTGACGTCGTCGGTGCCCGGGCCTGCCGCAATGACTTCCGCGATCACGGATTTTTCTTTATTGGCGGTGGAGAGGATGATGCCGGACGCGGTCTTTTCCTCAGCTTCCATGTGCTTGAGCAGAACGTTGTCTGCCAACGGGGTCAGCTTCATAACAATTACCTCCAGTATCCAGTCGCTGTTTCATACAGCGCGTTTTACAAGATTTTTTAGCACTCAGTCTCTCTGACTGCTAACATCTATATCATAATCAGATGCGCCAAAAAGTCAAGGGGTAATTTCGGCAAATTTATGACCAGACTGTGAATTTTTCGTGTGATAGGTCAGCCCCTTCGGGTAGAAAAAGCGGATGGCCTGCGGAATGAGTTCGATTTTTGCGTCCGTTGTGTAGGCAGCCTCGCCATCGATATTGACAACAGATTCTTTTACACATTCAATGCGCAGAGAGCGGCAGCGGGCGTGATAGATCAGCGACGGATAATCGGCGTAGCGGCCCTTCTGGTAGTGACCGACGACGGTTGCAACCTGCAGCAGATTGACCTTTTCAACCACAAGCACATCCAGCAGCCCATCGTCCGGCTCGGCCTCCGGCACGGGGTTGAAACCGCCGCCGTACCACCGGCCATTGCAGACGCAGATCATGGTCTTCCGGCCCGAGAACACCTCGCCGCTGTCCAGCGTAACGGTGTAATCCGCCGTCAGGCCGTGCAGCATATTGGAGAAAATGGACAGGATGTACGCGCCCTTCCCGCTCACGAGCGGCAGGCGCTTGAAGCGGGCGATATCCGTGCCGACCCGCGCGTCAAACCCGATGGAAAGAACGTTCAGCGCATAAGAATCGTTGCAGCGGATGAGATCAAAGCGCGCCTCCTCCGCGTCCAGCAGACGCTCGATGGAGGTGAAAGCGGCGGGATCGTCAAAAATTTTGATTGTGTCGTTGCCGGAGCCGCCGGGAAAATGCGTCACGGCGGCGTTGTCATAGCCGACGACGCCGTTTACAACTTCGTTGAGCGTTCCGTCGCCGCCGCAGGCGTACAGGCGCACTTCTTCGCCGGACTGCGCCGCCTGCCGCGCCAGCGTCCGGCACTCACCGGGTGCACCAGAAACGAGCAATTCATAGCTTAACCCGCGCGGCGCAAAGGCGGCCTCGATCATTTTTCGGTATTCTGCCGTCCGGTCAGACTTCCCGGCTGCGGGATTGACGATAAAAATATGCTTCATAGCGGAACTTTCTCCTGTTCTGTTCGTCTTATGAGTACAGGCGGCGCTTAATAGTACATATACACGTTGCACTGCAAGCGCCCGTTGTAGAGCTTGCGCTTCTTAACGGCCTGTTTGCCGTAGTAATGCTCGAACTCCGGTTCGGAGGAGATGATGTATTTTTTCCAGCCGTCAGCGTATTTGAGGTGCCGCCCGAAGGCGCTGTAGAGCCGCTGGGCACTGCGCTGCTCGAGCATACGCTCGCCGTAGGGCGGATTGCAGACGATGAGGCCCTTATCTGCGGGCAGACTCATCTTCGTCGCGTCCGCCTCGCGGAACTCGATCAGCTTGCCGACGCCCGCCTTGCGCGCGTTCTGCTGCGCGATCTCCAGAGAAGCCGGGTCAATGTCGGAGCCGAGAATGCGGTACTCGCCCCTGTACTCACGGTCGAGCGCCTCGGTCCTGGCCTGCTGCCAGACCGTCTCCGGGACGCAGGCCCACTTCTGCGCCATGAACGACCGGTTCAGACCCG
>HF990635.1:22157-25482 GCA_000432135.1 Firmicutes bacterium CAG:124
GGTTCAGCGCGATCATCGCCGCTGCGATGCAGATCGTGCCCGAGCCGCAGAACGGGTCCCAGAAGAAGTCCCGCCCGCGATAGCGCGCGAGATTGACCATGGCGGCCGCCATCGTCTCGTGCAGCGGCGCAAGATTGGCCTCGCGGCGGTAGCCGCGCTTGTGCAGGCTCACGCCGGACGTGTCCAGAAACAGCTCCACATGATCCTTCATGATGGAAAAGCGCAGCTGATACGTTTCGCCCGTCTCCGGCAGCCAGCCGAGGCCGTATTTCTCGCCCAGCCGCGTGACGGCGGCCTTCTTGACGATGGCCTGACAGTCGGGAACGGAGTGCAGCTGGCTGTTCAGACTGTAGCCCTTGACAGGGAACGCGCCGTCCTTCGGGATAAAGCGCTCGAGCGGCACGGCCTTCACGCCCTGGAACAGGTCCTCAAAGCTGTGCGCGTCGAATTCGGCCAGCAAAATCATCACGCGCTCGCCCATGCGGCAGCAGAGGTTGGCCTTCGCCATGGCGGCGAAATCGCCTTCAAAAAAAACGCGCCGGTCCTCGACCCGGACGTTTTGCAGATCCAGCCGCCGCAGTTCGTCGCCGACCAGACCCTCCAGCCCAAACAGGCACGGCACGCAGAAAGTCATCGTATCCATAGTTTTCTCTCCAAGCATTCTATAGTCTCTCTAAGTATACGGAATCCCGGCGCAAATAGCAAACCCTATCTGTTACGATTTTGTAAAATGTGAGGAAAAACTTTATATTTATTTAAAGTGACAAGCGTTCGGAAATACGGTATACTGGAAGCAGCACAGAAATTCAAAAAAGAGGAGGAGGTTCCCATGTCTCAGGCAGTGATCGGATGGCTGATCGCCATCGTCGTCTTCATCGTGGCAGAGGCCGCGACGGTCGCGCTGGTGTCCGTCTGGTTCATCGGCGGCGCGGTATGCGCGCTGATCGCGGCAATTCTCGGCGCGGGACTCGGCGTGCAGCTGGCGGTATTTCTCGTCGTTTCGGCGGCGCTGCTGGCGTTCGCGTGTCCGGCGGCCCGGAAGAAGTGGGCAAAGAAGCCGGAGCGCATGAACACAGACCGCCTCGTCGGCGAAACGGCCACGGTCACGGAGCCCATCGACGCATGTGCTGATACCGGAGCCGTGAAGATCAACGGCGTTCTCTGGACGGCGAAGTGCACGACGGGCGAACGCGTCGAGGCGGGCGGCCACGTGACCATCGAGCGCGTCGAGGGTGCGAAGCTCTATGTCAGACCCGCAAAGTGTCCCTGTATGAAAGCATAACCATCATAAAAAAAGAACTGAAAAACCGAAGGAGGAACAAGGTTTATGGAATGGATCCCCATTGTTGTGATCGCCGTTCTGGCGCTCATCATCGTCATCAGCAACATTCACATCGTCCAGCAGTCCCGTGCCTACGTTATTGAGCGCCTCGGCGCGTTCAGCAAGGTCTGGCAGGTCGGTATGCACGTCAAGGTCCCGTTCATTGAGCGCGTGGCCAAAAAGGTCAGCCTGAAAGAGCAGGTGCTCGACTATCCGCCGCAGCCCGTGATCACCAAGGATAACGTCACCATGCAGATCGACACTGTCGTCTATTATCAGATCACAGACCCGAGACTCTACACCTACGGCGTCGAACGGCCCATGATGGCCATGGAGACGCTCACGGCCACGACGCTCCGCAACATCATCGGCGATCTTGAGCTTGACCAGACGCTCACGTCCCGCGACGTCATCAACACCAAAATGCGCGCCATTCTCGACGAGGCCACCGACCCCTGGGGCATCAAGGTCAACCGCGTGGAGCTCAAGAACATTCTCCCGCCGCAGGACATTCAGAATTCCATGGAAAAGCAGATGAAGGCCGAGCGTGACCGCCGACAGGCGATTCTGCAGGCCGAGGGCACGAAGCGCAGCCAGATCCTTGTCGCCGAGGGCGAAAAGGAAGCCGCAATTCTGAAAGCGGACGCGGAAAAGCAGGCCGCCATCCTCAAGGCAGAAGCCGAAAAGCAGGCGGCAATTCTCAAGGCTGACGGCGAAGCGCAGGCCATCATGGCCGTGCAGAAGGCCATGGCCGATTCTCTGGCGCTGCTGAACGAAAAGGCCCCGAACGACCAGGTGCTCAAGCTCAAGGCGCTTGAGGCCATGCAGAAGGTCGCGGACGGCAAGGCCACGAAGATCATCATCCCGTCCGAGCTGCAGGGCTTTGCGGGTCTGGCTTCCGGCATTGCCGAGACGGTAAAGGATACGAAGTAATATGGCGAAGCAGGACGAGCGCTTTATCAAGGTGCTGAACGAGGGCAGTACCTGGACCACGAACCGTGAGATTTGGGTAGACAAAACGACCGGCGTCAACTATCTCTGGATCGCCTCCGGCTACGCTGGCGGCCTGACTCCGCTGCTCGGCGCCGACGGCAAGCCCCTCGTGACGAGGATCCCAACCGAAGAGGAATAATTTCAAGGCGTATGCAGTTGGTACGGCTTTGCCCACAGCTGAACTGCATATAAAGTTCCCCGCCGCAGTCCGAATGAACTGCGGCGGGGTGTCTTTTACCCGATGAACCCGATGGTGCTGCGGCAGACGAAGTAGAACAGGCGGTCTTCGCTGTTGGCGAGGATCAGAACGTCCCCGACCTCGCCGAGCACGCTGACGTTGCCGAGCACGAGCGGTCCTGCCGTCAGGGAAACCGTGCCGCGTCCGGCGATATCGCCTGTCGAGCGGTCGCACGGCGTCGGCTTTACCGGCGACGACGGCATGGGGCCGCAGCCGGCATGGGTGGCCTGATAGAATAGCTTCGCAAGCTCGTTATAGGCCGCCTCTGCGCTGGGGAAGTCGGTCGTCTCCGTCACGCCGAAGGCGACGGCGCTCAAGCCGCACAGCCGCACGGAGTCCGCGTCAAAATACGGCCCCTCGGCACAGCAGGCTGTCTCCGTGCCCCCGGTGCAGATGGGGTTGGGATAGTAGATCTGGCCGGAAACCTCTAAATTCTCACACGAATCCGGCGTGATCTTCACAAATTCCCCGTCCAGAGGCCCGGTCAGGTTGTCGTATGGAGTTGTGGCCGCTGCGGGACAGTTCAGCGACGAGCCGAGCACGAAATCGCGCGTGATGAACGCGAACTGCTGATAGTCCGTCAGCGCCGCGAAGCGCGGACGGCACAGCAGCTGCAGTGCCGCGACAAGCCCCGGCGCACAGGAGCATCCGCAGCCGCAGCTGATATCGGCCTCCGTGACCGGCGCGACGGGCCGCTCACCCGGCCAGACCGGCGGGAACGGGGGCGGATACGGCGGGAACGGCCCCGGCCCGGGACACGGCGGCGGGCAGGG
>HF990636.1:0-47578 GCA_000432135.1 Firmicutes bacterium CAG:124
ATTCTTTTCCGGCAAGACGGAAAAGAATGGGCCGCCGGAGGCACACCGGAACGCCCCTTTCACAAAACACACCGCCCGCGTTCGATGGAACTGAACGCGGGCGGCAGCTTTTACAGTCTCTGATTTTTCGCCAGCTGGCGGTTTTTGTAGGCGGGGTCGCCGGTGACCTCGCGCAGGACGGTGATCTCGGGCGGCGCGGTAAGCACGGGGGCATTTTCCGGCAATGCGGCACGCATGATGGCCCGGTCCTGCGAGAACGGGTAGACATCGATCTCGAACCGGCAGCCGTTATATACGAAGCGGTACTTCGTCTTGTGGACGGTGTGCAGGCTCGTGTCGCCTTCCATGAGATAACGGATGTATTCCTTTTCGGAGATCGGCTTTTCCGTCTCCCACTGGCCGGAGCCGGTCGTGCGCTTTTCCGTGTAGAAATAGAGATAATCTCCGCCGTTTTTCTGCTGGCGGACGCGGCGGACGATGTTGGGGTTGGCGCGGGTCAGATAGGTCTGCATCATGTCGATGCTGGCGGCGTGATATGTCTGCTCGAGCGTCTGGAGCGTGGGCAGCGCGATGAGATACTTGTGCCAGACCTCCTGCTGCGTGGGCCTGCCGAGCGCTTCATAGACGGCGCGCAGGCCGCGCGCGATCTTGTCCTCAAAATCGACGGAATTGTCGATCACGTGCAGATTCGGGTGCGCACGCCATGCGCGCAGCGTCAGATCGTCCTTTTCCCGCGCAAGCTCCAGCGGCTCGTAGCGCGCCTCGTTGCCGAAATTATAGGCAAACTCCGCGCCCTTGGCGCAGGAGACGAGGTGCAGGACGGTATCGTAGTGGGAAAGCGCCTGCTGCTCGGTCAGGCCGAAGCGCGCGAGCACCTGCCGGAACTCCTCGTCGGAGATATAGGCCTTGTCATCGAAGAGCGCACGGTCGTACAGCACGATGACGTGCTCCTCCGGCACCATCTGTGCCGCCTTGAGCGCCAGCTGCTCCTTGTGCAGCTGGTCGGAAACGACAAAATCCTGAAAATCCAGCATGGACACGCACCCGCCGAAGGGCTTGATGCCGAAGCCGGAGATCAGCTCCGTCGCAGTTTCAGGGATGGTAATGACCTTCCAGCCCTCGTCCTGCTTGAATTCCTTGAGAATGCGGCTGATAAGCGTCGTCTTGCCCGCGGCAGGCCCGCCAGTCAGCACGATCCGCGTGATCTGTTTTGCCAAAAGGACCGCTCCTTTTCCTGTTATAGAACCTCTGATCCGATGTCTGGGGCCAAAATCTCTCGCCGAATGCTCTCGGTCATTGAATCAGAGCTTCCCTATAGTTTTTTCGATTTAATAGTACCATCGTTCTGCGGCAAAAGCAAGAAAAAGTATTTTCGGCCAGCCGTTCATGGATTATTCAAGCAAAACAGAAAACAGTATGCCATAATATACTTTTAGAAAAAATACAGGAGGGGTTCTGTGTGCAGAATTTTGTGTTGTTCGATCATGTCTGCAAGACCTATCGGATGGGCGACGTGCGCATTGACGCGCTGAAGGATGCCTCGTTTACGATCGCGGAGGGGGAGATCTGCGTGATCGTCGGGCAGTCCGGCGCGGGCAAGACGACGCTTTTAAACATTCTCGGAGGCATGGACCGGCTGACGAGCGGCCATGTGCTGCTGGCGGGCGAGGATGTGTCGGGGTTTGACCGTAGGCAGCTGACGGCCTACCGCCGCCATGAGGTCGGCTTTGTGTTCCAGTTCTATAATCTGCTGCCCAATATGACGGCGCTGGAAAACGTGCAGATCGCGGGCCAGCTTTGTAAAAATCCCATCCCGGCAGACGAAGTTCTGCGGCAGGTCGGCCTCGGCGAGCGGATGCAGAATTTCCCCGCCCAGCTCTCCGGCGGCGAGCAGCAGCGCGTGGCCATCGCGCGGGCGCTGGCCAAACGGCCGCAGTTGCTACTGTGCGACGAGCCGACCGGTGCGCTTGACTACCAGACCGGCAAGCAGATCCTTGCGCTTTTGCAGAAGCAGAGCCGGGAAAACGGCATGACCGTCGTGATCATCACGCACAATTCCGCCCTGACCGCCATGGCCGACCGCGTCATCCGCGTCAGAAGCGGCCAGATCACCGACGTGCGGCAAAACGCAGCGCCCGTGCCGGTGGAAAGCATCGAATGGTGACGGGTATGCTGAAACTGACAATGCGCCAGATCCGCAGCAGTCTCACCCGGTTTCTGGCGATCGCGGCGATCGTCGCGCTGGGCGTGGGATTTTTCTGCGGCCTGCGGCTGACAAAGACCGCAATGGTACATACGCTGAACGACTATGCCGAGGCGCACCGGATGTATGATTTCCGCCTCGTCAGCACGGTCGGCTTTGACGAAACGGATGCGGAAGCGCTCGCCGCCGATGCGCGCGTGGCGGCCTGCGAGGGGGAAAAGAGTGCGGACGCGCTGGCCTCCGTCGCAGATGGGGCGGCGAAGCCATGCAGATTTTTGTCGCTGCCTGAGCAGATCGACCTGCCGGGCTTAAAATGTGGAAGATTTCCGCAGACGGCGGAGGAATGTCTGGCTGACGGGCTGCTGTATTCCGAAAAGGATCTCGGAAAAACAGTCGTTCTGACGGAAGAGAACGACGAAGATACGCTGGACAGCTTCAACCGGCGGGAATTCACCATCGTCGGCATCGCCAAGAGCGTCTTATACATCAATTATGAGCGCGGCGGCACCTCCATCGGCAGCGGAACGCTTTCGTCATTCGTGTACATCCTGCCGGAGGCGTTTGCGCTGGAATACGACACGTCGCTCTATCTCCGTCTGGCCGGCCGGCAGGGCGAGGTCTATTCCGACGAATATACCGCCTGCATTGACGCTGCTGAGCCGTGGGTCACGCAGCTTGCCGAGAGCGCGGCTTATGGGCGCAGCGATCGCCTCTATGAAGAGGCCAAGCAGACGCTCTCCGACGCGCGTGAAACGCTGGATGAAAAGCAGCAGGAGTTGGCCGATGCAAAGCAGGAGCTTGCCGACGCGAAGCAGGAGCTGGAAGACGCGCATCAGACGTATGCTGACGGCGTTGTTTCTCTGGCCGACGCAAAGCAGGAGGCGGAGCAGGAACTGGCCGACGCATACCAGAAGCTGGTGGACGGGCAGCGGACGATCGAGGAAAATGAACAGAAGCTGGCCGATGGCGAACAGGAGCTGGCAGACGGCGAAAAAAAGCTGGCCGACGCGAAGCAGACCTATGAGGAAAACGCCGCCAAATTTGAAAAAGAAAAGAAACAGGCCGAGAACGAGATGAGCTTCGCTTTCGCGCAGCTCCAGAAAGCACGCGAAACGCTTGCCGAGCAGCAGCAGCAGTTAGACGCGCAGAAAGCCGCGCTCGACAAACAGGAGGCGCAGATAGACGCTGCGGTTTCCGCAGGAGCGATGTCGCCGGAGGCGGCGGAGGCGGCCAAAGCGCAGATCGCGGCGGCGCGTGGGCAGCTTGCAGCGGCGCAGGCGCAGCTGGACGAGGGCAAGAACGCTCTGGCCGACAATGAGAATCAGCTGGATCTGGCGGCAGACGCGGCGAACGAGGCGTTCGCGGAAAACCAGAAAAAGCTGGACGAGGCGAAAAAAACGCTGGAAGAAAAGCAGCAGGAACTGGAAGATGCGAAGCAGGAGCTGGAAGATGGCCGGCAGGAGCTGGAAGACGCAAAACAGGAACTCAAAGACGGCTGGGCGGATTATTATACAGGTAAGGCCGAGGCAGAACAGAAGATCTCCGACGCCGAGCAGGAGCTGGCTGACGCAAAGCAGGAGATCACAGACGGCGATCAGAAGCTGGCCGACGCCGAGCAGGAGCTGGCCGACGGTGAACAAAAGCTGGCCGATGCCGAGCAGGACTACCGCGACGGCGAGGACGAACTGGAAAAGCTCGAAAACCCGGACGTGTTCGTGCTGGATCGCAGCAGCAACGTCGGCTATGCCTGCTTTGAGAACGATTCCGATATCGTGCGCGGCGTGTCGCGGGTGTTCCCGCTGTTTTTCTTCGCCGTGGCCGCGCTGGTCTGCATCACGACCATGACCCGCATGGTCGACGAGCAGCGGACGCAGGCGGGCGTTTTAAAGGCGCTGGGGTATTCCAACGGCGCGATCTTGTCCCAATACTTCCTCTATGCCGGGATCGCCTCGGTTCTCGGCTGTGTGCTTGGCATTGCGGCAGGTTCGTATTTCCTGCCGAAGATGATCTGGCACGCGTATAATATCATGTACGGCTTTACCGGCATCCTGTATGCCTTTGACTGGCCGCTGGCGCTCGTCTCGTCGGGCGCATATCTGCTGTGTGCGCTCGGCACAACGTGGTACGTCGTACACGCCGAACTGCAGAAGCCGGCAGCGGAGCTGATCCGCCCCAGAGCGCCGAAGGCGGGCAAGCGCATTCTGCTTGAACGCCTCCCGCTGATCTGGGACCGACTCCCCTTCCTGCATAAAGTCTCCATCCGAAACATCCTGCGCTTTAAAAAGCGCATGGTCATGATGATGATTGGCATCGGCGGCTGCACGGCGCTGCTCATCACGGGCTTCGGCATTCAGGACTCCATCAGCAGCGTCGTCGACTATCAATACGACGAGATCACCCGCTATGACGCCGCCGTGACCTTCCAGCACGCGCTGAGCGGCAGCGAACGCGAGGACTTCCTCGCCGTCTGCGAGAAAAGCGGCGCGGAGGGCTGTCTGTTTGTCGCGGAAAAAAGTCTGGACGCTTCTGCCGGCGGCACGGTCAAGACCACAAACGTCGTCTGCCCGGAATCGGGCAGCGTGGACGGCTTTATTGACCTGCACACGCAGGAGAAAACGCCGATCCCCTACCCGCAGGACGGCGGCTGCATCATCAGCCGGGGCCTTGCGCAGGCGCTGCGCCTGTCGGCGGGCGATACCATCACCCTGCAGACGGGCGATATGCGCCGGACGGAGCTGACCGTCGAGGCTGTGTTTGAAAACTATGTTTATAATTACGTCTATCTGACGCAGACTACCTGGCAGGACGTCTTCGGCGAAGCGCCCGGATACGAGGCCGCATGGGTCAACTATCAGACGGACGAGGATGCGCAGGCGGCGTCCGCAGCGCTCGCGGGCGCGAAAAACGCGGCAGCAGTTACCCTCAGCCTTGATTTCCGCAGCCGTGTGGCGACGATGATGCAGAGCCTGCAATATATCGTGCTGGTCGTCGTGCTGGGCGCGGCAGCGCTGGCATTCATCGTGCTGTATAACCTCACGAACATCAACATCACCGAACGCGAACGAGAGATCGCGACCATCAAGGTGCTTGGCTTCTACGACGGCGAGACGAACCGCTACGTCTTCCGCGAGAACATCATCCTGACCGTCCTCGGCGCGCTTGTGGGCCTTCCGATGGGAAAGCTGCTGCACGCGTATGTCATGGGACAGATCAAGATCGATCTCATGTGCTTCGATGTGCGCGTCGCGCCGCTGAGCTATCTCATCTCGGCCGCGCTGACGCTGGTGTTCGGTCTGCTTGTCAATCTTGCCCTGCGGCGGAAGATCCGCACAATCGATATGTCGCAGGCGCTCAAATCCATTGAATAGCAGAAGAAAGAGAAGAAACAACCCATGAAAAAACTGCTTGTTTACCTGCGGCCCTACCGCCTGCAGGCGATCCTGGCCCCGTGCTTCAAGCTGCTCGAGGCCGCGTTTGAGCTTCTGGTGCCGCTCATCATGGCGGATATCATCGACGTCGGCATTTCGTCCGGCGATACGGCGTATATCCTGAAAAAATGCCTTGTGCTGGTCGGACTCGGCCTGTGCGGCTTTGCCAGCGCCACGTGCGCGCAGTATTTTTCCGCCAAGGCCGCGACCGGCGCGACGGGCAGCCTGCGCCGTGCGCTTTTTGCGCACATCCAGTCGCTGTCCTACGCCGAGCTTGACCGGCTCGGCACGGCCACGCTCGTCACGCGCATGACGAGCGACATGAATCAGGTGCAGACGGGCCTCAATCTGACGCTCCGCCTACTGCTGCGTTCGCCCATCGTGGTTTTCGGCGCGATGCTCATGGCCTTTACCATCGACACAAAGTCGGCGCTTATCTTCGCCGTGGCCATCCCGGTGCTCTTTGCCGTTGTGTTTGCCATCATGCTCAGCTGCATTCCGCTCTACCGGCGCGTGCAGACGAAGCTCGACGGCGTGACCGGTGCGGCGCAGGAAAATCTGTCCGGCGTGCGCGTCATCCGCGCCTTTACCCGCGAACAGACAGAGACGGAAAGCTTCGCGGAGAAAACCGGAGATCTGTTTTCCGCGCAGCAGTTTGTCGGAAGACTTTCCGCGCTGCTCAATCCGCTGACGTATGTGATCATCAATCTGGCCATTGTCGCGATTTTGCGCGTGGGCGGCGTCCGCGTGAACGAGGGCGCGATCACGCAGGGCCAGCTGATCGCGCTTTATAACTATATGTCGCAGATCCTGGTCGAGCTGATCAAGTTTGCCAATCTGATCCTGAACATCACAAAATCCGCCGCCTGCGCGGGCCGCATTTCGCAGGTGCTGGACACGAAGTCCAGCATGGTGAGCGGCGCGGACGCGCTGCCGGACGGCGCGGGAGAGGCGGAGCTGGAATTCCGGCACGTCAGCTTCCGCTATCCGCAGGCAGGCGCGGATGCGCTGACCGATATCAGCTTCTGTGCCGCGCCCGGCGAGACGATTGGCGTGATTGGCGGCACAGGCTCCGGCAAATCGACGCTGGCAAATCTGATCCCCCGCTTCTATGACGCGACAGCCGGACAGGTGCTCGTGCGGGGCGAGGACGTGAAAACGCTTCAATTGCAGGCGCTTCGGACGCGCATCGGCGTTGTGCCGCAGAAGGCGCTGCTCTTCTCCGGCACCATCCGGGACAATCTGTACTGGGGCAATGCGGATGCGTCCGACGAGGCGCTCTGGGACGCACTGCGCGCAGCGCAGGCGGATGGCGTCGTGCAGGATAAGAAGGGCCAGCTGGACGCCGAGGTCGAACCCGGCGGGCGCAACTTCTCCGGCGGCCAGCGCCAGCGGCTGACCATCGCCCGCGCGCTTGTACGCAGGCCCGAGCTTCTCATTCTGGACGACAGCGCCTCCGCGCTGGACTTCGCGACGGACGCAGCGCTGCGCAAGGCGCTGTCGAAGCTTCCGTGGAAACCCACAGTCGTGCTGATCTCGCAGCGCGTGTCGTCTATCCGGCACGCGGACAAGATCGTTGTGCTCGACGACGGCCGCATGGCTGGACTCGGCACGCATGCACAGCTGCAGCAGACCTGCCCGGTCTATCAGGAAATCTGCCGGTCGCAGGAGAAGGGGGAGGCGAGTGCATCATGAAGCATACATCCTCCTGGGCGCTGCGGCGCGTGTTAAAAAGCCTTGGGCGGTATCTGCCGCTGCTGCTTGCATCCTTGCTGCTGGCCGCGGCCAGCGTGGCGGGCACGCTCTATATCCCCATTCTGGTCGGCGACGCGATCGACCAGATCGTCGGCCCCGGACAGGTCGATTTTGCCGCCGTCAGTACGCTGGCGGTCAGAATCGCCGTGCTTGCCGGACTGACGGCAATTTTGCAGTGGGTCATGACGGCCATTCACAACCGCGTCTGCTTCTGCGTGACGCGCGACGTGCGCCGTCAGGCATTTTCCCACTTGCAGCGGCTGCCGCTTGCGTATCTGGACAGCCACCCCTCCGGCGACACGCTCAGCCGCATGATCGCCGACGTCGACCAGTTCGCAGACGGCCTGCTCATGGGCTTCACGCAGCTGTTTACCGGCGTTCTGACCATTGTGGGCACGCTCGGCTTCATGCTTTCGATCAGCTGGAAGATCACGCTCGTCGTCGTGCTGCTGACGCCGCTTTCGCTGCTGGTGGCAAAGTTCATCGCGGGGCATACCTATTCCATGTTCCAGCTGCAGTCCAAGGCACGCGGGGAGCAGACCGCGCTGATCAACGAGCAGCTGAGCGGTCAGCGCGTCGTGCAGGCTTTCTCGCACGAGGACGAGAGCCTGCGCCAGTTTGACGCGATCAACGACCGTCTGACGGCGGCGACCATGCGTGCGACGTTCTTTTCGTCCATGACGAACCCGTCCACGCGCATCATTTACAATATTATTTATGCCTGCGTCGGCTTTACCGGCGCGCTCAGCGCCGTGGCAGGCGCGATCACGGTCGGCGGGCTGTCGTGCTTCCTCAGCTACGCGAACCAGTACGCCAAGCCCTTCAACGAGATCACCGGCGTGGTCACGGAGCTTCAAAACGCGCTGGCCTGCGCCGCACGGGTCTTCGAGTTGATCGACGAGCCTGCCGAAACGTCTGACGCACTGGACGCGAAGAAGCTTGAAGCCGTCTCCGGCAGCGTAGAGCTGCAGAACGTCGCGTTCTCCTACACGCCGGAGCAGCATCTGATCGAAAATCTGAATCTCTCCGTAAAGCCCGGCCAGCGCATTGCCATCGTCGGCCCGACGGGCTGCGGCAAGACGACGCTCATCAATCTGCTCATGCGCTTTTATGACGTGAAGGACGGCTCCATTTCCGTCGACGGCAGCGAGATCCGTTCCGTCACGCGCGAGAGCCTGCGCCGCCAGTACGGCATGGTGCTGCAGGATACCTGGCTCAAGACGGCCTCCGTGCGCGAGAACATCCGCCTTGCAAAGCCGGACGCGACGGATGCCGAGGTTGAAGCCGCCGCGCGCATGGCGCACGCGGATTCCTTTATCCGCCGTCTGCCGGAGGGCTATGACACGGTGCTGTCCGACACGGGCGGCACGCTGTCCGCCGGACAGCGGCAGCTGCTGTGCATTGCGCGCGTGATGCTCTGCCTGCCGCCCATGCTCATCCTCGACGAAGCGACCAGCTCCATCGACACGCGCACCGAGGCGCATATCCAGCAGGCGTTTGACACCATGATGCAGGGCCGGACAAGCTTCGTCGTCGCCCACCGTCTGTCCACCATCCGCGAAGCGGACGTCATCCTCGTTATGAAGGACGGCCACATCATCGAACAGGGCCGCCATGAGGACCTGCTCGCCATAAACGGCTTCTACGCCAATCTGTACCACAGTCAGTTCGAAGGGTAAACGCCCTCATCTCCTCCCCTTGCCGCCCGGCAAGGGGAGATTTTTCATACTAAGGCGGATAGATTCCCCATTATCCGCGAAAACCGGCGAAATTCAAACGCAGTTGGTAGGGGCGGGGCTCTGCTCCGTCCGGCAGGATGCCCTGAATCTTTGGAAAGCCTCGGCGAATCCGTATGCACGTGCGCATTCGGCTGTAGGGGCGGACGACTCTGTCCGCCCGCAGAATGCACCGGTTCTTTTGAAACTCTTCGGCGAATTCGGAGCTTCCAAATGGGCCGAGTAGGCATCGGCCCGTACATACAAGTAGGAAACTGCATTCGTATCCGCCCGAGATTCCCGTTAAAACGAGTGCCCTCCGCCGGGCGGAGCAGAGCCCCGCCCCTACCAGCCCTGTTCGAGTGCCGGTCGTTCTCTGTGTAAATCTGATGTGTGCTGACCTTAAGTTGATGACATTGCCTTGAAAGGGGCGCCTTTTTGTGCGCAAAAAACGCCCCCGGCGTGAGCCGGGGGCGAGGGGTCGATATGCTTAGAACGTCAGGAAGCGGTGGAGCATGACGGCGACCTGAGCGCGGGTGGCGTTGCCCTTTGCGGAGAGGGTCGTCCTGCCGCCGGAGGTGACGCCGGTGATGATGCCGGTGCCGACAGCCCACTGCATTGCCGTGACGGCAAAGGAGCTGACCTGCGCCTGATCGGGATAGCCGCTCAGAGAACCGGTCACGGTCGGACTGCCTTCGTAGCGGTACAGGATAGCCGCGATCTGCTCACGGGTGACATTGCCGTTCGGGTCGAAGGTCGTGGCGGTCGCGCCGTTGACAATGCCCATGTTGGAGGCCCAGAGGACTGCGTTGTAGTAGTACTGGCCCTGCTTGTTGTCGGTGAACTTGTTGGTGATACCGGTAACGGTGGGCTCGCCTGCCGCACGGTAGAGGACCGTGACGAGCATGGCGCGGGTCATCTTGGCGCCCGGCCCGAAGAGCTTCGGGTTCTTGGTGTTGTTGCCCTTGATGATATCGTTCATGTACATGAAGTCGACCGAGTTGGCCGCCCACTTGTACGAGCCGCTCACATCCGTGAACTGGTTGGAGGCTGTCTGCTGGTTGACCTTGAAGGACAGCGTGCCCTTTGTGCTGCCGTCGATGGTGTAGCTGACCTCGACGCTCTTGCTGTCGGCCAGCGGCAGGATATAGAGGTTATCCAGACTGCCGGAGCCAGAGAAGTAGAACTTCGTGCTGCCGAAATCCTTGCTGGTCAGCGCGGTGCAGTTCTTGATGCTGGTGTAGGCGGAGTAAAGCTTGCCGCCGACGACACGGTCAATGGTGATGTAGGTGCTGCCGGTGGCGTTTTCCGGCGTCAGCTCACCCGCGATGCCCATGGAGCGGAAGGACGCGCCGGTGGAGTTCAGCGTGTGGGTGTCGTTGACATAGACCACAAGCTGGCCGTTCATCTGACCGGACGAGCCGTTTGCCGTGAAGGGGATGGTCACAGTGTACTTCGACGTGGTGCTGCCCGCGATGAAGCAGACGTTTTTCAGCAGGTTCGAGCCGGTCGAGACGCTGTAGGCCTCGCTGCCGACCTTGCCGGAGCTGGTCGTGCTGCCCTTGTACAGCGCGCCGCGGGTATCGGTGTTTGAGCCGAAGGTCACGGTGCTCAGGCCGGAGCCGTAGACGCGCTGGAAATCGCTGACGACCATCTGCTGCTTTTCATTGGCGGAGATGTGGTATTCGACCGTGCTTGCGCTGGTCACGACATTGATCGTGCCGGTCGCGATCTGGGCGCTGCCGTCATAGGCGGCGTACCTGATGGTATGCGTGCCGGTGGTTCTCGTCGGACGGTAGACCATCTTGCTGACTTCGCTGGCAGAATACTTGGTCGTCGTGCTGACCGTGCCGGACATGGCGCTCGAGGTATAGAGCGTGCCGTTGGCCGGGGACTCAAAGGTAAAGGTGCTGGGTGTGACCTTCGCGGCGGTCTTGACTGCTGCGGCAAGCTTGCTGCCGTCGAGCTGGACGTAGGTTTCGTTCTCGCCGAGCGTCAGGCTGACAGTGTCCGCCTCGGGGACAGTGACGGTGAACTTCACTTCGGCAGCATACTTTTTCGCGCCGATCGTCGTTTCAGCCTTGATGGTGACCTGACCGCCGGCCTTGGCCGTCGCGGTGATGGAGGGGCTGCTGTTGGTGCTGGTCTTGCTGGAAAGCTTAACAATGTTCTCGTCGCTCGAGGTCCATGTGATCGTATAGGTCTTGCCGGTCACATTGGTCAGCTTGCCGCTCACATACTCCTGCGGCGTGCCGGTGATGGTGAACGTCCCGCCGGCTTTTACCGTAGTCGGGTTGAAGACAATGTTGATGTGGTTCTCACCCGTGATGGTGATGATGGCCTTGCGTGTTTCGGCATACTTGCCGTCGTCGGTCGTGACACGGCAGTAGAACACATAGGTTCCGGTACCGGTGATGTACTGCTTGAGATTGGACAGAACCGAACGGTAGTTCGTAGGCTTATCGGTAATTTTGTCTGTCTGAATTGCTTTATCCACACCGCCGGTCGTCTGGTCGCTGTTCATGTACCAGACCACGGATTTGATCTTGCCCGTCGAAACCGACGCTGTCATGGCCAGATCGGCAATGGTGTCCGTGATCTTATAGGCCGCGTTTGCGGGCTGCTCCGAGAAGGAAATGTCGGAGAAGGTCACCTGTCTGTCCGTCGTAACGCCTGTGCCGTTCGGGTCTTCTCTGTTGTAGAAGAATTCCTTCGTAGCCGTCTTGAGGCCGTTGAGCGTATACTTGAACTTCTTGCCGCCGTTCGTGCCGTTTACGACTTCTGCCGTCTTGACCGGCAGCTCGTAGATCATCACTTCGTCAGCGTAGATGCTGGTCTGAATCTCGACCTTGGCCGATTCCTTTTCGAACATAGCTTTGAGCTCGGTGTCCGTCATCTTGCCGACCGTCTCACCGATGCTCGGCTCTTCGGTGATCTTGTATGCACGACCCTGATAGACCGTAACATTATAGGTTGCGGTAACATTGCCGTCGACCTTCGCGGTGATCGTCGCCGTGCCGGGTGCGACCGCCTTGATCTTCGCGGTCGCCGAATCCTTGTCCGAATTCGTTTCACTTACCTTTGCAACAGTGGGCGCGGAACTTGTCCACTCGATGCGGGAGTACGCATTTTTCCGATCCGTTTCACTGTTAAGCAGCGTGTCGGGCGCCTTGATGCGCGCGGTCAGTGTGAGCTCGGTGAAGATCAGGTTGGAGTTTTTAATATTTGTGCCGTTCTTATCGTGATTATAGTTTGAATCCTGCAGGCCGAAGACCATCGCGCCGCTGTCGAGCTGGGTCTGCAGGCGGGTCGTGGTCGTCTTCCCGTCAATGTCCGTCACAGTCACGGATTGATCGTTCCTGACCTCCAGCGCGGTGACAGCCATGCCCTTATTCTTGATGCTGACCGTGCAGACGGCATAAGAACCGGTAATCGAATGCTCCGGGTCATCCTTGACATCATTATATGTCTTGCCGATATTATAGCTTTCAATGCAGATATAGATATTCGTCGCGTCGCAGGCCTTGTACGGCTCGACGGTCGCAGAGGTCGTCGAAGCGTTGGGGCGGACATACAGATTGTTATCCTTGGTGTCATACAGATACAGCAGCTTCGGCTGCGCCGTGCCGGAATAGCCGGTCACCTTCGGCTGCAGCGTGGCAGACGTGCCGCCTGCCTCCAGCGACAATACCTGCTGGGCGGTCGGAAGCGTGACCGAGATCGTCGCCGCGCCGCTGACTCTGAAGCCGATGGTCTTGGTCGCAGTCGCGGACGTGGACGGCTTCATGCCATCTTTACCCTGATACCAGACCTGCGCCGTCAGCGTTGCGCCGCCGACCTTCTCTGCTTTGACAGTCGCTTCAACCTTATAGGTCGTGTAGTGGCCGACCGTGCTTGCGGTGACCTTCGCGCTGGCAGGAGTAACCGAGATGGCATCGTTATCGCTGGTGAAATGAACTTCGCAGTTTGCCAGATTGCCTGCGGTCACGCCGCTGCTGCCGACCGTGACAGTCGCGGTGAGCGTTCTGGTGTCGCCCTGATTCAGCGCAACCGTGCCGTTGATATTACTGTTGCTGAGCGCCAGCGTAAGGGTATATGCGTCCCGCACATAAACCGTGAAATACTCCGAATAATCACGACCATTTACCTTGCCGGTAGCCGTGATCCGGATGGCCGTCGTGCTGGCCTTTACGCCCTTGATGACTGCCGTTGTGGCGGTGCTGCTTTCAATTTTTGCGACGGTCGAATCGCTGGACGTCCACGTTGCTTCCGTGAACGTGTACGTCGTCGTGAGCGTGATCGTCGAGTCCGGCTCGACGCTGTACGCGTTTGCAGCCAATGCCGCCGGAACCATCGCCAATACCATGGCGAGCACCAGCAGCAGGCTCATAAATCTTCCAAATGTACGCTTCATACCTGCACCTCTTTCAATTTGCGGCCTGTGGCAGCCGCAGATTTTATGTAACCAGTTTACCATAAAAATTAAAAATTGCAACCGATTTTTACGAAAATGTCTGTTTTACCAAGCATTTCAGCCCATTTCGGCCCATGTTGCGAGGTAGACGTAACACCCGCCACAAGATATTGTGGGCCGCGCCGCGTCCGCATCCGCGCTTCTCTTTCCTACACGCAAAAATTCCGCAAGGGTTGCATCCTGCCGAAAATTTTCTGTCCGCAAAAAGCTGCCCTTTTGCAAAGGGGGCTTGACAAGAGCAGTCTAATGCGTTAGACTGCAATTACAGTCTAACGTATTAGACAAGGAGGGAATGCCTATGTCCACCCCGAAGATCTTTGAGAGCGAATACCGGTTCTGCCTGATTTTATGGGAGCATGAGCCGCTGCCCAGCGCGGAGCTGGCGAAGCTGTGCAAAGAAAGGCTCGGCTGGAGCCGGACGACGACGTATACGGTCATCCACCGTCTAGGCGAGCGCGGCATCGTAAAAAACGAAAACGGACTCGTCTCCTCCCTCGTCTCCAAGGACGAGGCGCAGGCGGCAGAGCTGGACGAGCTGGTCGAGAAGACGTTCGAAGGCTCGCTCCCCGCGTTTATCGCGGCGTTCGCGCGCAAGACGAAGCTTTCGCAGGACGAGGTCGACCGGCTGCGCGCCATGATCGACGGCTATGAGGAGAATCGGCCATGACAAATCTTTTTCTCGGCTTTCTCAACCGCAGCCTGTCTGCGGCGGTTCTGATTTTTGCGGTCGTGCTGGTGCGGCTGGCGTTCAAAAAAGCGCCGAAATGGCTGCTGTGCGCCCTGTGGGCGCTGGCGGCGGTGCGGCTTTTGTGCCCGTTCTCGATTGAAAGCGTGCTGAGCCTCATTCCGAGCGCGGAGCCGGTGCAGCCGGAGATCGTGTATTCCGCCGCGCCAGCCATCACGAGCGGCATCCCGGCGGTCGACGCCATTGTAAATCCGCCCTTACAGGCCGCGTTTACACCTGACCCCGCGCAGAGCGCGAACCCGCTGCAAATTCTGACGTGGCTTGCCGCGTGGGTCTGGCTCGGCGGCTGCGCGGTGCTTGTCCTGTACGCGGCCATTTCCGCGCTGCGCCTGCGGCTTCGTGTGCGCACGGCGGTGCGGCTGGAGGGAAACGTGTTCCAGTCGGAATTCGTCCCGTCCCCGTTCATCCTCGGCGTGATTCGGCCAAGAATTTATCTGCCCTTCGGGCTGGAGCCCGGCGCGCAGGACATGGTTCTGGCGCACGAGCGCGCACATTTAAAGCGCGGCGACCAGCTCTGGAAGCCGCTGGGCTTCCTGCTCCTGACGGCATACTGGTTCAACCCCGTCTGCTGGCTGGCGTATGTTTTATTCTGCCGCGATATCGAGGCGGCCTGCGATGAAAAGGTCGTGCGCGAGCTGGGAGAGAGCTGCAAGACGACCTATTCCCGTGCGCTGCTGCAATGCAGCGTCCCGCGCCGGATGATCACGGCCTGCCCGCTGGCCTTCGGCGAGACGGGCGTGAAGGGCCGCATCAAGTCCGTTTTAAATTACAAAAAGCCTGCGTTCTGGGTCGTGCTGGCGGCGGTATTCGTGTCCATCGCCGTGGCCGTGTGCTTCCTGACCGACCCGAAGACGGACGCAGAGCAGCCGGAGGAAGAGCCGCCCGCTTCTTCTACCGCAGACAGCCCCGCAGAGGCAGACAGCACGCCCCCGACAAGCGCGTTCTTTTCCAGTATAGAGGACTACGCCGAATATTATATCGCGCAGGTCATTTTGCCGGAGCCAATCGAATATAAGGTACTGACCGACGGCGGATTTGAGACTGTAACAGATACGGTGCAGGACGCGCAGATGGTGAACCTCGAGCAGCTTGCATCCCTGTCCGGCCTCGACCCGGAGGGAGATTTGCAGCTGTGGAGCTACAAAATTGCGATCGCGCCGAAAAATGCCGACGGGCGCACCTTCATGCTGGGCACTGATACCGGCCTGTCGTATATCGACGGGCAGGAATATCTGGTGGACAACACCCGCTATCTCGTGACCGTCACCTATCGCAGCGAAACGCAGGACTACCGCCTGCTCGGCTGGACAAAGGACACGGATGGCACGGCGCTGGCCGTGTATGAACAGTCCGGCCGCTTGACGGACTATCTGCGCGACATTTACGCCGCGACCCATGGTGCAAATAATATACAGGGCTATTTCTATCCGAGCTTCTATAACGGCATGGACTGCTACGGCAGGGCCGTTCATATTGACGCGTACTTCTCCACCTTCCCGGACGAGGCCGGAGGCTGGGGCGCGTATCTGCCCACGACCGGCTGGGAATACGACGAGCAGGACGACCTCTGGCGCAGCACCTACAGCACCGGCTCGACGTTCGCCGTCCGCTATGTTGAAAAGACGATCACCGAATGCTCCGCCGGTTATACCGCGCGCGGCTGCATCAGCGAGGTAACGCAGCGTGGCGAGACGATCTGCGTCGAGGCGGGCGAGCAGAACGAGATGGTCTATCTCTGCGGCGTAAAAGACGGCTGCTATGAAGTCACGATCCGCTGGCCGCACGGGGAGGATGAAGCCGACAGCTCCGGCTATAACCCATATTTACAGGCACGCTATGAGGGGCAGCTTCTAAAGCAGATGGCCGCGAGCTTTACCGCCTGCGCAGGCGCTTCCGTGACGTTGGGAAGCGCGGACGGATACACGTTCCGGCTCGAAACGGAAACGGCCTCCTGCCCGGAGGGCAGGACTGACTGCACGCTTGCGCACACGAAAACGCAGCTTGTCTGTGAGGAAAACGGGCAGGTGCACCCGCTCGGTGCGCCGCTGCTGGACGGTGCGTGGTGGCTGATCGACATCAACGCGCCAAAGGCCCGCTTCGGCTATCTGGAACAGGATCTGCACACAGGCCGCTTTTCAAGCGGCAGCGACCGGTTCGATCTGACACGCTGGCGCTCTGACGACCGCGTGGAGATGTATACGGACGCATCGCTGTCGGGCGACCCCATCGCGCTTCCCGATGCGGCAGAGACAGACCGTTCTCTGCCGGTGCAGCGCTGTGAGCTTGTGCTTCCGAACGGGGTCTTCCCCGGCATGGATTACGCAGCCGTTCTGCAAAGGGCGGCAGCCTATCAGGGCAGTCCCGTCCGGAAGGGCAAAATGCGCGGGGACAACTTTACGGTCGACGGCGTGAGCTATCAATTTACACAGCACAGCGACGGCACCGTCCGGCTGGATGCATGGTCCTGCGAGGACGAGCTGCTCTACGGCGGGCCGGGAATCGGCTCCTCGCCGGACTTCCTGCGCGGCATTCAGCTCGGCGACAATCTGGACCATGTTCTAGCCGCGCTTCCCGCTGCCGATTGGACGCCGGAGCAGGAGCGGAAACAGTTCCTCTACGGCAGTTCCGGCGACGCGCTCTGCGCGTGGATCTGGTGGGATCATAACGGCTTTTATAAGATCGACATCGACTGCGGGGAGCTTTCCTGCATCATTCGCACCGGCACGGACGGCCTTGTCCGCAGCATCAGCGTCAGCGGCTGAAACGATTGCGCTTGCATTCCGCGCCGCCTGCGGTATAATAAAAGAAAAACCGCAGGAGGAACACCCCTATGATCGCTCTCGCTTGTGACCACGGCGCGCTTGATCTCAAGCACGCCATTATGAAGCATCTCGAACAGCGCGGCCTTGCCTATAAGGACTTCGGCTGCTACACGAAAGACAGCTGTGACTACCCCGACTTTGCGGGCCCGGCGGCGCAGGCCGTCGCCAGCGGCGAATGCGACCGCGGCATTGTCTGCTGCACGACCGGTATCGGCGTGTCCATCACGGCCAACAAGGTCAAGGGCATTCGCTGCGCGCTGCTCGACAACCCCATGTCCGCAAGGCTCACCCGCGAACACAACGACACCAACATGATGGCCCTTGGCGCAGCCGTGACGGGCGAAATGCTGGCCCTTGAGATCGTCGACGTGTGGCTGGACACGGCGTTCTCCGGCGTCGAACGTCACCAGCGGCGTATCGACAAGATGATGGCCTACGAGCATGACTGAGCTTACCCGCCTGCGCGCGCAGATCGAGGCGTTTGCGCCTTATAACGAGCAGGAGGAGGCCGACCGGCGGCAGATGCTGGCTGACATGGACTGCTTCTCCGATCTCCTTACGCGCGAAAACGCTACGGCGCACTTCACCGCCTCCTGCTGGATCGTAAACCCGGACAGGACGAAGGTGCTTATGGCCTATCACAATCTCTATCAGTCCTGGGCCTGGCTCGGCGGACACGCCGACGGGGAAGCCGACCTTCTTTCCGTCGCGCTGCGCGAGGCAAATGAGGAATCCGGCGTGCTGGCCGCGCCCGTCTCCCCGGATATCTTCTCACTCGAAATCCTGCACGTCGCGCCGCACGTCAAGCGTGGAAAATTCGTCTGCGCCCACCTGCATCTGAACGCGACGTATCTGCTGGAGGCCGGCGACAAATCCCCCATCCGCTGCAAGCCGGATGAAAACAGCGCCGTCCGCTGGCTTTCGGTGCAAGATGTTTTATCCTCCGTCTCCGAGCCTGCCATGCGCCCGGTCTATCAGAAGCTCATGGAAAAAGCCGCCCGGCAAACCTGAGCGGCAGGAATCTGCGAAACAGCCTCCCGTTGTCATGCCATGCATGAGAATGGGAGGCTGTATTTTGAAGGAAATGCCGGAGAGAATGCGCCTGCAAACATGAAAAACGCTCCTGCGGCAATCAAGACCGGGGTTCCCGCCGCGGCAGGATTACCGGGACCGCAGGAGCGCAAATACAGCCTTGGACGGTGGACGCTCGGGCGAATCGCCCCTTTCGGCCGGTGTCTCATCAGCTGTATTTATTGTGCCAATGCTCTTTCCGAAACCGATGTGCCCGCTCAAGGCGGATCAAAAGGCCGAAGCCCCCCCGGCAACCACGTCCAAGACGCCCCGTATATCACTGGCTGTGATCTCACTGTACCACAGTTTCCGGGCACTGTCAATCAAATCCAGAAAGAAACCAGCGCAGCAGCCCGTGCCGGGCCGCTGCGCTTATGCTTACAGACTTCCCGGATGGCGCGGGATGTACGTGCCGATGGGGCCGGTCTTCATTTCGCCGTGGTCGACGGCGAGCGTGCCGCGCAGATAGACCTGTGCGATGGAACCCCTGGTCTTGAAGCCCTCATAGGGCGTGTAGCCTGCGGCGGAAAGCTGCGTCTGCGCGGTGATGACCGTGTCAGCCTCAGGATCGTAGACGACGATATCCGCGTCGCTGCCGGGCGCGATCACGCCCTTGCGCGGATATGCGCCATAGAGCCGGGCGGGGTTTTCGGACAGCAGGGCGCACATCTGCTCCTTTGTGATGCGGCCTTCGGCCACGCCTGCGGTATAGAGCAGCTCGCCGCGCGTTTCCACGCCGGGAAGACCGCCGGGGATCTTCGTAAAGTCGCCGCGTCCGGCGTCCTTCTGTTTCAGCGTAAAGCTGCAATGGTCGGTCGAGACGGTCTGAATGCTGCCGTTGGCAAGGGCCTTCCACAAAACCGCCTGATCCTCCTTCTTGCGCATGGGCGGTGCGCAGATATAGCGCGCGGAGGCGGAATAGTCCTCCTGATAATAAACGCTGTCGTCCAGCAGCAGGTAGTGCGGGCACGTCTCGACATAGACCTTCTGGCCGCGCTCACGCGCGTGCATAACTTCGAGCAGCGCCTCCTTCGTGCTCAGATGCACGATCACGATGGGAACGTCCGCGACCTCCGCAATGCGCAGCAGATGGGCCACGGCCTCCGCCTCAAGCGGATTCGGGCGGCACTCGGGATGGGACGACGGGGCCGTCTTCCCTTCCGCCTTGTGCTGCGCGATCAGCGCATCGATCACGCCCGCGTTTTCGCAGTGAACGCCCGCGATGCCGCCGTATTTTTTCAGCTCCAGCAGCGCGGAAAACAGGTCCTGATCGCCGATCATCATGGCGGGATACGTCATGTACATCTTGAACGATGGGATACCGGCGGCAAACATGGCCGGAATTTCATTTTTGATGCCCTCGTTCCAGTCGTCAATGGTCATGTGGAAGCTGTAGTCGCAGCTGGACCGGCCGTCGGCCTTTTTGTGCCAGAGATCAAGCCCGTAGCCCAGTGTCTCGCCCTTATTCGGGCAGGCGAAGTCGATGACCATCGTTGTGCCGCCGTGGATGGCGCTGCGCGTGCCGGTGTCAAAGTTGTCGGCGGTCGTGGTGTTGCAGACGTCGAGGTCAAAATGCGTATGCGCGTCAATAAAGCCGGGGAAGAGCAGCTTGCCGCGCACGTCGACGACCTTTGCGCCGTCCACTGCCAGTCCTTCGCCGACAGCAGCGATCTTCTCGCCGTCCACCAGCACATCCGCAACGCGGGAGCCTGCCGCGGCGACGACCGTGCAACGCGGGAGCCTGCCGCGGAGACGACCGTGCCGCCCTTGAGCAACGTTTTCATGATCAAATCATCCTTTCTTGTATCGGAGTATCGTTTTCAAAAAAATCAGCGCACGCCGGTCGAGCCAAAGCCCCCCCGGTCGGTGTCGGAAAGCGTGTCGCATTCTTCAAAGCTGATGGGCGGCTGCACCTCATAGATGCGGAACTGACAGATGCGGTCGCCCTTTTCGAGCACGGTGTCGCGCGTGGCGTAGACTGGCAGCTTCCATTCGTCATTCGTGCCGCAGTAGCTGTTGTCGATCACACCGACGGAGTTGGCCTGCAGAATGCCCCAGCGCTTGAACGTGGACGAGCGCGGGGCCGTGCGCGCCTCATACCCCTCCGGCAGCTGCATCGACACACCCAGCGGAACAAGGGCATACTCCCCCGCGTGAAGCTGCATGGTCTGCGCGCAGTACAGATCGATCCAGTCGCCCTTGGCCGTCTTTTGCAGCCGGGGCAGATCGTCGGAAAAATAGTGGATCTTGATCACAGGCATAGACTTCCTCCTACTGCCGCTCGTCCCAGAGGACGACGGCTCCGGTTTTCAGGCTTGCTGGCACGTCGATCAGCCGCTGATTGGACGAGCCGCGGAAGCGTAGATTCAGATTTTTGAGACTTGCAACAAACGGCCCATCCACCAGCACGTCGAGATAGGACAAAAGCTCCTGCGTGACCTCCCACGGGCCGAGCTTTTTTGCCAGAATGTCGCGGTCGAAGAGATAGCCCGTGAACGACCAGATGGATTTTTCGGGATAGGCCGCCCGGATCCTGCGAGAAAGCTCCAGCAGTCCCGGCTGGTTCTCCGGCTCAAACGGTTCGCCGCCGAGATACGTGATGCCCCGGATATAGCCGGGAGCCAGCAGGGCGAGAAGCTTGTCCATCACAGCCTCGTCAAACGGCTCGCCGCAGGCAAAGTCCCACGTTTCGGGATTGAAGCAATCCTTGCAGTGGTGGCGGCAGCCGGAGACGAACAGGCTGACCCGCACGCCGGGTCCGTTGGCAATATCGCAGTTTTTGATCGCCGCGTAGTTCATTGCAGCACCCTCCCCTTTTCTTTTTTCTATCGTATCATGCCGCCGGGAGGTTTGCAAGCGGGACGCCGTGTTTTTCGGCAGTTTTGCATCTTGCTTCCACCGGCTGGATGTTGTAGAATAGAAAAGCGTTTTGTGTAAACGAAGGAGGCGGGCGGATATGAAGTACATCGCGATCTGCGGCACTGTCGGCGCGGGAAAGACGACGCTTTTGCAGCGGCTCACAGCATATTTCGGCCCGCGCGCCGCGTTTCATGAGGAGCGCCCGCAGGACAACCCCTATATCAATGAATACTATTCCGATTCCAAACGCTGGTCGTTTCACTCGCAGGTGAGCTTCCTCTCGCTGTATTTTGACGACGAGAAGTGGCGGCCGGAGGTCGGCGACACCGAGTTTTTCTTCTTTGACCGCGCGTTTCTGGAAAATCTGGTCATCGCGAAATACCGCCTGAACCAGCAGGATCTGACGCAGGACGAATTCGGCATTCTCTGCAAGCTGGCGCACGGCATCGCGTCGCTGATGCCGCCGGTCGACAAGTATCTCTATCTCGACTGCTCCGTCAGCACGATCATCGAGCATATGCGCCAGCGCGGGCGGGAATACGAGGACGATCTCGACCTCATGTATGTGTACGAGCTCAAGGAGCTTTACGACGAATGGGCCAAAACCCTCCCGCCGGAGCGGACGCTGCGCATCAACATGGACGGCGGGGAATACGATCTGAATGAGATCGTGCGGTTTTTGGAGGCGTGAGTATGCAGAAGCAGGATCAGCCTGTTGCGTTTTTTGACTCCGGCCTCGGCGGGATCAGCGTCCTGCGCGAGACGGTGCGGCTGCTGCCGCAGGAAAACTATCTGTACTACGGCGACTCGCTCCACGCGCCCTACGGCGTCAAGAGCGAAGCGCAGATCCAGGCGCTGAGCCTTGCGGCGGCGGAGCATCTGGTAAGCGCCGGAGCCAAGGCCATCGTCGTGGCCTGCAACACGGCGACATCCGCCGCCATCGGCCTGCTGCGGCAAGTCTACCCGGACATTCCCGTGATCGGAACGGAGCCTGCGCTCAAGCCCGCCGTAGAAAAATACCCCGGCGGCAGGATTCTGGTCATGGCCACACCCATGACCATCAAGCAGGAGAAATTTCAGGCGCTCAAGCACCAGTTTGACGACCGCGCGCAGATCATCGGCCTGCCGTGCGAGGGGCTGATGGAGTTTGTCGAGCGCGGGGAGCTGCGCGGGAGCGCCGTGGAGGCGTATCTGACCGAAAAGCTCGCGCCGTATCTGCGCGAGCCGGTCGACGGGATCGTGCTGGGCTGCACGCACTATCCGTTCCTGACGGGCGCGATCCGCAGGATCGTCGGGCCGGGGCCGGAGATCATGGACGGCAGCCACGGCGTCGCGATGCAGCTCGAACGGAAGCTTGCGCAAAGCGGTATGCTGCGCCAATGCGGCGAACCGGGGACGGCGGTTTTTGAAAATTCCCTCGACGAGCCGGAGATCTTAGCCCTCAGCCGGGCACTGTTCCGGTACCGGGATGAATAAAAGCACACGCGGCGTCTGAATGTTCGGACGCCGCGGTTTTTATGTCGGTGCAACTATGAGGTTCAAGCATTCCCGGCGAACCCAGCGGAGCAGTTCGACTGGAAAGAGGAGGAAACGTGCTCAGAGGATCAGAGGCTCCGCGCATAGCGGGGACTCGTTCCGTCGAGGCCGGTTCCGACGAGCCTCCGGCGGCCATAACTTCTCTCTCGCAAGAGAAAAGATAAGGCGGCCATATCTTTTCTCTCGCAAGAGAAAAGATATGGAAGAAAAGAGTGCTTGGACGCGTTTGGTGCCTGCTGCGGGTACGTTTCAGGCAAGCCCTGATTTTTAGCCGCTGCGAACACACATATTCACCCTACGGGCGCTATGGTACGCGCCGCCTGTTACGGGACGCCAGATTTGTGAGCAGCTGCCCTTGAATGGCTGCGGTAAAAACGCTCTGCATTTGAAATTTGCCGGGCAGTACGGATTCGCCGGAAGACTTTCGTACCTCACCATAAACCCGCGGCGGCCGGAAGCTCCGGCCGCCGTTTTTCAGATCCCTTCACACCCGATACACCCCCCCCTCCCGCTTCAGATCCATTCACACGCGATCTGCGCATCCTTCGCGAGGAGCGCTGCGTATTCCGCCATGCGCGTCTGCGCGCTGCGCAGTGCGTCGGGTGCCTGTCCGGGCACGCCGAAGACGGGGTAGAACACATGGCGGCTTTCCTCCCGCGCACACGTTCTTTCGTCCGCACCGGCGATCATGCTGAAGATGATGCCGCCCGCGTCGCGTCCGGTGACGTCTCCGGGGTAAGTGTGGACCTCATCGCCGCGCAGGCCCGCAAACGGTTCCCTGGCTTCCGCCTGATACAGCTCGACCGGCCCCATCAGGCAGTCAACGTCATGCGTGCCGCAGAGCACGTGCGTTTCCAGCTCAGCCAGAAACGGTACGGCGGTCACGGCGTTCCAGCGCGGGAACTCCCTGCCCTTGAGCAGCACGGACTCGAACTGCATCATGACAGGGTACGTCTTCTTGAATTTCCGGAAATAGCGGAAATACGGGTTCTGCCCGAACACGTCCGCGCGGACATAATCCCGGTACTGCTCCCGCAGTGCGGCAAGGTGCTGCTCCACCATATCGTAGAAGCCGTCTTCATCCCACTGTGCCTTGTCCGGGTACTGCACCTCGACCCACGCGAACGGGATCGCTGCGCTCTGCATACCGCTCTCTTTTGTGATCTGTACCATGCTTCAATGCCTCCCGATCCTGTTTTTTCTATATATAGCATCGGGAACCGGCACTGTCAAGCGTTATTCGGCAAGCTTCCTGCCCAGCGCACGGCAGGCAGCGAGCGCCTCATCATCCGGCGCTTCGCAGCAGATGACGCTGTCCGATACACGGTTGATCCCGGCAGCTCCGCAGTCTTCCTCCCACGTGCGCATCCATTCGCCGTCGCCCCAGCCATAGGAGCCGAACAGGCCGACGGACTTGCCCGCAAGCGCCGATTTCACCGCGTCGAACATCGGCGCGAATTCCGTCTCTTCCAGTTCCTCGGCGCCCATCGCCGGGCAGCCGAGTGCGGCGGCATCCAGTTCCTTCACTGCATCCGCGCCGACGTCCGCAGGCTTCCAGACGGCGCACTCCGCGCCGGCTTCGCGCATACCCTCCGCGACGGCGTTTGCCATGGCCTCGGTGTTGCCGGTGCCGCTCCAATAAATGACTGCTGTTTTTTTCATAATCAGGACTTCCTTTCTATTCTGTCTGCGACCGCCAGCCGGTCCAGCTCCACGCCGGAGCGCCAGCGCTCGCAGTAGGTTTGCGTACATTTTTTATAGCGGTCGAACGTCTGCCGCGCCTGCCGTTCGTCGCCGTAGACCTTCCACACGCCCGTGCATTTGGCGTTTGCCGCGTGATTCTCAATGAATCCCTTGACATCCTCCGGCGGATAGCTGAGAAACAGGCCGACCTCGTGCGGGAATTCCGCGCCCTCGCGCATACGGCGCACCAGCCGCGCAACGCATCCGCCGCAGCTGCCGCAGGGATATCCCGCGTCCGCCAGAAGCGCCTTTGCCGTCTGCGCGCGCAGATCACGCTGCAGCGCCGCCGGACGGTAGAGGTACAAAATCGCCTTTCCCTCGGTGAACCGCAGCGGCAGCAGGCACAGCCCGCGGGAAAGATAGTGCCGGTTGAACGCGCGGATCTCGCCCAGCAGCACGTCCTTTTCCGCACACGGACATGGGAACAGACTGCCGGTCTTGATCCCGGCCAGCGTCGGCGCGGCCTGCCGCACAACCATTTCTTCCGACATCAGCAGGCTCCCTGCGCCGCGTATTTGTCCAGAATGCCGCGCAGCGCGGACAGAGAGCTGGTGTGGCAGCGCTCGATGATCGTCCCGCGGCCCTTGAGCTCGCTCAGCGCGCCCTGCACCATCTTGTGGGACATGGTATTGGTGAAAAAGATCGTCAGATCCGGGCTGCCCAGCTTGTTCCGCAGGCCGCCGGCGGGCTTGGTGAAGATCTTCGACTGACATTGGTAGCTTTCGCAAAGCTCCCGGTAGCGGCGCTCCATACATTCGTTGCCGCCAAGAATTACAACGCTCATAGGCTCGTCCTTTCGGTTTGAAATTAGTTAGATATCTCTAACCGCAGGATACAGTACACCCATTCTCCGCCTGTCCTGCGGACTGCGGCAGATAGGACTGCTTCCACCCGTTTGGTTAGAGAGCCTTAACCACTTGCACAGATCATACCATACTTTTCCCCGATACGCAAGAAAAATTTACGCGGAACACAAAAAATCTGCCCGGAAGCGCGTTAGCGCTTCCGGGCATGGGCTGACGGAAAGCAGTGATTTTTAGAAATTCACGGCGAATTTGCAGGTTTCTGGCCCCTACAGGAAGCGGCTGTATCACGTCGCTCAGATCACCTGACCGTTTTTCAGCTGCAATTGGAGCTTGTCGGCGATGAGCGCGATAAACTCGGAATTTGTCGGCTTGCCCTTTGTGTTTGAGACGGTGTAGCCGAAGAAGCGCTGGAGCGTTTCGAGATCGCCTCTGTCCCACGCGACCTCGATGGCGTGGCGGATGGCCCGCTCGACGCGCGACGGCGTGGTCGCGAACGTCTTGGCGACCTGCGGGTACAGGACCTTCGTGATGGCGTTGATGACGTCCATGTCCTGTACGGCGATCATGATCGCCTCGCGCAGATACTGATAGCCCTTGATGTGCGCCGGAACGCCGATCTCATGGATGATGGAGGTGACCATTGCCTCGATGTTGACCTCCTGCCGCCGCTGGGCGTTTTGACGGAGCTGACCGTCAATCGCGGTCATCTCGTGGATGCGCTCGGCCACGGCGTCCAGCTCGCACGGCTTCGTCATGAAATACTGCACGCCGAGACTTGCCGCCATGTTGGCGACGTATTCCGTCATAAAGCCCGTCAGCACCAGCGCTGCCGGCGGCTTGTCCATCTCACGCGCCCGTTTCAGGACCGCGATGCCGTCCAGCTTCGACAGCATCAGATCCAGTACCAGGATATCCGGCTTCGTCACGCGCATAAGCTCTGCCGCGCGCTGCCCGTCGGCTGCCGTACCGACGATCTCATAGCCGGGAACCTGTTCCAGACGGCGTTTGACGTGATCGCAAAACTCCTCATTTCCATCTGCGATCAGAATTTTGACACGGTTTTCCATTCTTGACCTCTCCTCATAATATGGTTTGTGTCAGACACTGACTTTTTTATCGCTGCGACATCATGAATATAGCACATTCTGGTAAATTTTTCAATTTCTTTTATGCAATATTTTCCAGAAACTTCTCGATGTCCTTCGACATAATATTTTCAAAGTAAAGAAACCGTTAAAAGTCTGATAAAATCATAAAAATTAAAATAAATTGCAATATCTTTTTTGGGCTTAACTACCAAATGCGATTATATGACCATTTGCCCGCCGCGTCAAGTGCATCCAATGTTTTTCTATATTTTTGTAAAATTTCCAGAGTAATTTTGGCTAATCTGCATAAAAAACCCGGATCCCGCAGCTGCGCGGGATCCGGGTTTTTCTTTGTTTTTTCAGCTTCAGGCGTCCTGCGGCAGGATTTTGCCCTCCGCTGTGAACGTCACGACGCGCATGGGAATGTCCTTTCCGCTTGCCGCGACAGCCTGCCGTGCGGCGTATTCCAGCCCGCCGCAGCACGGCACCTCCATGCGCGTAAGCGTCACGCTGCGCACGTCGTTCTCCGTCAGGATCGCCGTCAGCTTTTCCGCATAGTCCGCGCGGTCGAGCTTCGGACAGCCGATGAGCGTGACGCGGCCGCGGATAAAGTCCGCATGGAAGCTGCCGCAGGCGTAAGCCGTGCAGTCGGCGGCGATCAGCAGGTCGCAGCCGTCAAAATACGGCGCACGCACCGGTACGAGCTGCAGCTGCACCGGCCAGTTTTGCAGACGGCTCGGCTGCGCGGGCGCGTCCTGTCCGGCGGACTCCTGCGCAAGCGTCCGTACCTGCGTCCCGGCGCAGCCGCAGGCCAGCCTGTCCGGTGCGCTTGCGCCCGGCTTTTTTGCCGCCTGCACGCCCCTGACCGCCTCCTCCGTCAGCCGTTCGAGCTTCGCTTTTTTGACAGCCTCCTCGTCATATGCCGCCGCTTCGCGCTCGATAAAGCGGATCGCATCCACTGGACAGACCGGCAGACAGTTGCCAAGCCCGTCGCAGTAATCGTCCCGGATCAGCTTTGCTTTTCCGTCTATGATGGCGATCGCGCCCTCGTGGCACGCCTGCGCACACAGGCCGCAGCCTGTGCAGGCCGTCTCGTCGATTTCGATGATCGTCCGTTTCATGCTTGTCCCTCCTGCTGCTTTTGGGCCTCCAATCTCGCGCGCCGCTCGGCGTCGGCCTTTTCCTGATTGCGCCGCGCGATGATCATCAGCTTTTCATACGTTTCCTCGCCCACGCACTGCTTCGCGTATTTGCACCACTGCACGCAGCTGAGCTTGTCGTTGTACACGATGAAGCCGCAGTTATCGCAGGCGACCTCCGTGTCTGTGGAAAAAATCTCGATCGGATTGCCGCAGTTCGGACAGATCCGGTCCTCAATGGTCGGCGTTCTCGGCTTGCCCTGGCAGCCGTCCATGATCATGCTCATCATCCCCTTTTTAAGTAACTGCTGATCCAATCGTCAGTTACTTGACTTTCTGGTCATAGTATAGGATACTGAAGAAAAAATGTATGTTGTTTTTCAAACAAAGGAGATTCAAATTATGGATGAACTGAACATTTTGACCGAATGTGCGCTGTTCCGGGGCCTGCGCAGGGCGCAGATCCGGGAGATGCTGCCGTGTCTGTCCGCGCGGCAGGCCCGCTTCCGGCGCGGGCAGTTCCTGCTGCGGGCGGGAGACAGAGCCTCATCCGCCGGGATCATCCTGTCCGGCGAGGCCGAGGTCCTGCAGGAGGATTTCTGGGGCAACCGCAATCTGCTTGCCGCCGTTGGGCCGGGCGAGCTGTTTGCCGAAGCGTTTGCCTGCGCACACGCCGTTTCCCCGGTGAGCGTACAGTGCACCACGGACGGGAGCGTTCTGTATCTGAACGTGCGCGCCGTCTTCTCCCCCTGCGAAAAGGCCTGCGCGCAGCACAAAACGCTTTCGCAGAACCTCATCCGGGTGCTGGCAGAAAAAAATATGCAGCTGAATGAAAAGACGGGCTTTCTTTCCCAGCGCACAACGCGCGAAAAGCTGCTGGCTTATCTGTCCGCGCAGGCACGCCGGGCCGGCAGCGCCAGCTTCCGCATCCCCTTTGACCGGCAGCAGCTGGCAGATTACCTGTCCGTCAACCGCAGCGCCATGTCCGCCGAGCTTTCGAATATGCAGCGCGACGGCCTGCTCCGCACCGACCGCAGCTGCTTCACGCTCTGCCAGCCGGAAGATACACCCTGACACGCACGCAAGGGGAGCGGCTCACGCCGCTCCCCTTTTGCGTCATGTAGCGCTGTCAGCAGCCGCAGCCGGTGTCGCAGCCGCAGGAATTGCCGCAGCCATTGCTGCCGGTGCCGAAGATCAGCAGAAGGATGATGATCCACCACCAGCTGTTGCCGAAGGCGCAGAATCCGGACTGATTACAAGACATAACAAGACCTCCTGAAAGATAACGTAGCGTTTGATCGCTCGCTCATTCCATGTTATGCAGAGGTCCGAAAATGGTGACGGCTACGCGAACAGCTCGTCGAGCGTTCCGAAGGAATAGCCCATCTCCTCCCATTTGCTCAGCAGCGTGTCCAAGATCCGCGCGTTCGTCTGCGACGTGGAGTGCAGCAGCACGACCGCGCCCGGATGGATGCGCGGCAGGAGCTTGGAAAACGCCTGCTCGTCGGTCGGCTGGTTGTCCTGATACCAGTCGACGTAGGCCAGCGACCAGAATACCGTCCGGTAGCCGAGCTTCTGCGCCATTTCAAGATTTTTTTCGCTGTAAATGCCCTGCGGCGGGCGGTAATAGCGCGGCAGGTCCTCGCCGGTCGTCTCCCGGTAGAGCGTTTCGAGGCTCGTCAGCTCCTGATTGAAGGCGGCTTCGTCTGAAAGCTTCGACATATCATAGTGGTGGTACGTGTGGTTGCCCACGATATGCCCCTCGCGCAGCATCCGGCGCACAAGATCCGGGTTCTGCTCGATGTAGTTGCCCACAACGAAGAACGCCGCCTTGACGCCGTGCTTCGCCAGCGCCTCCAGGATCGGCTCCGTGCAGCCGTTTTCATAGCCTGCGTCAAAGGTCAGATAGATCTTCTTCTGTGTCTCATCGCCGAGATAGACCGCGTCATAGCGCCGCAGCGCCTCCTTTGACGCGTTGCCGGCGGGCGGCTGGCCCTCCGTCCGGAAGCTCAGGCCCCACGACCCGGTTTCGATCGACCGGCTCTGCTGAAACAGCAGCGGCAGAACGGCGCAGAACGCCAGCACCGCCGCCAGCGCCAGCGTCAGTCTGCCGTACTGCCGGAAAAATTGCTTCATAAAACATCACCCCTGTCCATCCTTATGCGATGGACAGGGGGATATGCCTTTTATCCGCCGTAATCGTAGCCGTAGCCGTCAAAGTCAGGGACGGTGAATTCTTCCTCCTGCCCGGACTGGCCCTCCAGCTCGTTCTGCGCCTGCTGCTCGGCCTCGTTGATCTCCTCCTCGCCGGGCCGCTCGTCGAGCGTGAGCGTGACCTCGATCTCCGCGCCCGCGCGGTAGAGCTTCAGCTTGACGGTGTCGCCCGCCCGGTGCTTGGAAAGTGCGGAGACAAGATCGGAATACGCGTTGATCTCGCGGCCGTCAAATTCCAGAATGATATCGTGCGGCTGCAAACCGGCCTTTTCCGAGCAGCTGCCTTCCGTCACGGTCACGACCTGCGGTCCGGAGGGCAGGCCGTAAATTTCCGCAACCTCCGCGTCGAGATTTTGCAGCGTGACGCCGAGATAGGCCCGGCCGCGGACGCGGCCATACTGCTGCAGGTCATACACCACGCGCAGCACGTCGTTGATGGGAATGGCGAAGCCGAGCCCTTCGATGGTCACGCCCGTCTCCGTCGTTCCGGATACCTTCGCGGTCGTAACGCCGATGATATTGCCGTTCATATCGAACAGCGGCCCGCCGGAGTTGCCGGAGTTGATAGCCGCGTCGGTCTGCAGCATATTGATGACCGTTCCGTCGGTGTCGATCTCGCGGTCAAGCGCGCTGATGTAACCGGCGGTCATGGTGAACGTCAGATCGCCCAGCGGATTTCCGATGGCCTCGACTGTCTCGCCGACCTCGACCTCGTCGGAATCGCCGACCGTGACGGTCTGCAGGCCCTCTGCCTCGATCTTCAGAAGCGCAATGTCGTTCATGCTGTCCGTGCCGACGATGGCGGCAGGGTATTCCTCGCCTGAATAGAACTGCACGACGACCGTGCCCTCGTCCGCATCCGCGACGACGTGGTGATTGGTGACGATATAGCCGTCCTCCGTCAGGACGAAGCCGCTGCCCGTGCATATGCCGGTCGTTTCTACGCCCCAGAGGTCGGCTGTGACCTGCGTGGAAATGCCGCAGACCGCGCCGATGTTCATCTTATAGACCTGTGCCGGCGTGAGCGTCTTGTCGCCCTCGTTGGACTTGAGCGTTTCCGGCAGGGGCGTCCGTTCGAGCCGGTAGGAGGCGTCGGCCTGCGGCTTCTGCGCTGCGGGCTGTTCCTGTTCGACAGACTGCTCAGCCATAGCGCCGACAGAGGCGCTTGATTCCTGCTCGGCGAGGTTTTTCTGCCCGATGGCGTCGATGGCCTTCGTCAGCGCAGAGCCGCCGACACCTGCGACGATCGCCACCGCGGCCAGCAGCGCCGCGATCTTGAGTCCGGTGTGCTTGCCGCTGTGCCGGATCTCCTCCTTGGCCTGCTCCAGCGGCGGCCGGGACGGCTCCTCGGGCGCGGGTTCAAAGCTGTAGTTCATCTTTTCATCGTAATTTTCCATGGTTCTGCGCTCCTTTTCGGCGTGTCTGTTCAGAAAAGCGGTTCCGGCAGATCCAGCATATGGCTCACACGCTTCAATGACAGCCTGCGGCGCATATACGGGTGGAAGCGGAAGCTGATCTCGACGAAGTCCGGCGCTTTGCCGACCTCCCCGATCGTTGTTTTGCACCCGGCCTGCCGCATGGCGGCAAGGCAGGCGTCATAGGACGGCACGGACTGCACGATCCGGCGGATCTGGGGCCAGCAGGCTTCGATGCGGCGGGGAGCGATGCCGTCTGTGATGGTGTCCGGGGTGTTGAGCTTCTGGACATCCGGGGCCAATGGGCCGTAGATGCGGTAGATCTCATCCCAATTGCAGACCTCCGGATGGGCCGTGACCTGCGGCAGACGGGAGAGTTCTTCGTAATACCGGAGCATGATGAGCGTCGTCACGCCGACGTCCTCACCGTGGTAATTGGGCGTTTTGCCGTCCAGCAGCTCCATGCACTCCCAGAAATGGGCCATGATATGCTCCGTGCCGCTGCCGGGGCGGGAGGTTTTGGTGAAACTCATCGCAATGCCGGTCAGCAGGAGAGACTCAAAGATTGCCGCTGCCGTTTTTTCATCGCGCTTTGTAACGCGTCCAGCCATGGCGAAGATCTGGTCGGTCGCCCGCCGCGTCAGGGCGGCGACGCGCTCACAATAGGATTCCCCGGTCAGAAGATTCGATACCTGCCAGTCGATGAGCGCGATATATTTCGAGATCATATCGCCGAAGCCCGCGGATTTAAGCTCTGCCGGAGCGTCCGCGAGAATTTTCGTGTCGCCGATGATGACCTCGGGGCATTTTGCGGGATAGGTGATCTTGAAATTGCCGTTGACAATGGGCGCGGAATAGGACGCGAAGCCGTCCATCGAGGGGGCTGTTGCGAACAGGCACAGCGGCACGTTATGCCGCGCACAGGCAAGCCTGCACGGGTCATGGACAGACCCCGTGCCGACGGCAAGCACGCCGTCCACGCGGTCAAAATACCCCTCGATCTTCTCCACGTCCTGCATGGTCGCGACGCGGATGGACGGCCAGATATGGCGCAGGACGGTAAAGCCGGACAGGGAAGCCTCAATGCCGTCCGCAGCGGCAAGTGTCTGCTCGTCCGCCGCCAGCAGGAGCCGGGGGCCAAAGCCGTTTTTCTTCAGGATCTCGCCGGCCTCGGACACAAGCCCGCTGCCAATCTCGATATCCCGGATGGCACATTCATGCGCCTGCCCGCAGGCGCAGTTCTGATAGCTGTCGATCAGCGTGTGGAAATCAGTCATAGTGGGATTCTCCTACGTTTATACTTTATGTGGCTGCATGGATTTGCCGGCGGACGACTGCTTTTCGCGTCTGCCGGCTGTCCAAGCGCTCAACCGTTCGGGTTCGGGGTATCCAGCATGGTCTTGCACGCGGCAAGGACCTTTGCGGCGATGGGCGCGGCTGTCTGGCTGCCGGAGCCGCCGCGTTCGGCGAAGACGACGAACGCGAGCGGATATGCCTCATCCTCCACGAAGCCCGCGAACATCGCGTCTGCCGGGCCGTTTTCGCGCTCCGCCGTACCGGACTTGGCGCAGACCGTCAGACTGCCGAACTGCCACGCGCCGTACTGGTTCACGACCGCGCCGCGCATCATCTTTCCGAGCGCTTCGGCTGTTTCTTCGGACAACAGCCGCCCGGTCGTCTTCGTTTCCGCTTCATAGACCGTCTGGCCCGCGCGGGAAATTTTCTGCATGAGATACGGCTCCGCCGCCTCTCCGCCGTTCGCGATCACGCCCATAAAGCGCAGGAACTGGATCGCCGTGATCTGGTCGGTATACTGGCCGATCCCGGCCCAGGCGACGCTGCCGTCATCCGCGTCTGACAGATCGACGGTCGACCGGGCGGTATAGCCGTCGCAGGTGAGCGTTCCGTTGAGGCCGAGCTTATCGCAGACCGCCTGCAGCGTGTCTTTACCGAGGGCCGAGGCCAGCTCACCGTAATAGACGTTGCACGAATGCGCCAGCGCCTCCGGCATGGCAAGCGTCCCATGGCTGGACATACAGACGATTTCCTGTCCGCCGATGATGGTTTTCCCGGCGCAGGTATGGGTCCCGGCCTGCGCGGACGCGCTTTTTTCCAGCGCTGCGGCGCTGGTCACGAGTTTAAAAATGGAGCCGGGCGTATAGGCCGCGTCAAAGAAGCGGTTGAGATACACGCCGTCATACGCGCCTGTCTCGTCGCCCGCGATATCGGGGATGTTGTCGGGGTCGTAGCTGGGGCTGGTCACGGCGCACAAAATTTCGCCGGTTTTGTAGTTATAGACGCCCACTGCGCCGTGATAGCTGCCAAGCGCCTGCAGGGCTGCTTTCTGCACCTCGGCACTGATGGTAAGTCTTGCGCTGGCCGTGCCCTTGGATGCTTCGTTCAGGCCGGTAATTTTATCGTAGCCGATCATCTGCTCGGCGAAATTGCCCAGCAGCGGCGCGCTGATATAGCCGTAGCGGTCGCCCAGCAGATGGATGGTCGCCTCGCGCACGGCTTCATCGGCACTGTACACGCGGCCATCCGTTGTATTCAGGATGCGTACGCCGGAGCGGTCGTAAATTTTGCCGCCGGTGAGATTCGTGCCGGTATAGACGTGCGGGCTGCCGGAAAACGTGACCCATTTTTCGGCGTTTGCCGCGTATTTGACGCAGAAGGCCAGCGTCCCCACGGCAAGCACAACGGCCAGAGCCAGCGCGAACAGCGCGCGGCGCGATACCTTTTTCATCTGCACGCCTCCTTTCCGGCAGGACGCTGCCAGACGGCGTCAGGGTCCTCCGCCGCAGGCTCGTCAACGGCGTCTTCCTCTGCGTCAGGTTCCTCCGGCAGCGGCGTGACGCCGTGCGGGACGCGGATGGCGACAGAGGCGTTCTGCCGGGTATCGGCTGCCTTGATAAAGGCCAGCAGGCCCCAGACACAGACCATGCTCGACCCGCCGTTCGACACGAACGGGAACGTCACGCCCGTGAGCGGCAGGAAATCCGCCATGCCGAACACGTTCAGGATCGTCTGCGTGACCATGACCGTCACAGCCGCGCAGGCGCCGATGGTATAAAAGCAGCTTCTGCCCGCGGGCGCGGAGCGCACGACGAAGCAGGCGAGAATGACAATGCACGCGACCATCAGAACCGCCATGATGAGGCCCCATTCCTCCGAGACGAAGGCGAAGACCAGATCGGTGTCTGACGCCGCGACGTATTTGAGCCAGCCCTTCCCCGGCCCGAGGCCGAACAGGCCGCCCGAGGCGATGCACATCATCGAGCGCGTCTGGGAATACCCGGTCGTGAGCGCATAGTCCCACACATGGCCCCACGCCTCAAAGCGGTTGCGCGCGTAGGGCAGAAAGCGCAGTACCAGAACGCCCGCGAAGCCCGTCGCGGCGATGGCCAGCGCGATGGTCGCAAAGTTGCCGGAGCGCAGGAACGCGATGACAAGGAACGCAACAAAGAAAATGATCGCGGTGCCGAAGTCCTTCATGAGCGCCAGACACGCGCAGATCACGGCGGAATAGGCGATGAACAGCACGATATTGCGCTTTGCCATCAGCCGCGAGAGCGTGGACGCGCCGACATAGATAAAGCAGACCTTGACGAACTCCGACGGCTGGAACGACACGCCGCCCAGCTGGATCCAGTTGCGCGCGCCGAATTTTTCCACGCCAAAGAGCAGATTGAACGCCAGCAGGCCGATGCCTGCAACAGCCGCGAGATACCGCACGGTCTTTGCCCGCTCCAGATCGCGCAGCGACCAGCAGACGACGAGGAACACGCACACGCCCGCGACGATAGCAAGCAGCTCCTTGATCAGACTTTCCGGCGCGGAGCTTGACACGACGGCAAGGCCCATCGTGCACAGGAAAAACGCCAGCGTCTCCGCCTCGAAGCCCGTTCTGCGGAACGCGCGCAAGGCAAGATACAGCGCCCACTCCAGCCCGATCAGTCCGCCGAAGGCGGTCAACTCCAGCGCGGGATCGCAGCCGCCGAGAATCAGCTGCAGCGCTGTCAGCAGCTGGAACAGCGTCAGAAGCAGCAGCGTCGGCACCTGATGCACGGCGTGGCCGGCCCGCGTGCGGGTCCCGGCCTGAATGCGCTCCTGTTCCTTTGTCAGGGGGATGAGCGTGAAATTCACGCCGCCCATCGTAATGACGTCGCCGAAGCGCAGCGCGGACAGCGCCGTCTGCCTCCCGTTGACGAACACGCCGGATTTGGAGTGCGCGTCCGAGATCGTCCAGCTGCCGTCGTCGTAGCGCGTTAAGACTGCGTGCGTGCGCGAGACGGTTGGGTAGCCAAGCTGTACATCACAGCCTGCACCGCGGCCGATAAGGCTTTCCCAGTGCGTGACAGGGATGTGCGCGCCGTCCGGCGTGGTCAGCCATGCCCAGACCTCCGGCTCCGGCCGGAACGTCAGCAGGCTCACCGCGCAGCGGATCAGGATCCCCAGCGCAAGCACCGGGAACAGATAGCACAGCCACGGAACGGGCTCAAATTGTGAAAAAAACGTAGTCAGTGCATCCTGCATGAGAAATTCTCCATGTACGGGCGGTTACGGTGCGGCGGTTCTGTCCTGCTTCGGAAGCTCGGCGACCTCGCTGATCGGGCCGTAGGCCGTCGTGTCGGTAGTCAGGTTCTTTTTGCGAAGCTTATTGTTGACGGAATCGGAAATGAGCAGGTAAATGATCGCAAACACCGGCACGCCCAGGATCATGCCTGCGAAGCCGAAGAGGCTGGCCGCGATGGTGATGGACGCAAGCACCCAGAAGCCCGAGATGCCGACGGTGTTGCCGAGGATCTTCGGCCCGATGACATTGCCGTCCACCTGCTGCAGGACCAGAATGAAGATGACGAAATAGAACGCCTGCAGCGGGTTCACCAGCAGAATGAGGAACGCGCACGGCACAAGACCGATGATCGGCCCGAAGAACGGGATAACGTTCGTCACGCCGATGACCGTGGCGATCAGGGCCGGATACGGCATCTTGAGGATCAGAATGCCGATATAGCAAAGAACGCCGATGATGGCCGAGTCGACGATCTTGCCGATGACGAAGCCGTTGAACACCCGGTAGATATTGCGGCCAAGATAGAACACGTGATCCGCGCCCTTCGGCGAGAGCAGCGCGACGATGATCTTCTTGCTCTGCGCCTGAAACGTCTCCTTCGACCACAGGATATAGATCGACGCGACGAAGCCGATGAGGAAGTTCATAAAGCCCTTGACAAAGGCGACTACGGAGCTTGTGAGCGTGGTCAGGAGCTTCTGCACGTCCTGCAAAAACGTCGTGGTGATCCAGTTGTTGATGAACTCATAGATCTTGCCGAGCGCCGAGTCGACATAGCTCTGGATCTCGGGGTTGTCCTCGAGGATGTTCGTGACCCAGCGGTCGATGCTGGTATAATACGTCTCTGCGTTGTCCACGATCCCGACGACGCTCTCATACAGCTGCGGCAGCAGCATGGAGAAGAACGCGTATAAAATCAGGACTGCCACAACAACGCTGACGAAGATGCCCGCCGCACGGCTCAGATTGCGGATGAACGCGGGCTTCCACTTTGTCTTCTGTTCCAGCAGCGGCAGCAGGCGGCTGTCGACGAAGCGCACGATCGGGTTCAGAAGGAACGCGATCACCACGCCGAAGATCAGCGGCTCCAGAATCATCTCCAGCGCCGTCAGCACACCGAAGAAACCCGGCAGATCCGTAAAGATCACGACGAGCAGAATGCTGACAAAGATCACGACCAGCGCCGTCAGACCCCATTTGACGTACGGCTTGTCTCGATGTTCGTTCATACGCGATTCTCCTTTTCCCAGTTATCTATAAAGTATCATATTCGACAGAAAACGTCAATTCAGAGATTCCCCTAGGGTGTATCTGAAAACTCATGATGTGACCGGCAGCGAGGGATTTTTGCGTTGCGCAAGACATTTTTTCGCAGGAATACTGACGTATTTCAAGGAAAAATGACGCGGCGCACCGCAAAAAGGCCCGCTGTCCGGGTGCGTTGGGAGTTTTCAGATACACCCTAGTGCGCGCAGCAGTGCAAGCTCCTGCGCGTAGCCCGGCAGCTCGTTCGGCGTTTCGAGGATCATGGGCAGACCCCGCAGGGCCGGGTGGTGCAGAATACGCCGGAACATTTCCAGCCCCAGGCAGCCCTGCCCGAGCTTTTCATGCCGGTCCTTATGCGCGCCGCAGGGATTTTTGCTGTCGTTCAGATGCAGCGCCTTCAGCCGGTCAAGGCCGATCACGCGGTCGAATTCAGCCAGCACGCCGTCCAGATCGTTTACAATGTCGTATCCCGCGTCCGACACATGGCACGTATCGAGGCACACGCCGAGCAGCTCCCCGCACCGGCAGGCGTCAAAAATCGCGCGCAGCTCCTCGAACCGGCCGCCGACCTCGCTTCCCTTGCCGGACATTGTTTCGAGCAGAACGGTCGTGTGCTGCTCCGGCCGGACGACCGCATCCAGACACGCGGCGATCAGCTCGATCCCGGCTTCAACGCCCTGTCCGACATGGCTGCCGGGATGGAAATTGTAGAAGTTTCCGGGTGTCAGCTCCATGCGCTGCAAATCGCTTTCAAAGACCTCGCGGGCAAATTCCCGCGTCCGCTCGTCCTTGGAGCACGGGTTCAGCGTATACGGCGCATGGGCCACGACGCGGCCCAACTGCCCGTCCTGCTGCATCTGCACGAGCACGGCGGCGTCCGCCGGGTCAGCACTTTTTGCAGCACCGCCGCGCGGATTGCGCGTAAAAAACTGAAAGGTGTTCGCGCCGATGGAAAGCGCGGTCCTCCCCATCGCGGCATAGCCCTTCGACGAGGACAAATGGCAGCCCAGATACAGCATAAGCGGCCTCCTGCAAGCGTATTTTTTATAGTTTATCACGTTTTTGGAAAATCCGCAATTCCACTTGCTCCCGGCGCGAAAAATCTGTACAATAAATATACCACTACTGACAGGAGGCGCGGACGATGGGACGGACGGAGAATCAGAAGCTGAAGCTGCTGTATTTAAAGGAGCTGTTCGAGCGGCAGTCGGATGAGGAGCACCTGCTCTCCATGCAGGACATTCTGGACGCGCTCGCCGCGCAGGGCATCCGGGCCGAGCGCAAGAGCGTCTACGACGATATTTTGTGCCTGCAGCAGTTCGGCATGGATATCGTGACGGTCAAGGGCCGGAACGGCGGGTATTTTCTTGCCTCGCGCACGTTTGAGCTGCCGGAGCTGAAGCTGCTGGTCGACGCGGTGCAGTCGAGCAAATTCCTGTCGGAGCGGAAGTCCATGCAGCTGATCGCCAAGCTCGAGACGCTTGCCAGCGGGTATGCCGCCGGGAGCCTGCGGCGGCAGGTCACAGTCGCCGGACGCGTCAAGACCATGAACGAGAGCGTCTATTATTCCGTCGATCTGCTGCACGAGGCCATCCAGAAAAACAGCCGCATCACGTTCCGCTATTTTGACTATGATCTGAACGGCTCCCGCCGCTACCGGCCGGGGCTGTATACTGCCAGCCCCTATGCGCTGTGCTGGCAGGATGAAAATTATTATCTCATCGCGCATTCCGAGCGCCACGGGCTGACGCATTACCGTGTGGACAAGATGGCCTCGATCAGCATGACGGGCCAGCCGCGCTATATGGACGCGCAGACGCGGGAGCTTGATCTGACCGAATACGGCAAAAACGTCTTTGGTATGTTCGCGGGCAGCCGGGAGCAGCTGCGGCTGCGCTTTGACCGGTCGCTGGCGGGTGTTGTGATCGACCGCTTCGGCCGCGGGACCCCATGCGTCCCGGATGGGCCGGACGCGTTTGTCTGCACGGTCGAGGTCGCGGTGTCGCCGAACTTTTTCGGCTGGCTTGCCTCATTCGGCGCGCGGGCGCAGCTGCTCTCCCCTGCCCCCGTCCGGGAGGCGTTCGTCACCCTGTGCCGGGCGGCAGAGACGGCAAATACCTGAACTGAACGCAAAAACCTGTTTTTTTGTAAATACTACTGGAAAAATCCGCGCAGATATTGTATGATAGAAGCCGGAATGCAACAAGAAGCAAAATGAGTTTTCCTGCGAGGCAAATCAATCCCACACAAACGCAGGAAATTCCCGATTCTATGAACAAAGGAAGGAATTCATATGGAACAAACCAAACTGAAGACGCTCGAGCTGAACGCGGCAAAGGCGCGTCTTTATGGCGTCCAGATGGTGCACGACGCGGCCTCCGGCCATCCGGGCGGCTCGATGAGCTGCATGGACGTGCTGACGTACCTGTACTTTGCCGAAATGCGCGTCGATCCCAAGAACCCGCATGACCCCGGCCGTGACCGCTTCGTCATGTCCAAGGGCCACTGCTCCCCCGCCATGTACCCGGTGCTGGCGCTGCGCGGCTTCTTCCCGGTCGAGGATCTCAAGATGTTCCGCCGCATCGACGGCCATATGTCCGGCCATGTGGAAATGAAATACGTCCCCGGTGTCGATATGTCCACCGGCTCTCTGGGCCAGGGCATCTCCGTCGCCGTCGGCATGGCGCTGGCCGGTAAGGTCGCGCAGAAGGACTACCGCGTTTACGCCATTCTCGGCGACGGCGAGGTCGCCGAGGGTCAGGTCTGGGAGGCCATGATGGCCGCCAACAAGTACCACCTCGACAATCTGTGCGCCTGCGTTGACGTCAACGGTCTGCAGATCGACGGCGAGACGAAGGACGTCATGCCCACCGAGCCGCTGGACAAGAAGTTTGAAGCGTTCGGCTGGCACGTGATCAAGTGTGACGGTCATGACTTCAATCAGATCGAAGCCGCTTACAAGGAAGCCGAGCAGACCAAGGGGCAGCCCACCATGATCCTCGCAAAGACCATCAAGGGCAAAGGCGTGAGCTTTATGGAAAACAACGCGGGCTGGCACGGCAAGGCGCCAAACGACGAGCAGTGGGCGCAGGCCAAAGCAGAGCTTGAAGCGAAGATCAAGGAACTGGAGGGTTAAAAAATGGCTGAGAAAATTGCAACCCGTGAAGCATACGGCAAGGCGCTTGCCGCGCTGGCCGAAAAATATCCCGACCTTGTCTGCTTCGACGCAGACCTCGCAGGCGCGACCATGACGAAGTATTTCAAGGCCGCCTGCCCGGAACGCTTTTTTGATATGGGCATCGCCGAGGCCGATATGGTCGGCGTCGCCGCCGGTATGAGCCTGTGCGGCTTCAAGCCCTTCGTCAACACGTTCGCCATGTTCGCAGCCGGCCGTGCCTGGGAGCAGGTCCGCAACTCCGTTGCCTACCCGCACCTGAATGTCAAGGTCGTCGGCAGCCACGGCGGTCTGTCCGTCGGCGAAGACGGCGCGACGCACCAGTGCATCGAGGATTTTGCCATCATGCGCGCCATCCCCGGTATGCTGGTCCTGTGCCCGTGCGACGGCAACGAGATGCGGCTGGCCGTTGAGGCGCTGGTCAACTACGAGGGTCCGGCCTATATGCGTCTGGGCCGTCTGGCCGTCGAAACGGTCACGGATTCCATCCCCGGCTACAGGTTTGAACTCGGCAAGGGCGCAACGCTGCGCGACGGCACCGACGTGACCATCATCGCGGTCGGCATGAACGTGCAGATGGCGCTGGCCGCCGCCGAAAAGCTGGCCGCCGAGGGCATCTCCGCCCGCGTCATCGATATGCACACCATCAAGCCGCTCGACACCGAGCTGGTTCTGAAGGCCGCGAAGGAAACCGGCGCGATCGTCACCACCGAAGAGGCCAACGTCCTCGGCGGTTTTGGCGCGGCAGTCGCCGAATATCTGAGCGAGAATTACCCCGTGCCCGTCGTCCGCCACGGCGTCAACGACGAGTTTGGCCGCAGCGGCAAGGCCCCGCTGGTGCTCGACGCCTACGGCGTCAATGCCGACGGCATCATCGCCAAGGTCAAGCAGGCGCTGGCCATGAAGAAATAAGCAGAGCATACAAACAGCCGCCCCGTTCAATCCCGGGAGCGGCTGTTTCAGTTTGTCAAAAAGTCTGCTTTTGCAGCAGACCGCTTCGTAGGGGGCGGACGACTCTGTCCGCCCGGCAGAATGTGCCGTTTTTACGGTAATCTTCGGCGAATTCAGAACTTCCCATTGGGCCGACAGAATGTGCTGTTTTTACGGGAGTCTTTGGCGAATTCGTAACTTCCCAATGGGTCGATGTGGGCATCGACCCCTACAGTCAAGTATGCAGGTGCATACGATTTCGCCGTCAATTTCCAAATAAAGGTTGCATTCCGTGCGGGCGGACAGAGTCGTCCGCCCCTGCATCCGGCGTGAGAGCCTTGGTGGCACGCTACGCTTATTCCTCCAGCAGGCGGTCGAGATCGGCGACGGTTTTGCAGTAGAAATCGCAGTTTTTCCGCATGAACTGCTCGATTTCCGGGATATCATTCGCCCAGCCTGCGGCGGCGAAGGGAACGCCTGCGGCGCGCGCCATGTCGTAGCCGGGCTTCAGATCGTCGACGACAAGAAGCTCCTGCGGCTCAAGGCCGAAGCGCTCCATGATCTGCTCCAGCGGCCAGGTGTTCGGCTTGCGCTGCTCGGGCGGCTGCTCCCAGCCGAAGATGATATCCGGCTCGGGAAGATCGTTTTCCCGGTAATCGCGCTCGATGCTCTCGCGCATGGAGTGCGAGACGACGGCGATATACCCGCCCGCGTCCTTGTGCCGCTGCAGAATCTCGCAGATGCCGGGATAGGCGCTCGGCACGCGCGTGCGCACCCAGTCCTGCCAGAAGCGGAACTCGCCCTCGAGTTCTTCCTCCGAAAAGCCGAGCTCGCCGGTAAACAGCGCCATGATGCCGGGGTCAAAATTTTTGCGGAAATAGTCCTCCAGCGTATACGACGCCTCCGGGCGCACGAGCTTTAAATAGGCAAGGAACGACGGAAAGTGGATGGTGGCGGTGCTGTTGACCGTGGTGTCGTCGTGATCCATGACCAGACATCTGAAGCGCAAGAAAGATCCCTCCTGTCAGTCTTTTCTGACATCATACCAGCAGAAGCGGCGCTTCGCAAGGAAAATCGTCAAATCTTATTTTTTTATGAAGAATTGCTATTTTCAGAAAGCTGTGCTATCATAATCATGAATATACTGCGCGAAGTCTATCCTCGTGCTTCGCAGCCCCGAACACAATCATGGAGGTACGGCTATGAACAAAAGAAGAAAGCAAAGCATCTGGCTGCGCAGAAATCTGCCGCTGCTGATCGCGGCCGCAGCGCTCGTGCTGCTGGTACTCATCATTGTGCTGGTTGCACGCGGCTGCTCCAAGGGCAGCGACACGGTGATCAGGGCCAAGGCGTTTTCCACCGGCACGACCATCGAGCTGCCCCTGTCCGCCGAGCTGAACGAGTCGGATTTCGTCTCCTACGGCGGCTACCAGTTCACGACAAAGAAAAAGCTCAGCGCGCTGAGCAAGCTCATCACCAAAAATAACGAGGGCATCACCGCCGAGACATATACCAACAGCTACGGCGAGTGCGGCGTCTATACGAAGACGAACGAATCCGGCGGTACAGACAGCTGGTGTCTGTATGTCAAGGACCCGAAGAACACCAATGAAAAATGGTACTTCTTCATGGGTGAGCACCGCGAGATCGCGCTCGATTCCGGCACGCTTGATCTGCTCCTGCCGCTGCACCTTATCACGGACGCGTCGCTGCGCGATACGATGTTCGCAGCCGTCCAGCCCGGTACGCCGTATACCTGCGGCATCGACAAGCTGCCGGACGGGCAGACGCTCTCCGGTATGTTCCGCGCATTCTATGAGGCCTCCGGTCTCTACACCGTCACGACCAGCGACAAGGGCTTCACGCTCGTCCCGCGCGGCGGCGCACAGGAGCTGATGTTCCAGTTTGACGAGCAGGACGCGAACGGCCAGTTCATGATCACTGTCCCGCAGGCCGCCGAGCCGCAGCCCAGTACCAGCGCCGTTGTGACCTACGGCAGCGACGATCCTGTGACGCTGCCCGAAAGCGACGCGGCGGCTCTGTCCACCGTGCTGCTGCAGGCCAACTATAAAAAGACCGGTAAGACGGCGGATTACCGGTACAGCGTCGATCTGGGCGGCCAGATCTACGAGGTCGCGCTCGACTGGAAGGACAACACGTGGAACGGCTCTGTGCGCTATAACGGACAGGTCGCCATGCTCGTCACCAAGAGCAGCTGCACCATCGCGTCCATCTTTGCCTCCAACCATCTCGGCGGCACGCCGGAGCGCGACACAGCCAAGTGGCCTGCCGACGTGCAGGAGCTTGCCATCACGCCGAAGGCCGAAAGCATGGCCACGACGAATGATGTGAACGTGCGCTCCGCCCCGTCGACCAACAGCGAGGTCTTCATGACCATGCCGACCGACACGGTCGTCGCTGTCACCGGCGTCTCGGACGAGACGGACGACGGCGCCTGGTACGAGATCTGGTACAACGAGGTCTGCGCGTACCTGAACGCCAAATACGTCAAATCCATCAGCAGCGCCGCAGCCAGCACGAACGGCTGATCGGGCCGCAAGATTATCAGCCTGTAGGGGCCGGCGACTCTGCCGGCCCCTGCTTTTTTCTGTGACGCACTGGCGCGGGAGCGCCCCTCCCTTGAGCAGGAGGGCCTGAAGGGATTCGAACGCGGCAAATTTTTGAGCGCTCTGAATCCTGCAACAAACGGAACCCAGCGCCCCTTTTCTCCCCCATCTTTTCCGGCAGGCGGAAAAGATGGGGCCGCCGGAGGCGTCCCGGCAATGGAATAAACTTTCCGCTGCATTCGCTTTTCACCGGTTTTATCTTGCGGAATCCTTGGCTGTGCGGTATGATAGACAAATAAAATTCAGGCAGAAGCCATTGCGCGTGAAAGGAGTATCATCATGAGTACTGTCAGCAGAGAAGCATTTGAAAAACAGGACGCGTTCGGGATCGGCGCGCCGAACGACGCGTATGCGCAGTATTTTACCGGCCAGTCCTATTTAAAGCCGCTGACCACGCCCGGCGCCTGTCCCGTCTTTCTGGCCAACGTGACCTTTGAGCCGGGCTGCCGGAACAACTGGCACATCCACCACGCAAGCAAGGGCGGCGGACAGCTGCTGATCTGCACGGCCGGAGAGGGCTGGTATCAGGAAGCGGGCAAGCCTGCCGTAAGCCTGACGCCCGGCATGGTTATCACCATCCCGGCGGAGGTCAAGCACTGGCACGGAGCGAAGGCGAACAGCTGGTTCAGCCATATCGCCGTCGAGGTTCCCGGTGAGAACACCCGGAATGAATGGTGCGAGCCGGTCTCGGATGAAGTATACACAGCGCTCGGATAACGGGGGATACGATGGGCTGGGATGTTTTATTATTTGATCTGGACGGAACGCTGACAGATTCCGGGCCGGGGATCATGCACGCGGCTGAGACTGCGCTGGGATCGTTCGGGATCACCGGTCTGTCCGAACAGGCGCTGCGGCAGTTTGTCGGCCCGCCGCTGGTCGAGTCGTTTGCCGTCTATCTCCTGCAGGCGGATGTCCAGACGGCCATCGACCGCTTCCGTGCATATTACCGCGAGACGGGCTGGCTCGAAAACGAGCCGTATCCCGGCGTGCGGGAATGCCTGCACGCACTGAAAGCGGCGGGAAAGCGGATGTACGTCGCCACGTCCAAGCTCGAGAGCATGGCGCGGCAGGTGCTGACGCATTTTGATCTGATGCAGTATTTTGACGGCGTGTGCGGCGGGATCGCCGACGACCCGGAGGCTGGGAAAAAGGTCAACGTCGTGCGCCGCGCCCTGCGCGAGGCAGAATGCACGGAGTTTTCCCGCGCCATTTTGTCCGGCGACCGGGAATATGATATTTACGGTGGTCACGCGGCGGGAATCCAGACCGTCGGCGTGCTCTACGGCTACGGCAGCCGGGAGGAGCTGGAATCAGCCGGTGCGGACGCGCTTGCGGAAACGCCAGAGGCGCTGCTGGCGCTTCTGCTGTGATTTTTCCGGTGAAGCCGCTTGTAAACAGGCGGTTTGTGTGATAAACTAAACCAGTTGTGTAAAAAACCAGAATGATTTGGAGGGCGACCCATGTAGCGGCTGACGATTCAATCAAAAACAAACTGAATTTGGAGGAACATACATGGCATCCCTGAAAGAAGAGATCTCCCGGCGCAGAACGTTTGCGATCATTTCGCACCCCGACGCCGGTAAAACGACCCTGACAGAAAAATTCCTGCTCTACGGCGGGGCCATCGCGCAGGCGGGCGCGGTCAAGGGCAAGAAAAATTCCCGTGCCGCCGTATCCGACTGGATGGAGATCGAGAAGCAAAGAGGCATCTCGGTCACATCGTCCGTCATGCAGTTCCAGTATGAGGGCTTCTGCATCAACATCCTCGACACCCCCGGCCATCAGGACTTTTCCGAGGACACCTACCGCACGCTCATGGCGGCAGACTCCGCCGTCATGGTCATTGACGGCGCGAAGGGCGTCGAGCCGCAGACCCGGAAGCTCTTCAAGGTCTGCGCCATGCGCCATATCCCGATCTTTACCTTTATCAACAAAATGGACCGCGAGGCGCGCGACCCGTTTGAGCTGCTGGACGAGCTGGAAAACGAGCTCGGCATTGAAACCTACGCCTGCAACTGGCCCATGGGCTCCGGCCGGGAGTTTCAGGGCGTGTACGACCGCCGTTCCAGCCAGCTGATCTTTTTCTCCGGCGTGTCCGGCAAGAACCGCGCGGACAAGATGGAAATTGATCTGTACGACCCGCAGGTCGCGCAGCTCATCGGCGAACGCCGCCACCAGCAGCTGATCGACGATGTGGAGCTGCTCGGCGCAGGCCGCGAATTTGACCTTGAAGAAGTTCGTGCGGGCAGGCTTTCGCCCGTGTTCTTCGGCTCGGCCCTGACCAATTTCGGCGTAGAGCCGTTTCTGGAGGAATTTCTGCGCATGACGCCGAGTCCTCTGCCGCGCGAAGCGGACTGCGGCGTGATCGACACGTTCAGCCCGGATTTTTCCGCGTTTGTGTTCAAAATTCAGGCAAACATGAACAAGGCCCACCGCGACCGTCTGGCCTTCATGCGTATCTGCTCCGGCCAGTTCCAGCGCGACGCGGAATATTATCACGTGCAGAGCGGCAAGAAAATGCGCCTGTCGCAGCCGCAGCAGCTCATGGCCTCCGAGCGCGAGATCGTCGACGAGGCCTACGCGGGCGATATCATCGGCGTGTTCGACCCCGGCATTTTCTCCATCGGCGATACCATCACCGTGCCGGGCAAAAAGTTCAAATTCGGCGGCATCCCGACCTTCGCGCCGGAGCACTTTGCCCGCGTCAGCGCCAAGGACTCCATGAAGCGCAAGCAGTTCCTCAAGGGAACCGAGCAGATCGCGCAGGAGGGCGCGATCCAGATCTTCAAGGTGCCGAATTCCGGCATGGAGGAGGTCATCGTCGGCGTCGTCGGCACGCTGCAGTTTGACGTTTTCCAGTACCGCATGAAGGCCGAATACGGCGTCGACCTGCGTATGCAGCAGCTGCCGTATGAGCAGCTGCGGTTCATCACCAAAGCGCCGGTCACGGATCTCAAGGATCTGTACCTGTCCACCGACGCGGAGCTTCTCGAGGACTACCGCGGCCGGAGCCTGCTGGTCTTCGCCTCGCAGTGGTCGATCAACTTCATCCTCAAACGCAACCCCGGCCTCGAATTGTCGGAAACGGCGCAGTAAGCGCAGGTTCAGGCTACAAAGGCTCCCCTCTCCTATTTAGACGGGGGAGCCTTATTTGTTTGTTCAAATCCATTTATGCCGGATTTTCAGTGTCTGCCCCTACCGGCTGCTTCTGATTTTGGTCAGGGTTTCCTTATGTCTGCGGAATCTCCCCAAATACCCGGCGCACACCGAGCCTTCGCAGGAGGTTCAGCTTTTCCCGGCAGGTCTCCTCCGTGTCGTACAGGAAGACGTGCGCGTCCCCGTCTTCGTCCCGGAAAAAGCAGTAGCGGCAGACAAGCTCCGGAGAGAAATGCGATGGGTGCCGCGCGGTCAGCGCGTCCGCCGCCGTTTCGTCAAGCGGCGTTCCGACACCGGAGGGGCATGGGACGGGGAACAGCATCCGGATGGGCGCGAGATATACCCAGAGCCGGTCCCCCCAGACCGGGAGCAGCCCGCGCAGGTATCCCTCCAGACTGCCGCCGGAGACCTGCGTGTCGCACCAGACGGCAGGGGCATCTGGCACTGCTGTTTGAACAGGCTGCAACAGCCGTGCGTCGCGACAGCCCGGCGCTTCGCAGAACAGATATCCGCCGTCAAATTCCGCAGGCGGCACAGTGCCCGGCGCGAGCAGGTACAGCTCCGCGGCGGGTTCTCTTTTTTCTTCATCAAAGCCCGCAATGCCGCATTTCAAGGCAGAACCGGGCGGAAATGGATACAGAATCATGGACAAGCCGCCTTTCCTGTGATATAATGCTATGTATAAAATTATGAAGCTGTAGGAAAAGCTATGCCGTTTTCATTTTTGCCCCGCATGATCTACCCGCATCTGACCGACGTGCGCGCCGAGGATCTGACCGCGCGCGGCGTCTCGTTCCTGATGCTGGATTTTGACAACACCATCGTCCCCTAC
>HF990636.1:47607-53629 GCA_000432135.1 Firmicutes bacterium CAG:124
CTACACGACGAGCGAACCGACGCCGGAAATGGCCGCGTGGCTGGGAGCCATGCAGGCCTCCGGGATCGGCCTTTGCGTCGTGTCAAACAGCAGAAAGCCGCGCGTTGTGACCTTCTGCGAGAAATACGGGCTGGACTGCATCACGCACGCGAAAAAGCCCTTTTCGCGCGGCATCCGCGCGTGTCTGGCGCGCTTTTCGCTGGAACCGGCCCGCTGCGCGCTCGTGGGCGATCAGATCTACACGGACGTACTGGGCGCAAACTGCGCGGGGGTGCAGTCGATCCTGATCTCGGCAATTCATAACCATACCATATGGCTGAAGCTCCGGCACGTGGCCGAGCTTCCCTTTATTGCAATCGGAAAATGGAGGATCCAACATGAAAAACATTGAAAAGTACCAGAAGCTCATCGCAAAGGGCGAGGTCGACGCGCTGCTGCTGACCTCGAAGCACAACCGGCAGTATGCCGCGGAATACTGCATCGCAGAGGGCGTCGCCGTCATCTGCAAGACGCAGAGCTATTATTTCACCGACTTCCGCTATATCGAGTCGGCGCAGAAAAACCTGCCGGGCTTTGCCGTGAAGATGGTCGATACGGAGCACCCGTACACAAAGCTGATCAACGAGGCCATTTCCGACAACACTGTCAAGACCATCGGCTTTGAGGACGATACGCTGACCGTGGAGGAATATACGCTCTACAACACGAAGCTCAACGCCGTCCTGCATCCCTACGCCGCCGAGATCAACGCTCCGCGCGCAAGCAAGGAGCCGTGGGAGATCGAATACATGAAAAAGGCGCAGGAGATCACCGACCGCACCTTTGACGATCTGCTGAACGTCATCCATCCGGGCATGACGGAAAAGGAGTTGTGCGCGGAACTCATCTACCGGCTCTACAAATACGGCTCCGAAGGCCCGTCGTTCGACCCCATCACCGTCTCCGGCCCCAACACCAGCCTGCCGCACGGCGTTCCGTCCGAGCGCGTTCTGCAGTACGGCGATTTCGTCACCATGGACTTCGGCTGCCTGTACCATGGCTACTGCTCCGATATGACCCGCACGATCGCGTTGGGCTATGTGTCCGAGAAGATGGACAAGGTCTATCATACCGTGCTCGAGGCGCAGCTGGCGGGCATCGCCGTGACGAAGGCGGGCGTGGCCGGCAGGGAAATGGACGCAGCCGCGCGGAATGTCATCAACGCCGCAGGCTTTGAGGGGCTGTTCGGCCACAGCTACGGTCACAGCCTCGGCCTTCTCATCCATGAGGGACCGTATGCCAACACGCGCAACGACAAGCCCATGCCCGCAGGCGCGGTCGTATCGGCAGAGCCGGGCATCTATATCCCGGACGAATTCGGCGTGCGCATCGAGGATGTGACCGTCATCACCGAAACCGGATGCGAGATCCTGACGAAGAGCCCGAAAAATTTGATTATTTTATAAAATATCTTGAAAAGCCGAGCAAAATAGTGTAAAATCAAAACGCTATTTTATTTGTTGGTGTATTCTACACGTATATTGGAGGAATATTTTTATGGCTACTATTACCGCTGGCGATTTCAGAAACGGTAAAACATTTGAGATGGACGGCAAGATCATGCAGGTCGTGGAGTTCCAGCACGTCAAGCCCGGCAAGGGCGCTGCATTCGTCCGCACGAAGATGAAGAACGTCGTGACCGGCGCCGTGACCGAGACCTCTTTCAACCCGACTGCAAAGTTCGAAGAGGCTTTCATCGAGCGCAAGGATTATGAGTACAGCTACAACGACGGCGATCTGTACTACTTCATGGATCAGGAGACGTACGACATGGTTCCCGTCAGCAAGGATATGCTCGACGACTCCTTCAAGTTCATCAAGGAAAACACCCCGGTCAAGCTCCTGAGCTACAAGGGCAACGTCTTCAGCGTCGAAACGCCGAACTTCGTCGAGCTGACCGTTACCAAGGCCGATCCGGGCGTCAAGGGCGACACCGCTACCAACGTCACCAAGCCCGCGACCGTCGAGACGGGCGCGGAGATCAAGGTTCCCCTGTTCATCAACGAGGGCGAAAAGATCCAGATCGACACCCGTACGGGCGAATATCTGGGCCGAGTCAAGGGTTAATCCAAACGTCAGTGAAAGGCAAACCGCCGGAAAGGAGATTTTACGATGACGCTTTCTGAAAAATCCGCATATCTCAAGGGCCTGATGGAGGGCATGAAGCTCGACACCGAAACTAACGAGGGCAAACTGATCTCTGAGATCATCAGTATGCTTCAGGACGTGGCTGAGAATGTTTCCGATCTGGAAGAAGTCGTGGACTGCATTTCCGATGAGCTCGACTGCATCGAAGAGGATCTCGACAACATCGACGATTACCTGATGGACGACGATGACGACGAGTATGACGACTACGACGAAGACGAGGACTACGAAGACGACGAGGACGACGACGATCAGAACGAGTACGACTTCGGCAGCGAAACGCTCTATGAGGTCAAGTGCCCCACCTGCGGCGAAGTCATCACCATCGACGAGGAAATGCTCGACGAGGGCGCGACGACCTGCCCGAACTGCGGCGAAGAGCTGGAGTTCGACATGGAAGACGAGGACTCCGAAGAGGACGAGTAATCAAAATTCAAAAAACGCCGCCCGGCTGGGCGGCGTTTTTTTCCTGTCGGCAGCATTCTCCATACGGTGCCAGCGGCTTATTCGGCCCACTGGCTGTACAATCCGCGCATCCACGCGGCAACATCCATGCCGTAGACCCGGTCAAGATTTGCGGGGGTCAGGACGTCGTTCGCCCGGCCCAGTGCGATCTTGCGGCCGCTGTCCATCAGCAGCGCATCCGTGCCAAAGGCCCGCGCAAGAGACAGATCGTGCACCACGCTCACCACAGCGCGGCCCGGCTTTTGCAGCCACTGGCCGATCAGGGCGAAGATCTGCTTCTGATAGATGAGATCGAGATGGTTCGTCGGCTCGTCGAGCAGCAGGAGCTTCGGGTCCTGCGCCAGAACCTGCGCGAGGAACGTGCGCTGCAGCTCGCCGCCGGAGAGCGTCAGAACCGACTGCCGCCGCTTGTCCTGCAGGCCGGTGAGCGTCAGCGCCTGCTCGACGTGCCCGGCGTCGTCCTCCCGGCTGCGGCCGAACACGCCTCCTGCATAGGCGAAGCGCCCAAGGCGCACGACCTCCTCGACTGTGAAGCCGTAGCCGACAAAGTGGTTCTGCGCCAGAACGCCGATGGCCCGCGCGCGAAGCGCGGGCTTCATGCTCCTTACATTCTGTCCTTCAAACAGCACGCGGCCCGTATACGGCGTCCCCTGCGTGATGGCGGCAAGCGCTGTCGATTTGCCTGCCCCGTTCGGGCCTGCGATCATGAGCCACTGCCCCTCGGAAACGGAAAAGGAGAGCGCGTCGACGATCTGCTTTGTTCCGTACCGCACCGAAAGACGGTCGACATCCAGCATCGGCATATCAGTGCTCCTTTCTCGACTGATAGAAGATCACCACGAATACGATCGCGCCCACAAAGCTCGTGACCACGCCGATGGGCAGCTCCAGCGGATTCAATAGAATGCGCGCAATGAGATCGGCCAGCATCAGAAAGACCGCTCCGCCGAACATCGCCGCCGGAAGCAGCCGCTTGTGGTTCGGCCCGACCAGCATCCGCGCCATATGCGGCGTAACAAGGCCGACAAAGCCGATCGTCCCGCCGATGGACACGCACACGCCGATGAGCATGGAAACCATAATGAGCAGCACGAGCTTGGCCCGCTTCACGTCCACGCCGATCTGCCGGGCGTTGTCCTCCCCAACGGCAAAGGCGTTGAGGATCTGCGCGTGCAGCAGGATGACCGTGCCGCAGATCAAAAGCGCGCCTGCCAGCACGGCGGCATTCTGATATGTGCTGCCGCTCAGGGAGCCCATCGTCCAGAACGTGATACGCTGGACCTTGTCGGCAGCGAAGGTAATGACGATGCTCATAATGCTGGAGACGAACATGGAGAAGATCACGCCGATCAGGATGATCGTGTTCGTCGACAGAGAACGGTCGAGCTTATAGGAAAGGCCGAGAATGACAAGCAGCGATAAGAACGCGAACACGATCGCCATACCCATTGTCCCCGCGAACGGCAGACCCGGCAGCGTCACGCCGAAGGCAATGGCAATGACCGCGCCGAGCGACGCGCCGGACGAAACGCCGAGCGTCGAGCCGTCGGCCAACGGGTTTTTGAGCAGTCCCTGCATTGCCGCGCCCGCCAGAGACAACGCTGCGCCCGTCAGCGCCACGCACAAAACACGCGGCAGACGGATGGGCAGGATGGACGAGACGAGGCCCGCGGGCGGCTGACCGCCCGTGAGCCTCGCGGCAAAATAGGCAAGCGTGTCCGCAAGCGGAATGCGGACGCTCCCCACGCAGACGCAGAGGCACAGCACGGCCAGCGTCACGAGCGCAAAAAGCAGGTATTCCCATAGCCTGAACGTTTCGTGATACCGGCGCATGCTGTGCCTCCTGTTTTCAGAGTGGTATTTCCGGATTATTCGCCGTAGACAAAGTCATACAGAGCCTTCGCGCCGTCGGCCAGACGCGGGGCCGGGCGGGACAGCTCGTTGTTCGGCAGATTGAGGATCTTGCCGTTTTTGACAGCGGTGACGTTTTCCCAACCGGTGCGGGAGAGGATCTCCTCCTCCGGCGTCGGGCCCTCGCCAAAGTACATGGAGATGGTCACGATATAATCCGGGTTGCGCTCAAGCACCTGCTCTTCGGAGATCTCGCCCCAGCCGGTCACGTCGGCAAAGCAGTTCGTCAGGCCCAGCATATTGGCGATCTCGTCCATGAACGTGCCGGAGCCTGCCGTCCAGAGACCGTACTGCAGCGGGGAGACCTCAAAGTAAACGGTCTTCGTTCCGTCCCCGGCGTTTGCCTTGATCTCGTCGAAGGTCTTCTGCATGCTCTCGACAATGGACGCAGCCTCGGCCTGCCGGCCAACCAGCTCGCCGATCATGCTGATGGCGGTATAGGTACCCTCGATGTCCTGCGCGTCGCTCACGACGACGCGGACGCCGGCGGCCTCCAGCTGCTGCACCTGCTCGTCGGTCTGGGCCATGGTGCTCATGAGCAGCACCTGCGGCTCGAGCGCGATGATCTGCTCGATGTTCGTGTCGTAGCCGGACTGGACGGAGGGAACGTCCAGGACCTCCGCCGGATAGTCGCAGTATTCGCCGCGGCCGACCAGCCGATCGCCCGCGCCCAGCGCGTAGAGGATCTCACAGTCGGAGGCCGTCAGCGCGACGACGCGCTCTGCGGGCGCGTCCAGCGTGATCTCGCGGCCGGTCATGTCGGTCAGGGTAACGGCGGAGGCGGTGTCCTCTGCTTCCGGTTCCTCTGCGGGAGCCGGTTCTTCTTCTGCGGGGGCAGATGTTTCCGTTTCCGGAGCCGTCTCGCTCTGGGCGGGTTCTTCCTGTGCAGGCTCCGTCTTCGCGGCGCAGCCGGTCAGCACGGCCAGCAGCATCACAGCCGCCAGCAGCAGGGCAAGAAGTTGATTCTTTTTCATAACAGTATCTCCTTGTTTGTGATAAAGCGCCTTCCTGCGGCATTTGTCCGTATGGAAGGGTCTACATTTTACCTGCAAACGAGAGATTTGTCAAGCTTCCGTGCATCACGGCCCGTGAGCGCCAATGCCTCCGGCGGTCCCATCTTTTCCGCCTTGCCGGAAAAGATGGGGAAGAAAAGGGGCGCTGGATTACGTTTGGTGCATCCTGCGGGTGCAGTTCATGCAAGCACCCGCTTTATAGTCGCTGCGAGCACACATACTCACCCTACGGGCGCTATGGTACGCGCCGCCTGTTACGGTACACCGAATTTGCAAGCAGCTGCGATTCAATATCTGCGGTGAAAACGCTTTGCGTTTGAAATTTGCAAGGCAGTACAGATTCGCCGCAGTCTCCTCAAAGCCTCCTCTTGCCGCGTCCCGCGCGGTAAGAGGAGGCTTTTGGCTTATCGCAGGCCTCGTTCCGGCAAGGCCATGGCTTCCCGGCG
>HF990637.1 GCA_000432135.1 Firmicutes bacterium CAG:124
GCCAGGGCCGCCGGAGGCAGGGCCAGCCTCCGAAACGGCCCATGTTTTCTATTCAAACATTCGTAAAATGATAGGAATGCCCCAGGTCGTAGGCCATTTTGTCGCTTTCGGAGATAAAGTCCATAAAGCGGTTCGCGGCAGAGGTCGGCGCGACATCGCGCAGCGTACACATACAGACCGAGCGCGGCGGGATCTCAAAGTCGGTGCGCAGCGGCAGGATGACGCCCCGTCCAAGGCCGGACTGCGAAAACTCCTCCGTCACGCAGGCCACGCCAAGGCCGATGCGGGCCAGCGAAATGAGCAGATTGTGCGAACCCAATTCGATCTCCGGCTTGATGCTCACGCCATGCTGCTGAAAAAACTGCTCGACATAGATGCGGGAGCTTGCCTTGCGCTCCAGCAGGATCAGCGGGAATGCCGCGATTTCTTCCATGGAATGTACGTGGTCAAAATCGCAGTCATAATTCGGCGCGGCGACAAAGAGCTGGTGTGTGTCGAAGCAGTGCCGGACGGAATACGCGTCCTTGTCCTTTGGCTCGCTGGCAAACGCGATGTCGACCTGACCGGCGTGCAGATAGTCGAGCACCATCTGGCTCGTACCGTTCAGGATACGGATCTGGATGGCGGGATAGTTCTGGTGGAATGCCTCAAGGCGCGAAACCAGATAGGTCTTTGTGACCGTATCGCTTGCACCGATGATCAGCTCACCCGTGAGCAGCTGGCGCGACTGCGCAAGCTTTTCCTCGCCGCACTGGATAAGCCCCAATCCGTGCGAGACATAGTCCAGCAAAAGCTTTCCCTCGCTGGTCAGGACGACGCCGCGCGTGCTGCGCGAAAACAGCCGGACCTGCAGCTGCTCCTCCAGCTGCTTGATGGACTGGCTGACTGCCGACTGGGATATAAACAGGTTCTGCGCCGCAGCGGAGATATTGCCCATGCGGGCGACCTCCTGAAAGACGCGGTAAAGCTCTAATTTAACAGCCATGGTTGCCTCCTGCCATTACTTATATTTATAGTGCTAATAGCAATGATTAAAAACATCTATTTTACTTATTGCCTGATTCCGATTATAATAGCCAAAACTGAAATTGTCCAGCACGAAGTTTATATCGTTGCCAATATAGTTCCGGATGTACGGCCCGGATGTCTCTACCGCAGCGCCAAAGCTGCGACTATTGGAAGTTCGCTCACGCAGGGCTTTGCGGTCCTGCGCGCGGCTTTTTATCATTGGCAGCAGGTTTTATCCCCGCTGTCTATTTTTATTATGTTTTTGGAGGAAGCTATGCAGGAGCTGAAGGATCGCATCGTCAAGGAGGGCAAGATTCTGCCCGGAAACATTGTAAAGGTCGACGGGTTTCTCAATCACCGCGTCGACTGTGCGTTTATGGGACGCATCGCAGATGAATTCAAAAAATATTTTGATCTCGACAACGTAGATCTCATTCTGACCGCAGAGGCCAGCGGCATTGCCCTTTCCGCGATTTGCGCGTACCGGTACGGCAAGCCCATGGTTTATGCGAAAAAGGCCAAAAGCGACAACATCGAAGGCGGCCTGTATCAGAGTGAGATTTTTTCCTATACTTACAAGAAAAAGGTCACGCTGCTCGTCTCCAAGGAGTGGATCCATCCCGGCGACCGCGTGCTCGTGATCGACGATTTTCTGGCGCGCGGCGAAGCGCTGCGCGGTCTGTGCGAGATCGTGCAGGCTGCGGGGGCTGAACTGGTCGGTATCGGCTGCGCGGTCGAAAAGGGCTTCCAGGGCGGCGGCGACAAACTGCGCGCGGCGGGCGTGAACCTGCACTCTCTCGCCATCATCGAAAGCGCGGAGCCGGGCAACATCGTATTCCGGGAGGAAGCATAATGGAAACTGTTCTGATTCTGGACTTTGGCGCGCAGTACAGCCAATTGATCGCCCGCCGTGTGCGCGAGCAGAACGTGTACTGCGAGGTCAAGCCCTGCTCCATCTCCCCTGCCGAGATCGAAAAAATCGCCCCCATCGGCATCATTCTCTCCGGCGGCCCGCAGAGCGTTTATGAATCTGTTTCCCCGCACGTGGACCCGTCGCTTTTTGCGCTCGGCATCCCCGTTCTTGGCATCTGCTATGGATGCCAGCTCATGGCATATTCGCTGGGCGGCACCGTTGCAGCAGCGACGGAAGCGACCGCCCGCGAATATGGCAAGACGCTGACCGAGTTCGATACAGACTGTTCGATTTTCCAGGGCCTTCCCGCATCCAGCGTGACGTGGATGAGCCATGGCGACTATATTTCCCAGGTGCCGGACGGCTTTGCCGTCACGGCAAAAACCGCTGTCTGCCCGACTGCAGCAATGGCCTGCCCGGAGAAAAAGCTCTATGGCGTGCAGTTCCACCCGGAAGTGCAGCACACCGTAGAGGGCAGCGAAATGCTCCGCCGGTTCCTCTATACCGTCTGCGGCGCGTCCGGCGATTGGACGATGGCAGACTACCGGCAGACCGCGATCCGCTCTATTCGGGAAAAGGTCGGTTCTGGCCGCGCGCTGCTGGCGCTGTCCGGCGGCGTAGATTCCTCTGTCGCTGCAGCGCTTATGGCGGAGGCTATCGGCAGCCAGCTCACCTGTGTGTTTGTTGACCACGGCCTGATGCGCAAAAATGAGGGCGACGAAGTAGAAGCTGCGTTCAGCAAGTGGGATATCCATTTTGTCCGCGTCAACGCGGAAGACCGCTTCCTTTCGAAGCTTGCGGGCGTTTCCGACCCGGAGACGAAGCGCAAGATCATCGGTGAAGAATTCATCCGTGTTTTTGAGACAGAAGCCAAGAAGATCGGCGCGGTCGACTATCTTGTACAGGGTACGATCTACCCGGACGTGATCGAATCCGGCCTCGGCAAGTCCGCTGTCATCAAGAGCCACCACAATGTTGGCGGATTGCCGGATTATGTCGACTTCAAGGAGATCATCGAGCCGCTGCGTATGCTCTTCAAGGATGAGGTGCGTCAGCTTGGCCGCGAGTTGGGATTGCCGGAATATCTGGTCATGCGGCAGCCCTTCCCCGGCCCCGGCCTCGCCATCCGCGTGATCGGCGATATCACCAAGGAAAAGCTCGATACGCTGCGCGACGCGGATTTCATCTTCCGTGACGAGATCGCCAAGGCTGGTCTTGACCGCAGCCTCAGCCAGTATTTCGCCGTTCTGACCTCCATGCGCTCCGTCGGCGTCATGGGCGACGGTCGGACGTATGATTACACACTTGCTCTGCGTGCTGTCAACACCAGCGATTTCATGACCGCCGACTGGTCGCGCATCCCCTACGACGTCCTCGACCGCATCTCCGTCCGCATCGTCAACGAAGTCCGCGGCATCAACCGCATCTGCTACGACATCACCAGCAAACCCCCGGCAACGATTGAGTGGGAGTAATTCCGAAAACGCTGGAAACCCGCATG
>HF990638.1:0-37339 GCA_000432135.1 Firmicutes bacterium CAG:124
GATGCGGTATACTTGCCGTACCGTACCGGCTTGCCCCACAGAAAAGGAGGTTACAATGGCAAGCCAGAAGCAACAATATACGATTCTCTACGGGCGGCTCAGCCAGGAGGACGAGCGTGCCGGAGAGTCAAACAGCATCCAGCATCAGCGGGATCTGTTAGAAAAATACGCACGGGATAAAGGCTTTGAAAACACGCTCTTTCTTGCGGACGACGGATATTCCGGAACGAATTTTGAACGTCCGAGTTGGAAAAAGATCGTGGAAATGATCGAATTAGAAAAATTCGCACGGGATAAAGGCTTTGAAAACACACTTTTTCTTGCGGATGACGGGTATTCCGGAACAAATTTTGATCGCCCCAGCTGGAAGAAGATCATAGAAATGATCGAAGCTGGTGAGGTGTCTACCCTGATCGTTAAAGACACATCACGCCTTGGCCGCGAGTACCTGCAGGTCGGTTCCTACATGGAAATTTATTTCCCGCAGAAGAACGTGCGGTTCATTGCAGTCAACGACGGCGTAGATTCTGCGGTGGAAAGCAGCAATGATTTTAACCCCATCCGCAACTGGGCGAACGAACTGCACGCAAAGGACACGAGCCGGAAGGTTCGCGCCGTGAAAAAGCTGCAGGCTGAACGCGGCGAATGGCTCGGAGGCCGTCCACCCTATGGGTACCGAAAATCCGAAACTACGGAAAACCATCTTGAGCCCGACCCGGAAGCGGCAGAGGTTGTGCGGCAGATTTTTACCCTCTGTGCTGCTGGGAAAGGTCCGAGCCAAATCGCGCGGATTCTGACGGAACGGAATATTCTGACACCTGCAAATTACTACTTTCAGAAGGCCGGAAAAACGCACAAGGGGTGCGATGCGCTGCATCCGTGTACGTGGTCTGGTACGACGGTCAGTGATATTCTCAAAAACGTCATGTATCTGGGCCATACGGTTGGCCTGCGGCGGACGACCATTTCCTACAAGAATAAAACACGGATCGACCGGCCGGAAAGCGAACAGTGTCTGGTAAAAAATACGCACCAGCCGCTCATCTCGCAGGAGCAGTGGGAGATCGTGCAGGAGGTTCGGCAGCACAAGAAGCGCACAGCAAAGCACATGGATGAACCGAACATTTTCTCAGGGCTGGTGTTCTGCGCAGACTGCGGAAAACCGCTGGTGCTGCACAGAGCCAGCACCATGAAGAAGGTGGAGTACAACTTCAAGTGCTATACCTACGGCAAGAAGGGCAAAACCGCCTGTACTGCTCACCATATCCGGGAGTGTGAACTCACGCAGATCGTTCTGGATGATCTCCGACGGGTCACACATTTCGCCCGAATGAAGGAGCGGCAATTCGCGGCGCATATCAACCAGAAAAACAGCGCGGAACTGCGGCAAGAGATGAACCGTGTCCTCCGTGAACTGGACGCGATGAAAAAGCGAAGCGCAGAGCTGTCCAAGCTGTTTAAACGACTCTATGAAGACAATGTTCTTGGGCGCGTGACCGACGAGCAGTACCGGATGCTCTCTGGCGATTACTCGGACGAGCAGCGTATGCTGGAGGAACAGATCCCGCAGAAAGGGCAACGTCTGGCACAGCTTCAGGCGCGCGAAGCAAACGTGGATGCGTTCATTGAAAAGGAAAAGCAGTATACAACGATTGACACGCTGACGCCCGAACTGCTGCGGCTGTTCATCCGGCGCATTGAGGTCGGTGAACGGGAAACAAAATACTCCCGCAATTCCAGCCAGTCTGTCCGCATCATTTACCGGGACATCGGCACAGTGGACAGTGCCATGCAGCCGGATGAGAAACAGCCGAAGCTGCTCCCGCCGCTCAGCGAGGTCATTCCGTGCCCGGCATAAGACGGCAAAAAGAATGAGGGAGCGGATACCTCCGCTCCCTCGCATGGGGGTGACAGGTTGTGTCCCGATAAAGGGGAATAGCACGATTTCGAGGATTTTTTCTTTTTGTATCAAGAAAACCGCTATCGGTGCGGATGAGAACACTGCCCTTGATGTTTCTCCGGCGGAGCGAGGAGTTTGCCTCTGCCGTGCATGTAGTCTGCGCCGGCCATGGCCTGAACATAGAGCAGCGCCCATTGTATGTTCCCATCTGGACGACCCTTGCGGCATCGTCATAGTCCCTGAAATCTGCAGCCTTGCGGGTAGTCGTATTTGCCGCCGACGCGGATACTGCCGCGAGAAATAATGCGAGGATTCGCGACTTTTCTTCACGTTGAATCCCTCCTAGAATTTAAGGGGAACGCTTGCGCGTTCCCCTGTGCGATAGGCGATTGCACGGCTTGCCATCAGGCAGACAGTCTCAGAAATTACGATATGGAGTCTTCCTCAGCGGCGTACAGCCGGTTCCATCAACCGGGCTGGTTGACCAGTCCCACAAACAGCGGCAGTCCGTCAATTCCCGTGATCGCGAAGACAAACGGCTTATCGAGCGTGAAATCGATCTCATCCTCCGGCCCCATCATCGCAGTCGCCTCGACACCAAGGATGGTATAGGCCGCTGCCTCGCATCCGTCCTCGTCGATCTTCACGCGCGCGGCGTGCTTGGCCTGCGTCAGCTCCAGCGAGTCGTTTGCGGTCGTGAGCGGCGTGAAATCAGATTTTGTGCCGTCCATCACGTCCGTCATGCCGAGCTGTGCCAGTGTGTCCAGAATGTCCAGATCGGACGAAACGTCAAATTTCGGCAGGCTCAGATTGACCCGCGCACGCTGCGTCTGCGACCAATTGCCGTTTGCCAACAGGAGGCCCAACGCGTCCTTGTTTTGCAGCAGCTCCGCCGCATCCACGCCCTCGTCCGGCTTCAGCAGCCACATCCGGCCGCTGTTTTCCAGTGAAAGCCCGATGGCCGAGAAGCCGTCGCCGTAATATACCGTGTTAGAATCGCTGCTGTGCATGAAATCGGCGGTCACATCGCCGTCCGGCGCGTGAAACACGTCCTGCGTCGTGGCAGAGCCGGAAAATTTGTCGCTCCATGACGCACGGTAATAGATCGTCGACACCAGCGCCAGCACCGTCGCGGGCGCAAGCTCCAGTCCGCTTGCCTGCTCGGTCAGCAGATTTCCGGTATGCTCGTTGATCCAGTCGCGCAGCATATTGTTGTACGCGTCAGTGCCCATTTCCCCGGAAAACGCGGAAGCATAGAATTCTTCTCCCAGCTTTTGCAGAGTTTCTTCATTGTAGGAGTATTCATCCCGCAGCCAGATCGAGTTTGCAAGCACGCTGGTCACGATCCCGTCGTCCCAGCTGTTTTCCGTCCAGAGCTGCGCGGTCTGCTTTTGAAGCAGCTCCAGAGACTCCGCGCCCAGCGCGTCCAGAATCTGCTGCCGCGTCTGGCCGTCCGTCACGGCGGCCAGCATGGAAAGCGCCATGTAGATATTCAGCGGCGAGCATACGCGGTTTTCCTTACCCGCGTCCTGCATCAGGGCCGGAATGCTGGTTGTGAACCAGTGCGTCATGGCGGCGGGGTCGGTCATATCCGCGGTCTTTTCCTGATAGCTTTCCCACCACGCGTCCCAGTCCTCGTCGTACTTTTCAGAGTCAAAGTTACCATTGCTGGCTGTATACTTCGCCTCGTTCGGATACTGCGCCATGGCAGCCTCCACCGGTGCGGCCAGCTGCTGCGTCGTCTGGTCGCTGATGCAGTCCGGCTGTTCCTCCGCTGCCGGGGTATCCGGAGCAGCTGCGCAGGCCGCCAGCGAGAACGCGCACGCGGCTGCAAGTAAAATCGCAAGAAGCTTTTTCATGAATGATCTCTCCTTTATCATAAAATGTGATCTGGTGATCTGCTTTTACAGACGCAGAAAAACGGTAGAAGTTGCACCCGCCGATTTTATGAATTTTGCCGACTTGCCTTTTTCCATGATTTGTGTACAATACAGATATAGAAATATTGTTTGGGAGGCTGTTTTATGGCTGTCGATACCGAAAAGACCCTGCGCAATCAGGTCTTGTATTCCATCTATGTCCGCAATTATTCCGAAGCGGGCACCTTCGCTGCCGTGCAGGCGGACCTCGACCGCATCAAGGCGCTCGGCACGGACATCATCTGGCTGCTGCCCATTCACCCGACCGGCGAAAAGCACCGCAAGGGCACGCTCGGCAGCCCCTACGCCATCCGCGATTACCGCGCCGTGAACCCCGAATTCGGCACGTTGGATGATTTCCGGCATCTGGTCGACGCCATCCACGACCGGGGCATGAAGTGCATCATCGATGTAGTCTATAACCACACGTCGCCCGATTCCTGGCTGGCAGAGCACCACCCCGAATGGTTCTTCCACAAGCCGGACGGCTCGCTCGGCAACCGCTTCGGCGACTGGTGGGACGTGGCTGATCTGGATTACAGCCACAAAGAGCTGTGGGAGTACCAGATCGAAACGCTCAAATACTGGGCGCGCCTCGTCGACGGCTTCCGCTGCGACGTTGCGCCGCTTGTCCCGCTGGAGTTCTGGAAGCAGGCGAGGGAAGAGGTGGCCGCCGTCCGTCCCGGCTGCTTCTGGCTGTGCGAATCGGTCGAGCGCGGCTTCCATGTCGCCGCCCGCGCACAGGGCTTCGCAAGCCTGTCTGACGCCGAGCTCTATCAGGCGTTCGACGCGGGCTATGATTACGACGTCTATCCCTATTTCCGCGACTATCTGGAGGGCAGGATCAGCCTGACGCAGTACGCCGACCGGCTCGACGCGCAGGAATGGCTCTATCCCGATAACTACGTCAAGCTCCGCTTCCTCGAAAACCATGACCGCGCCCGCGCGGCCCATATCCTGCCGGACGAGAAAATGCGCCGGAACTGGACGGCGTTCCTGTTCTTCCAGCGTGGTCTGACACTTGTTTACAACGGACAGGAGGCCGACTGCACGCACGTTCCGTCGCTGTTCGACAAGGACCCCATCAACTGGAACACCGGCCGCGACCAGTCCGCGTTCCTTGCACATCTGGCCAAGCTGAAGCGCGACCCGATCTTCGCGGAGGGCAGCTATACCCTCACAGCCCTGCCGCATGACGTGCTGCTTGCCGTATATGAAAAGGACGGCCGGCGCATGGCCGGTCTGTTCAGCCTGCGCGGCGAGTCGGCGCTTGTCCGCTTCCCCGCGCCGAACGGCGTGTACCAGAACTGCATCGACGGCAGCCCTGTTGAGATCTATGAGGAGCAGCTTGCCATAGGCGGCGAGCCCATCGTGCTCTCCCTCTGAAAATTTTTCCGTCTCCGGGAACAATCGGCGCGCCGCGCCGTCTAACCAATATCAATGAAACGGAGGAACTTCTCATGAAGAAACTGTATAAAAGCAATAACCGAATGATCTGCGGCGTCTGCGCCGGCATTGCCGAGTATCTCGGCATCGATCCCACCGTCGTCCGCCTCATCTGGGCGGCCCTCGGCCTGACCGGCACGGGCATTCTGCTCTACATCATCGCCGCTCTCGTCATGCCCGAAAACATGGATGTGATGTAAGCTGGGTTATTCCAAAGGCTCCCCTTTATCCAAAGGAGGCTTTTGTGCACGTAAAACCGCTCCCACGGATGGCCCGGGGAGCGGTTTGTTGTCAGACTTGTTGTTATTTTGCAGCCTTGGCAGCTTTCTTGGCGGCCTTCTCACGCTCAAGGCGGGAGATGAACAGCGCGCAGGTCGCGTCGCCGGTGATGTTCAGCGTCGTGCGGCCCATGTCGAAGATCTTGTCAACGCCCGCGATGATCGCGATGCCCTCGACCGGCAGACCGACCTGGGTCAGAACCATCGCCAGCATGATCATGCCGGCACCGGAAACGCCGGCCGTGCCGACGGAGGCGAGGGTCGCAGTCAGAACGATCATGGCCATGTCGCCGAGCGTCAGCTGAACGCCATAGCAGCAGGCGATGAAGACTGCGCAGACAGCCTGATAAATGGCCGTGCCGTCCATGTTGATCGTCGCGCCAAGCGGCAGGACGAAGGAGCTGACCTCAGGCTCCGCACCCATCTTGTTGCAGCACTCGATGTTGACGGGCAGCGTCGCGTTGGAGGATGTGGTGGTGAATGCGGTGATCATGGCCGGGGCGATGCCCTTGAAGAATGCAAGCGGGCTCATCTTGGCGAGGAACTTGACGGACAGGCCGTAGACAACGACAACATGGACAATGTAGCCGATGTAGGCAACGCCGATGATGAGTGCCAGCTTGCCAATGATGTCAGCGCCATTGACGGCGACAACATTGGCCATGAGGCAGAAGACACCGATCGGGGTGAACTTGATGATCATCATCATGATCTGCATGATGACTTCTTCGCCGCAGTTGATGAGCTCCGCGATCTTCTGGCCCTTTTCGCCAGCGGCCAGAACGCCCGCGCCGAGGAAAATGGCGGTGACGATGACCGGCAGCATGTCGGAGGAGACCATCGGCTGGAGCAGGTTGGACGGGAAGATGTTCACGATGACCTGCATGACGGACGGGGCTTCCTTCGCCTCATATTCCAGCGCGCCCAAATCTGCGGACGGCAGCGGGGTGAAGCTGCCCTTGAAGAGATTGACCAGCACGAGGCCGATAACGACGGCCAGCGCGGTCGTAATCATGTAATACACGAAGGTCTTCAGGCCGACGGAACCGACGCGCTTGAGGTCCTTCAGGCTGATGACGCCGTCAGCGATCGAGAACAGGACGACCGGGACGACCAGGAACTTCAGCAGGTTGACGTAGATCGTTCCGATGGGCTTGATCCACTCCGTGGTGAAATCGCCGAGACCGGCGAACGCGAAGATGAGACCGGCGGCAATACCGGCAAGCATGCCGATAAATATCCATGCCGGCAGACTGAGTTTCTTCTTTTCTTTCATACAGATCTCCTTTTCTTTTTTTGAGGACATTCCTCAGACTGCATTTAATATACCATAAAACGGATAGGCGGTAAAGGCAATCTGCTCAATCTTAACGAAATCTTAACACCATAAATCAGGCATAATGCACAAAACATACAGAAATAGCAGGAAGCGCGCACGCTGCGCGCTTCCTGCTATGTAAAAAACAACGGTCAGTCTTTGACTTCGCGGATGGAGATGAAGCGAAGCTGGTTGAGGGGCTTGCCAGTCCTGTCTGCAACGATGGCCATGAGCATGGCGGCGGTCTTGTCGGGGACGTCGTGCAGCGCGATCTTACCGGCGGAGCCGGGCGCGGGCGCGTTCGGCACGGCGGGAGCAGCAGACGCGGCCGCGGGAGCAACGGCAGGCGCAGCAGTATTCTTACGGTTGATGATCGCACCGGCGATCTTCGTGACGAACATCAGAAGAATGAGGCCGAAAAAGACGACGGCCATGCCGAGCACAACGATCAGGGCGGCGGTACCGATGGGGATCTTCTCCATGGCGGTATTGATCAGAAACATAGTTCTTCCTCCTCACAGGGCGCCGAAGCGCCATGATTTTTCAGGGCTTATTATACAGCAGGAGTACGTTAATTTGGCGTTAAAGAAGAAAACCAGAAAAGGGCTTGCAAAGCGGAAAAAATATGCTATAATACAGGCAGGAAAGTAAACAAGGCGGGTCGGTTCGCCCGGCATGGAACGGATGCCGGAAGCGGAATGGGGTGCAAATCCCCGCGAGTGGGTCACTGTGATGCGCGCACGCCGCGCTCAGTCAGATACGTCAGAACCAGACCTGTGCTCCTGCCGTCACCGGGAGTCTATGGACGAATTTTTTGTCCGCACGGCTGGTGGCTGTGCGGACTTTTTGTCTGGCGCTTTTCCTCCCCCGGAAAGCGCCGTCCGGAAAGCTGCACAACCCATGTGCTTTCCGGGCAGTCTGCGCAGATCCCCCTCTGCGGTGTGCTGTCAACAAAAAGAGCCCCCTTCGGCGTTGGGAACCGCCGAAGGGGGATTTTTTGCGATGAAATAGCGATAGGAAGGTTATGTCCGGCAGCGGGAGCCGGCCGTTTCCAGCAGGATCTGCTGCATCTGCGGCCATTGCGCTTCCATGTCCGCCGCGAGCCGCAGCTGCGCGCGGCAGCGGTCGAGGTTCTGCGCTGGCCGGTCGATCTTGAAATAGACATCGCCGTCCAGATAGTCCTTCAAAAAGCGCATACCAAGCTCGATCGTGATGATCTTTGCGCCAAGCGGAAGAACGCTGATCTCATTTTCTGTCAGTGCGTGCCCGCAGGCGTCAAGATAGCCCTCCAGAAATGCCCGGTAAAGATCAAGACGCAGGAAGACCTTCGAAAGATCCGTCTCATCCTCCGCAGCCGAGGACGCGCCGAAGCGCACAGCGTCGCCAAAGTCATAGGCCGAAAGCCCGGGCATGACGGTATCGAGATCGAGCACGCTTCTTGCAAGGCCCGTTTTTTCGTCCAGCAGGACGTTATTGAGCTTCGTGTCGTTGTGCGTCACCCGCAGCGGCAGCGCGCCGCTGCGCAGCATCCGGCAGAGCGTGCCAAGCTGCTGCTCACGGGCGGAAATGAACGCAAGCTCCGGCCCGGCCTCCCGGACGCGGCCGCAGGCGTCGGCCTCCACTGAAACGCGCAGCTGGCAGAGCCGGTCCTCGGTGTCGTGAAAGCGGGGGATCGTCTCGTGGAGCGTGGCGGCGGGGAAATCGGCCAGCGCCTGCTGGAACTTGCCGAAGGCGACCGCCGCCTGATAAAAGTCGTTGCAGTCGCGCGGCGCCTCGAGACTGAGGCCGCCGGAGATATAATCATAGGCCCGCCAGAATTCCCCCTGTGCGTCGACGGCATATTTTCTGCCGCCCCTGGCTGTGCAGAGGCGGATCATTTCCAGTCCGGTGTTCTTCTTTGCGATAAAGCGCGAAACTGCGTCAATATTCTCGATCAGCTCCTCCGGGTGCCGGAACGCGACGCGGTTGATGCGCTGGAGCGTATAGACCCTTCCGCTGCTGCAGGTGACGCGGAAGGTGCGGTTGATATGGCCGTTTCCAAACGGCTCGCAGGAGACGGGCGTTCCGTCCAGACAAAACTGCTGTAAGACCTGTTCCATACCTGATCTGACCTTTTCTCTTTGCTGCGCCCTGTAAACAGGACGTTCTTTCTATTCTATCCGTTTTGCCCCCAAATTGCAACCTCCAAGGCAAAAAACGCGCCCGGCTTTGTGAGAATACAAGGCCGAGCCTAGGGTGTATCTGAAAACTCATGATGTGACCGGCAGCGAGGGATTTTTGCGTTGCGCAAGACATTTTTTCGCAGGAATACTGACGTATTTCAAGGAAAAATGACGCGGCGCACCGCAAAAAGGCCCGCTGTCCGGGTGCGTTGGGAGTTTTCAGATACACCCTAAATAGCGCCGCAAAACCGCACCTGATGCGCAGGGGCGGACGACTCTGTCCGCCTGCACGAAATGTCTCATGCTTCAAAAATCTATGGCAAAACCGAAGGCACAAGCTCATTTCGTTGCAGGGGCCGATGCCTGCATCGGTCCCTGCAAAACACATACGACAAAGGCACTTGTGCTCAGAGCTTCTTTTTATCCGGCAGCAGATTCGTCATGCTCTTTAAGCTGATGGCGAGCGTAGACGCGTTGTGCAGGAGCGCCGAGGTCGTCGGCGGCAGGAGTCCGGCCACGCCGAAGACGATCAGACCAAGGTTGAAGCCGACGATGAAGCGGTAATTGCGGTGGATGCGGCCCATGAGGGCCTCGCTGATTCTGCGCAGCGTGACAAGCTCGAACAGATCCTCCGACGCGATGGTGATGTCGGCGATCTCCCGCGCGATAGCCGCGCCGGTCGAAATGGCGACGCCCGCGTCGGCCTCAGACAGGGCAGGGGAGTCGTTCACGCCGTCGCCGATCATGATAACGGTGCGGCCCGCAGCCTTTTCCCGGCGGATGAACGCGGCCTTGTCCTCAGGCAGGACCTCGGCGTAGAATTCGTCCACGCCGACCTCTTCCGCGACGGACGCGGCAGTCCGGCGGTTATCGCCGGTCATCATGACGACCTTGCTGATGCCGCAGGCGTGCAGCGCGCGGATAGCGTCCTTTGCCTCGGCGCGCAGCGGGTCGAAGATGCAGATGACGGCGGCAAGCTCGCCCGCGATGCACAGATACAGATGTGAATACTGCGCGGGCAGGGAATCAAATTTTTCCCGTTCGTCCTCCGGGATGGTGCAGCCCTCGTCTTCAAAGACGAAGTGCGCACTGCCGATGAGCACCTTTTTGCCCTCGACCATGCTGGAAATGCCGTGCGCGACGACATACTGCACCTGCGAATGGTATTCCTCGTGCTTGAGCCCCTGCTTCTTGGCCTCCTCCACAACGGCGTTGGCCATCGAATGCGGGTAATGCTCCTCAAGGCAGGCGGCCAGACGCAGCATTTCCGTCTCCTCATGTCCGCCGAAGGGCACGATCTGCGCGACCTTCGGCTCGGCGTAGGTCAGTGTCCCGGTCTTGTCGAACACGACCGTATCCGCCTTCGCCACAGCCTCCAGAAACCGTCCGCCCTTGACAGAAATATGATAGCTGCTGCTCTCACGCATGGCCGAGAGCACCGCGATGGGCATGGCCAGCTTCAGCGCGCACGAGAAGTCGACCATCAGAACAGCCAGCATCTTCGTTACGTTGCGCGTGACGAGATACGTCAGCGCCGTGCCGCCCAGCGTATACGGGACCAGCCGGTCGGCAAGGCGCGCAGCCTTGTCCTCGGCAGTGGACTTGAGCTTTTCCGATTCCTCGATCATGTGCACGATGCGGTCGTACCGGCCTCCGCCGAGCGCCTTTTCCACGTTTACAATGCACTCGCCCTCTTCCACGACCGTCCCGGCATAGACATAGCTGCCCTCGCGCTTCGGCGCGGGCATGGACTCACCGGTGATGGACGCCTGGTTGACCGTCGCCTCGCCGGAGACGACCTTGCCGTCGAGCGGAATGAGATTGCCGGTGCGCACGATCATCCGGTCGCCGGGCTTCACATCGCCGATGGGGACGAGCAGCTCGGTTTCGCCGGACTGCAGCCATACCTTGTCGACGTTCAGCGCCATCGCACCGGCCAGATCGGCGACAGACTTCTTGTGCGTCCACTCCTCCAGAATTTCACCCAGCCGCAGCATGAACATGACGGAGCCTGCGGTGTCGAAGTCGCCGCGCACCATCGAGACGGTCACGGCCGTCGCGTCGAGCACGGCGACAGAGAGTTTGCCGTGCAGCAGGGCACTGAGTCCTGCGCGGATGTATTTGACCGAGCGGAACAGCGCGATGGCCGTCTGCACCGGAACCGGCAGGAACAGCCGCGAGAACGCGCGGCGGCAGACGGTAAAGACGAGCTTGTCCTCATACTCGCGGTTGAGCGCGCGGGACGTATGCTCCGGCAGGCGGGCAAGCGCCCGCTCTGACGTGAACGAGAAGGACGAGAGCGCCCGCACGATATCCGCACGCGGGCAGGTATAGGTGATGACGGCGTCCTGCGTCCGGTCGAAGACCTTGACGGACACGACACCGGCAACGCCCTTCAGATCATATTCCAACAGATCCGCTTCGCGCAGCGACATCCGGCGAAGCGCGAGATGCACGCGCATACGCCCGGGCGTCTCATGCAGAATGTTACACTTCATATGCTGATTTGTACCTCCGAAAAACAGAAGAGCCGCAAAAACGGCTCTTCCTTTGCAAACCTAACGGGCTTATTCCGCGTCCGAAGCGGTATCCTCGATCACCTCAGGTGCAGCCTCGGCAGCGCGGCGGTCGTTGATGGCCTTGGCGTCTGCGTAGACATCGTCCGCACCCTCACGCACGGTCGTCACGGCCTGCATGACGCAGTCCTTGGCGCGCAGAACGGCTGCGGTGGTGTGCGCGTAAACGCTCTTTGCTTCCTTGCTGCTGAGGATCTTCAGACCGGCGGTGCCAAACAGAACGCCAGCCGCGAACAAACCAAGATGTTTCATAAAATGTACCTCCTGTTCTGGATTGCTGCCGCACTCAATGTTAGATACGGCTAACAAAAATTAAACACATTTAATTTTCAGCGAGATAATACCACACATTCCCTGAAAATGCAAGCCCATATCCGTAAAAAAACTATGAATTGTGCGAAAAACGCAGCCCTCGAAAGGGCTGCGTTCTGGTCAGTCAGTCCGCGATCAGCGCGGCCATGTCCGCGGCGCTGATCTGATAGACCGCACCGTCGATCCCGTTTTTCCGCAGCGCATCCAGAACGGCGGCCCGGTCCTACCGGCCGCCGGGGACCGGCGGCCCGGTAATACCGGCAGCCGGTGAGCGCGCCGGTGATCGCCTCGGCGGAGAGCGTGGAGAAGAAATCGCCCCAGACGGACGCACTGCGGATCACGCCGCGCTGCACGTCCAGCCGGAACGTGAGTTTGCCGCCTGGGAAGCGGCCTGTGCGTTCAAGATTGAAGCGCGGATTCTTGCCGTAGATCGCGTCCCATGCGGCGAATTTCTCCTGCGCCAGCTGGTTGATGCGCGCGTCGTCCTCCGGAGTGACGGTATAGGTATCCGTGCTGCCGCGCATCAGATGGCGCACCATGCAGGATTTGAACTCCTCCCCAGAAAGCCTGCGCGGCAGATGCTCGGAGATATTCGTCACGCGGTCGCGCACGGATTTGATGCTCTTGGAGAGAATTTTATAGGGGTCGACCGTGGTGGACGCGACCATCTGCTCGATGTTCGTGTCATAGAGCAAAGAGCCATGGTGCACAATACAGTCGCCCAGACGGTACTGCGCGTTGCCGGAAAATTTCCTGCCGTCGATCAGCAGATCGTTGCGGCCATTGAAGCTGGCATCCGCGCCCAGCTCGCGCACGGCGTCCACAACGGGACCGATATACTGCGCGAATTCAATCTGCTGCTCCGGCGAGTGCTCAACGAACGTGAACTGCCAGCCGCCGAGATCGGTGTAGATCGTCCCGCCGCCGGACATACGGCGCACGAGATGGATCCCGTGCGCGTCGGCATACGGCTTGTTGATCTCCTCGAGAATATTCTGGTACTTGCCGACCATCAGCGTCGGCGTTGTGCGCCAGAAGAGGAAAACCGTATCGGGCAGGCGCTTTTCCGTGGCAAAATAGTTCTCAAGGCCAAAATTATAGTAAACGTCGGTCGAACCCGTCTCAATATAGATCATGCACGTCCTCCAGCGCCTCCCACGCGCGGTAGGAGCTGCGGGCCAGCGGCGCGGAGGCCACATAGCGGAAGCCCTTACTTAGCGCCAGCTGCTTATAGCGCGCAAAATCCTCCGGCGTTGCGTACCGGTCGAGCTTCCAGTGCTTTTCCGACGGCTGGAGATACTGTCCGATCGTCAGAATGTCGCAGCCGGTGGCCAGAATATCATCCATGAGGACCGAGATCTGCTCGTCTGTCTCTCCGAGGCCGACCATGAATCCGGTCTTGGTCAGGATCGTCGGATCCTTTTCCTTTACATAGCGCAGAACGCCCAGCGTCCGCTCATAGCCCGCCTGCGGGCGGACGGCCTTCTGAAGCTCTTTGACCGTCTCAATATTCAGATTGAACACATCCGGATGCGCGGCGATGACAATGTCGGCGGCCTCATGGCTGCCCTTCATGTCGCTCGTCAGCGTCTCGACCGTCGTGCCGGGGCACAGCGCGCGGATGGCGCGGACGGTCTTCGCAAAGTGCTCCGCGCCGCCGTCCGGCAAATCATCGCGCGTCGAGCAGGTCAGAACGACGTGGCGCAGCCCCAGCTTTTTTGCCGCCTGCGCGACGTTTTCCGGCTCGTCCGGGTCGGGGGGCAGGGGCTTGCCGCACGTGACGTTGCAGAACCGGCAGTTGCGGGTGCAGACATCGCCGAGGATCATAAACGTGGCGGTGTGCTTCTGATAGCACTCGCCGAGATTCGGACAGTTTGCCGCCTTGCAGACCGTGTTGAGCTTCAGATCGCGCATCAGCTCCGCAACCTCGCTCACGGCCTGCTGGTTATAACGGACGCGCAGCCATTCAGGTTTCCGTTCCATTCCGTCTCCCGCCTTTACTTCGTTTCGACGATCGCGACCGGGGCCAGCGCGTCGATGGTGTCGCCCTCCTCGCACAGCTGACGGCGCAGAATGCCGTCCTCCGTGGCCTCAATCTGGTTGACGACCTTGTCCGTCTCGATCTCGTACAGGGCGTCGCCCTTGTGGATCTCGTCGCCCTCGTCCTTGAGCCAGGCGCACAGAACGCCGCTCTTCATTTCGGGCTGCAATTTCGGCATAACAAGCTGCTTTTCCATAATCAAATGCTCCTTTTCATTACATCAGACAATCCAGTAATTCTTCCGCCCGTTCGCCCGCAAGCGTCCGGCAAAGCTCCAGAAACAGCGCCGGATCGAGCCGGACGCCGTTCAGCATGGCGCACAGCGCCTGCGCGTCAAGCGCGTCAGAGCGCACCTCGGCATTGCGGAGCAGGCCGCGCCTGGCCTCATACCGCACAAAAATCGGTTTCCCGGCAAATTCGGCACTCTTTTCATACGTAAAGGCCGGGGTCTTGCCCCACGTCCAGTCCCACGCATGATAAGTCTCATCCGCAAGCCTCCGTACCTCGGCCAGCTGCGGCTCTGTCAGCCGGATCTGCTCCGAGCCGGGCGGCAGCAACTGCTCCGCCAGCCGCTTTGCGAACGTGACGATCTCGCAGTCGTCCTTGAGATAAGGGCGCAGATTCGTGACCGTGCAGATGGCCGATTCCGTTCCCTTGGAGCAGAACGCGTCGTTTTTCCTGCCGGTCGTGATCTCATCCAGCAGCGACAGGTCGGAATCAAACAGCAGCGTCCCATGGTGCAGGACGCGCCCGCCCGCGATCTTCTGCGCACTGCCGGAGATTTTTTTGCCGTCCACGGCGATATCGCAGGTGCGGTTTTTCTGCGCCGGAACGCCGAGCGCGTTCAGCGCCCGGATGACCGGCTCCAGACAGCGGTCGTAGTCGAGCGGCCCCGTCTGGTCGGATATGAGCGTATAGTTGAGGTTCCCAAGGTCATGATAGACCGTCCCGCCGCCCGACATCCGGCGCACGACGGGAATCCCCCTGTCCAGAAGCGCACGCATATGCACCTCCCGGCAGATATTCTGATAGCACCCGACGACGACAGCAGGCCGGTTGCGCCACAGCAGCAGCACATCGCCCTCACGGTAGGTGCGGAACACATAGTCCTCAAACGCCTGATTAAAAAACGGGTCATGCGATGTTGTTTCGATTTGAATCATGCGGAAATCCTTCCGTTTCTGATTTCTTTTTTTATTTTATCACAGGTATCCACAAAAAACAACAGAAAGCTGCGGGCGCGCACCGAAAGCCTTCCCCACTGGAGAAGGTGGCCCGAAGGGCCGGATGAGGGCCGGGGAACAGTTTCAATTTTTGGAAATCTCAAGCAAAATACAACTGCCTCAACCGCATCAGTCTGCTCCGCTTCGCTCCGCAGCCAGCTTCCCCGGAGGGAAAGTCTTGCTGCGTTCCCGCAGCCTCCGCATCACGCTCGGGTAGCGCGACGCGTCCGTGTGCGGCAGGAATCTGGCCGCCTGCATATTCTCTACGAATTTTTCCATCTCCCCGAACTGCACATACGTCGCAAGCGCGCGGATCTGATCCAGCCGTGCCCGGCAGCCCGTATCCAGCAGCAGGCGTTTTGCGCCTGCGAGGGAGGAGTTGCCGAGAATTTTGAATTTTTCGCGCGGCAGATCGGGGTACAGACCGACCGTAATCGCGGATTCCAGATCATAATGCGTCCCGAAGCCGCCTGCGAGATAGAACGCGCCGATCTCCGACGGACTGACGTTCACGCTTTCCAGAAGCGTCGCGACCATCGTATGCGCGGCGGCCTTGCAGGTCAGAAATTCCCCGATGTCGTCCTGTGTAAAATAGAGCGGCACATTGCCGTCGTAGGCGTAGATGATGGCCGGAACGTTGCGCTGTCTGGTATCGTCCCACACGTCGCAGATGCACGGCGAGGCGCTTTTCTGCAGATTTCCCGCTGAATCGATCCAGCCGGACAGAAACCCCTCCGCGATCAGATCGAGAATGCCGGAGCCGCAGATGCCCTTCGGCGGAAGGCCGCCGACCGTCTCATACCGGAGCCGGTTGTCAGGCCCGATTTTGATGCGGCAGATCGCGCCCGGCTCGGCGCGCATACCGGATCTGCTGACCGCGCCCTCAAGCGCAGGCCCGGCGGCTCCTGCTCCCATGAGCAGAAATTCCCGGCAGCCGAGCACCAGCTCGCCGTTTGTGCCGATATCGAGAAACAGCGCCAGATCCTCCCGCGTGTCGAGATCCGTCATCAGAAGACCGCTCGTGATATCGCCGCCCAGATAATTTGCAATCGCGGGCATACAGAAAATATTCCCCGCGATGGGAAGTCCAAGCTCGGACGCGCGCAGAACGCCGGGGTCAAAAAATACCGGCGTATAGGGACTCTGGAACACCTGCCACGGGTCGCAGCCGAGGAAAAAGTGCAGCATCGTCGTATTGCCGCCGACCGTCATGGCCGAGACAGCCTCCGGCGGAACACCAGCCTGCGCGCAGCAGCGCTCGATCATCTGCCGCACGTCGTCAAGCGTCAGCGCCTGAAGCGTGTGCAGATTGTCAGGGTTCTCCTTCACGGCCAGAATGCGGTCGAGGATGTTCGCGCCGAACTGCGTCTGGCTGTTGGTACAGGCTGCCTCCGCAAGCGTCTTCCCGGAGAGCAGGTCGACAAGCTCCATCTGCATCGTCGTGCTGCCGATATCAAGGCAAAGACCATAATTCCGGTCTGTCGTGTCTCCCGGCTCGACGCGCACGACATCCGTCCCGCCCGCACCCGGGCAGAGCGTCACCGTAACGCGATAGCCCGCCTCGTGCAGCACCGGATACAGCTGCTGCATACACCCGAGCGTCAGCCGGCAGCCCTCCGGCAGCGCGGCCAGCAGCCGTTCCCGCGCGGCAAGCGTATCTCCGGCGGACGGCTCCGGCAGCGTCAGATATCGTTTTTCTGTCAATGCGTTCATAAAGACTCCTCACGCCCGGCTTCCCAGCAGGAAGCAGAGGATCCCGTAGCCGGGGGCAAGCAGGTCGAAGACCCACCGGTTCGCGTCGACGCTGCGCTCGCCCATATCGATCACGGCGGTCGCGTTTTTCAGCCGCTTCGCCGTTTTGTAAAGCCTTCTGTCCTGATGCCCGTGCGCCTCTCCGGCGCGCATCCAGCGGTCAAAAATGCCGTCCAGATACGCGTGGATCAGCAGCTCCGTGGCCATGGAGCGCTCCGTAATGTGCAGCTGCGCGCCGTGCTCCGCCGCGTAGCCGTCCAGAATCATGCGGCTGAGCGGCAGCGAGCCGTTGCCCCGCTGCCGCAGATAGGTCATAAGCGCGCCGTTCGTCGTCAGATGCACGGCGCGGTCCGTATAGGAAAGCTCCACGCCCTCCGGCAGCCTCTGTGTTTCCATGCAATGCGCTTCCTTTGTTTTTTCTTATCTTACCACATCCCGCGCAGCCGCGCAAGGCTTCCCTTATCCTGCGGAGCATGGCACGAAAATGCCCGGACGGCAGCGCGTCCGGGCATTTTGTCAGGTCTGTTCGTCAGAAATGGGAGGCTGCGGCTCCTCCGGCGGTGCAGGCTCCTCGTCAGGGGGAACGGCTGTGCCGGGGTCTTCCTCAGCGGGAGGCGCAGACTCTTCCGGGTCCTCGACGGGCGGCTCCTCCGGAACGGGTGCCGGGCAGGCGGGCGTCTGGGGCTGATCCCAGTAATATTCGCCCGTCATATCCTCGTCATAGCGCAGCCGGAGCGTTCCGCCGCCAAGCAGGTCGCGCAGGATATCGACGTGGCAGTAGCCGCCGTCAAGCTGCATGATGTTCCAGTAATAGCTTTCGCTGCCGCGCATACCGCTGACGGTCTGGCAGGTAAGGCCCGCCTCATCGCACAGCAGCTGCCAGCTCTGCGCCATGCTTTTGCTGTCGGCAATGCCCTGGCAGAGCGCGGAATAGACCGGGGTGCGGCTGGTGCCCTCCTGATATGGGAAGCGCTCGGCCAGATAGGTAAACAGCAGCGAGGCCTTTTCCGTCTCACTCGTGCAGTAGCGGACATAAATTTCCGCCGCGCGCAGACTCTCGGATACGTCCTGCTGCATACTCCGCAGCTCCAGCCGGGAGGCCGGATAGTCGAATACCAGCTCCACAATGCGGTTGCGGGCGTCAGCCGGATAGGACGTGACGGTCAGCTCCGGCTGCGCGGACTGCTCCTTCAGATGCGCGCCGCAGTAATCCTGCACAAGCGCCGCATAGTCGGGCTGGCCCGGATAGGTCGCGTAGAGCGTCAGATGGTCGTCGTAATTCTCCAGCGCCTGACACAGCAGACGCTTTGCCTCCGACTCGCTGCCGACATATTCGATCTCGTCCAGCGGCGTGCGCACATCGCGGAACGTGATATCGATCCTGATCTCGTAATAGGCGACGATCAGCGTACAGTCGTGCGTGATATAGTCGATGGCGTACGCGCCGATCGGATCCTCGCGCGAAAACTCGTACACGGCGGCGGGAAGATCCTCCTCGACGTCGCCGGAATATTGGCTCGTATGGATCACGCCATGCTCCACGCCGTTCTGCACGAGCGTCCGCAGGGCGTTCTTGAGCGATTTATAATCGCGAACCGTCAGCACGTCGCTCTGCGGCTCGGCCTTTGTGCCCGTGTTGTGCGGGGTCACAAGGGTGTAGGAGGACGGGACCAGCCTGCTGCACCCGCACAGGGCTGCCAGCAGCAGAGCAAGCGCAGCCGTCATCATCCAGCGTTTCAAAGCAGCCCCTCCTTGCCGTTATAATTCCTCACCCGAGACGCGGAAGCCCTCGCCCAGGACCTGGTGCGCGGGAAGCAGGATCACAAACGCGTCCGGATCGATCTCACGCACGATGGATTTCAGCTCCGGCAGCTCCTTCTGCCGCACGGCGGACATCAGCACGGGCCGGGGACTGCCGGTATAGCTGCCGCTGCCCTCCAGTACGGTCGCGCCGCGGTCGAGCCGGGTTCCAATCTGCTCGGAGACGGTCTGGTAGTGCTCGGAGATGATCAGCGCGACGGTCGAATGATCCAGCCCGTAGAGCAGCTGATCCATCACGAACGACGATGCCGCCAGCGGAAGCGCACTGTAGAGCGTCTTGGACAGATCGTGGAACACGATGCCGGTCAGCGTGATGATGAACAGGTCGATCGCCAGCATGACCTTGCCGAGACTGGCCGAGCGGAAGCGGCGGCGCAGCAGTCTGGCTGCAATATCGGAGCCGCCCGTCGAGCCCCCGGACAGGAACACAAGGCCGATGCCAAGCCCGACAAGAATGCCGCCATAGAGGCTGTCGAGCAGAATTTCCGTTTTCGGCGCGGGGATAAAGGCGAACAGATCGATGAATACGGAGCTCAGCAGCATCCCGGACAGCGAACCGAACAGAAATTTTCTGCCAAGCTTCTTTGCGCCGAGGACAAACAGCGGTACGTTCAAAAGCATGGTGATCACGCCGATCTGGCCGAAGCCCAGAAGCTCGCGCAGGACCATCGCCAGACCGCTCATGCCGCCGACGTTCAGATTGTTCGGCTCCAGAAACAGATCGAAGCCGAGTGCGAAAATGGCGCTGCCAAGGGTGATCTTCCATCCCATCTGCCAGATGGTCTTGAGCGTTTCACGTTTCAAACCGTCGTCCTCCCGTACTTCTTTTTTATCAGATATCCAGCTTCATCTGTGTTTCGCCGACGTCCTCTCCGCGCAGGAGCGCGCCTGCGGCGGGCAGCGTCCGGGCCGAATAGCGGCCTACGTTGCTGAGCGGTGTTTTTTCCAGCTCCGCGGCCGATTCGATGGCGGCCTTTCGCTTCAGGCTCATCACAGCGACGCCCTGCGTCGCGCGCGTGGTCTTGGCGGAAAGCTGCGCCGTGGAGAACACGAGCACGCGCCCGTCCGTTGCGCGGATGACGATCTGCTTTTCCTCCGGCAGATCGATCACGGCCCGGAGCGGGCTCTTGTCGGAGTATGCGCCCGTCAGCCGCTTGCGGTTGGATTTGGTGTCATAGCAGCTCGCAGCGACCTTCGCCGCCTTGCCGTTTTCAAAGACGAAGAGCAGATTGCCCTCGTATTTTCCGGGGAAAATGACCGTCAGGAAGCTCTCGCCCTCATCGAAGCCGAGCTTACCGGGCAGGAAATCGCCGAGCGTGGAGGCTTTTCCATCGGCAAAATCGGAAATTTTCGTCTTGTAGACCTGATATTTGTCGGTAAAGACCAGCATCTCCTCACTGTTCTGCGCCGGGCGGGTCAGAAGCAGGCTGTCGCCCTCCTTGAATTTCTGTTCGCCGGACATCCGCAGCGACTGCGCTGTGATCTTCTTGAAATAGCCCTCGCGGGAGAGGAAGACCGTGACGGGATAGTCGTTTTCCGGCTCGTCGTCCGGCTCCTGCGGAAGCTCGTGGTCATACACAAGGGTCGTCCTGCGCTCCTTACCGTATTTCTGCGCGACCTGCTCCAGCTCCTTGCAGATGAGCGCCTGCACCTTTTTCTCAGAGCCGAGCGTCGCTTCGAGGTCGGCGATCTCCTTTTCAAGGGACTCCGTCTCCTTCAACCGGCTCAGGATGAATTCCTTGTTGATGTTGCGCAGCTTGATCTCCGCGACGTATTCCGCCTGTACCTGATCGATGCCGAAGCCGATCATGAGGTTCGGGACGACCTCCGCATCCAGCTCTGTCTCGCGGATGATGCGGATGGCCTTGTCGATATCGAGAAGAATTTTGCCGAGGCCCTTCAGCAGGTGCAGCTTGTCCTTCTTTTTGTTCATCTGGAAATACAGCCGGCGGCGAACGCATTCGGTGCGCCACGCCGTCCACTCGGAGAAAATTTCGCGCACGCCCATCACGCGCGGCATACCGGCAATGAGAATGTTGAAGTTGCAGCCGAACGCATCCTGCAGCGTCGTCGTCTTGAACAGCTTCTGCATGAGCTTGTCCGGGTCCGCGCCGCGCTTCAAGTCGATGGTGAGCTTCAGACCGTTCAGGTCGGTTTCATCGCGCATATCGCTGATCTCGCGGATCTTATTTGCCTTGATCAGCTCGGCGACTTTGTCCAGAATGATCTCCGTGGCCGTTGTGTAGGGGATCTCGTAGATCTCGATCATGTTCCCGTCCTTGACATAGCGCCATTTCGCCCGCAGGCGGAACGAGCCGCGGCCCGTTTCGTAGATCTGCTGCATCTGGGCAGGATCGTAGAGAATTTCGCCGCCCGTCGGGAAATCCGGGGCCGGAAGCGTGTCCAGCAGATCCGCGTTCGGGTTTTTGATGAGCGCGATCGCCGTGCGGCAGACCTCGGCCAGATTGAACGAGCAGATATTCGACGCCATGCCGACAGCGATGCCCATGTTGGCCGAGACCAGCACGTTCGGGAACGTTGTCGGCAGCAGCACAGGCTCCTGCATGGAGCCGTCGTAATTGTCGACAAAATCGACGGTATCGGCGTCGATATCGCGGAACAGCTCGGCGCAGATCGGCTCGAGCTTCGCTTCGGTGTAACGCGAGGCGGCGTAGGCCATATCGCGCGAATAGACCTTGCCGAAGTTGCCCTTGGAGTCGACGAACGGGTGCAGCAGCGTCTCGTTGCCGCGCGCCAGACGCACCATCGTCTCATAGATGGCGGCATCGCCGTGCGGGTTCAGCTTCATCGTCTGGCCGACGATGTTGGCGGATTTGGTGCGGGGCTTTGTGAGAAGCCCCATTTCGTACATGGTGTACAGAAGCTTGCGGTGCGACGGCTTGAAGCCGTCGATCTCCGGAATGGCGCGCGAGACGATGACCGACATGGCGTAGGGCATATAGTTGGACTCCAGCGTCTGACAGATCGGCTGCTCGAGCACCTCCGCCCGCAGCCCCATCACATTCGGGTCGTCATGCTTTTTGCTTTCCGGTTGTTTTTTCTTTGGCATAGTTGATCGTTCCTTATGATTTGACGATATATGCCGGGGCAGACAGCGGCAGGATCGTGAGCTGGTCATGCCTCCGGCGGCCCATTCTTTTCCGCCTTGCCGGAAAAGAATGGGGAGAAAAGGGGCGCTCGGTTACGTTTGGTGCATACTGCGGGTGCTATTCAGGCAGGAACCTGTTTTTTAGTCGTTACAATCACACATAGCCACCCTACGAGAGTTTTGGTACGCGCCGCCTGTTACGGTACGGCCCAATTTGTGAGTCGCTGCGTTTGAATAGGTGCGGTAAATTAGTCCTGCAGCCAAAATTTGCAGGATTGTACGGATTTGCCGAGACCTCTGCAAATCTTTTTCGAACAGCATCAGAAATTTTGAACTGCTCCAAATCTCGCGGGAAAGATCCAAGAAAACCGAAGCGGTTTTCTTGGTCGCTTTAAGGGGGTCCGGGGGGAAATCGAAATCCCCCCGGGCTCGTTTTCTTTTTGTCACTTTTTCTTTTGGAGAAGCAAAAGAAAAAGTGAGACCGCACCCGCGAATTTGCAGAAGACTATCAGCCCTATGCCGCCTCACGACACATCCAGCTGGTCAAGATATTTATATCCGTTTTCCGCGATATGCTCCTTGCGGCCCTGTAAATTATCGCCCAGCAGCAGGTCAAAGATCTGCATGGTGCGCGCCATGTCCTCCGGCATGACCTTGATGAGGCGGCGCGTGGCAGGGTTCATGGTCGTCATCCACATCATTTCCGGGTCGTTTTCGCCAAGACCCTTGGAGCGGTTGATAGAGAGCTTTTTGCCCTCCAGCTTCTTGACGATCTCGGATTTTTCCGCGTCGGTGTATGCAAACCACGTCTTGTCCTTGCACGTGATCTCATACAGGGGCGATTCCGCGATATACACATAGCCCTCCTGAATGAGCGTCGGGCACAGCCGGTAGATCATGGTCAGAATCAGCGTGCGGATCTGGTAGCCGTCGACGTCGGCGTCGGTGCAGATGATGACCTTGTTCCAGCGCAGATTTTCCAGATCAAACGCGGACAGATCCTTCGTCTTCTTCGTCTGCACCTCCACACCGCAGCCAAGCACGCGGATGAGGTCGGTGATGATGTCGGACTTGAAAATGCGGTCGTAATCAGCCTTCAGGCAGTTCAGAATCTTGCCGCGTACAGGCATGATGCCCTGAAATTCCGCGTCGCGCGAGAGTTTGACCGAGCCGAGCGCGGAATCGCCCTCGACGATATAAATTTCGCGCTTCGACACGTCCTTCGTGCGGCAGTCGACGAATTTCTGCACGCGGTTGGCGATATCAAGATTGCCGGTCAGCTTTTTCTTGATGTTCAGACGCGCCTTTTCCGCCGATTCACGGCTCCGCTTGTTGACCAGCACCTGATCGGCAATGCGGTCGGCCTCCTGCTTGTTTTCGATGAAATAGACGTGCAGCCGGTCGCGGAAAAATTCCGCCATGGCATCCTGCACGAATTTGTTCGTGATGGCCTTTTTTGTCTGGTTCTCATACGAGGTCTGCGTGGAGAAGCAGTTCGTCACCAGCACCAGACAGTCGGCCACGTCCTGAAACGTGATCTTCGATTCGGACTTCGTGTATTTGTTCGTCTGCTTGCAGTAGGCGTCAATGGCGTAGACAAAGGCATTCTTGACGGCCTTTTCCGGTGCGCCGCCGTGTTCGAGCCAAGAAGAATTGTGATAGTATTCGAGACGGTTGACACGGTTCGAGAAGCAAAGGGCGGCGGAAATGCGCACCTTGTATTCCGGCTTGTCTTCACGGTCGCGGCCCTTGCGCTCGGCCTCCCAGAACTGCGGCAGGGTCAGCGTCTGCTCACCTGCAATTTCGTTTACATAATCCAAAATGCCGTTGGGATAGCAGTAATCCGTCTTGACGAATTTGCCGCCTTCCTGATCGCGGAACGTGAACGTCACGCCCGCGTTGACGACAGCCTGCCGCTTGAGCGTGTCCTCAAAATATTCCTTCGGAATGTTGATGTCGGTGAAGACGGCCAGATCGGGCTTCCAGCGGAAGACGGAGCCGGTGGCCTTGCGGTCGGCCGGCTCCTTTTTCATCTTGCCGACAAGCTCGCCCTTTTCAAAGTGCAGGGTGTATTTAAACCCGTCGCGGCGGACGGTCGCGTCAAAATATTCGGACGAATACTGCGTGGCGCAGGAGCCGAGGCCGTTCAGGCCCAGCGAAAATTCATAATCGCCGCCCGCGTTGTTCTGGTACTTACCGCCTGCGTAAAGCTCGCAGAAGACAAGCTCCCAGTTGTATTTTCCCTCTTTTTCGTTCCAGTCGACCGGACAGCCGCGCCCGAAGTCCTCGACCTCAATGGAATGATCCTCATAGCGCGTCACGAGAATTTGCCGGCCGTAGCCCTCGCGTGCTTCGTCGATGGCGTTGGACAGAATTTCAAAAACGGCGTGCTCACAGCCCTCCAGGCCGTCCGAGCCGAAAATGACCGCCGGCCGCAGCCGGACGCGGTCCGCGCCCTTCAAAGACGAGATGGACTCGTTTCCATAGGCTTTTTGTTCTTTCATGCGGATTCCTCACAATATTTCGTGCTGTAGCGGGCATTCCACCCACTATAATTAGATATAGTATACGGTTTTTTTACTCCAAAGTCAAGGTTTGCCGCAAAGCCCGCAGGATATACGGCGGCCTGCCCAGCGTTCGCGGACGGGGAAAATTTTCGTGTTTTTCCGTTTGGTGATTGCAAAGTTTTCGGTTTCGGTTTATGATATATGATGTGAAGTGTAGTACAAAATCGGCAGAAGCTTCTGCCATGCGCTGGACAGGGAAAGATTTATGAAAATTGGATTTGACAATCAGAAGTATTTGAAGCTGCAGTCCGAACGGATCCTGGAGCGCGTCGCGCATTTCGGCGGCAAGCTCTATCTGGAATTCGGCGGCAAGCTTTTTGACGACTATCACGCCTCACGCGTCCTGCCCGGCTTCCAGCCGGACAGCAAGATGAAGGTGCTGCTGCAGCTCAAGGAGCAGGCGGAGATCGTCATTGCCATCAACGCAGCCCACATTGAAATGAACAAGCGCCGGGGCGATCTCGGCATTACCTACGATCTGGACGTCATGCGCCTGATCGACACGTTCCGTTCCATCGGACTCTATGTCGGTAGCGTCGTCATCACGCAGTACGCGGGCCAGCAGGCCGCCGAGGTGTTCCAGCGCAAGCTGGAGGCGCTGGGCGTGAAGGTCTACCGGCACTATCCCATCGCGGATTATCCTTCGAATATCAATCTCATCGTTTCCGATGAGGGCTACGGCAGAAACGAGTATATCGAAACCAGCCGCCCCATCGTCATTGTCACGGCCCCCGGCCCCGGCTCCGGCAAGATGGCGACCTGCCTCAGCCAGCTCTATCAGGAGCACAAGCGCGGCGTGAACGCAGGCTATGCCAAATATGAGACGTTCCCGATCTGGAACCTGCCGCTCAAGCACCCGGTCAACCTCGCCTACGAGGCCGCGACAGCCGATCTGGCCGACGTCAACATGATCGACCCCTTCCACCTTGAGGCCTACGGCGAAACAACGGTCAATTATAACCGCGACATCGAGATCTTCCCGGTGCTCGAAACGATCTTCCGCTCCATCTTCGGCGAGTGCCCGTACAAAAGCCCGACAGACATGGGCGTCAATATGGCGGGCTTCGCCATCTGCGACGATGAGGCCTGCCGCGAAGCGTCGTATCAGGAGATCATCCGGCGTTATTTTGCCTCCGCCTGCGCTGTCAAAAAGGGCGTCGCCATGCCCGAGGAGCTGCGCAAGCAGGAAATGCTCATGAATTCGCTGCATCTGGACGTGTCCATGCGCAGAACCGTCCCCGCCGCGCGGGCCAAGGCTGCCGAGACGGGCGCGCCTGCCGCAGCCATCGAGCTGCCGGACGGGCGGCTCGTCACCGGCAAGACCTCCGGCCTGATGGGCGCGTCGTGCGCCGCGCTTCTGAACGCGATCAAGCTTTCCGCCGGGATCGACGACCGCGTGAACCTCATTTCTCCGATGGTTCTCGCGCCCATCCAGCACCTGAAGATCGAGCATCTGGGCAATTCCAACCCCCGCCTGCACACGGACGAGATCCTCATTGCGTTGTCCATCAGCGCCGTGACGAATCCGACCGCCGAGCTTGCCATGGAGGCGCTGGCCTCCCTGCGCGGCAGTCAGGTGCATTCGTCCGTCATTCTCTCCTCGGTCGACGAGGGGATGTTCAAGCGCCTCGGCATGAACGTTACGTTCGAGCCGGTCTATCAGTCGCACACGCTCTATCACAAGTGAGGGATCGACGCTATGGAACATTCCCGCAGTAAATTACCCGCCATGCTCGCCGTTCTGTTCTGCATCGCGCTGCTGGCCGGCGTCGGCGTCCTTCTGTGGAAGACGCTCCCGGAAAAGCAGAAGCCCGAGCAGGCCGAGACCATCCAGACGGACGGCGTGTTTTCCAACGAACCGACGACCGTAGAGCCGGAGCGCGAAGCGCCCTACGAGGGCGAGCTTCCCGGCCAGGCCGCCCAGCCGGAGACGCCGGACGAGCAGCCACAGCCGGGTACGGATGATCAGAATGAAACAGACCCGCAGACGCCGGACGCTCCGGAAGCCTCCGCCGCACAGCAGACGGCGCAGGCGCTTCTCGATACCATGACGGACGAGGAAAAGATCTGGCAGCTGTTCTTCGTAACGCCGGAGGCCATCACAAACGTCAACACCGCCACCGTAGCGGGGGAGACGACAAAGAAAGCGCTGGAGCAGTACCCGGTCGGCGGCATCGTGTATTTCGCGAAAAACCTTGAAGACCGCGAACAGACCGTCGCGCTGCTGGAAAACACGCAGTCCTACGCAAAAATTCCGCTCTTCCTCGGCGTTGACGAGGAGGGCGGCACCGTCAGCCGCGTCGGCAGCAACCCGGACATGGGCGTGCCGTCCGTCGGCGATATGCGTTCGCTCGGCAAGCAGCAGGATCCCGCAGCGGCCTATGCCGCCGGGCAGGACATCGGCGGCAGCCTGCACGCGCTGGGCTTCAATCTGGACTTTGCCCCGGTCGCGGACGTTGCGCAGGGTGCGGACAGCGTCATCGGCAGCCGCTCGTTCGGCTCTGATCCGGAGCTGTGCGCGTCGCTGGCCGGTGTGATCGTCAAGAGCCTGCGCGCCGAGGGCATTGTCTCATGCCTCAAGCACTTCCCCGGCTACGGCAGCGCCACCGTCGACGATCACAACGGCACGTCGATCGTCGAAAAGACCCTCAGTGAGCTGGAAGGCTGTGACCTTGTCCCGTTCCAGTCCATCATCGCCTCGGAGGGGAGCGTCCCGTTCGTCATGGTCTCGCACCTGTCCTACCCGAATGTCACCGGCAGCGATACGCCCGCCGATCTGAGCGCATCCATCGTGACGGATATCCTGCGCGACAAGCTGGACTATCAGAACGTCATCATCACCGACTCGCACTCCATGGCCTCCATCACCGACCATTATTCCGCAGGCGATGCCGCCGTCAAGGCCCTTGCCGCCGGATGCGACATGATCCTCATGCCGTCCGATCTGCAGGCTGCGTTTTACGCCGTCAAGGCCGCCGTCGCCGACGGCACGCTTTCGCAGGCCCGTATTGACGAGAGCGTTCTGCGCATTCTGACCGTCAAGGCGGAATACGGCATCATTTCCTGAGGAACCGATGCTTTCAGTAAATTTCACCGAAAGGATGTGCGCACCATGTCCGCAGCCCCGAACAAAAAGCCCTCCGTTGCGCTGGGCCTGATCCTGATCCTGCTTCTGCTTGCCGCCGTCGTTTTCGGCGGGATGTGGGTCGTGCAGGCGGCGTTCACGCCGCGTATGTCCGACGCAAGGGCTGCCGCCGAGGCGGCTTCTGCCCCTGCCCAGACGCCTGTACAGCAGACTGAGCCTGCTGTACAGGAGCCGGAGCCGCAGGAGCAGCCCGCACAGCAGCCTGCAGAGCAGACAGCAGAGTCCCGCGTGACGCTCATGGCGCTGGGAGACGATCTGATCCACAACTGCGTCTACTGGTCCGCGCAGACGCCGGAGGGCGGCTATGATTTCACGTCGTTCTTCGACGATATCCGCCCCACCGTCCGGCAGTATGATCTGGCCTGCATCAATCAGGAGACGATCCTCGTCAAGGACCGTGAGCTGATCGAAAGCTATCCGGTCTTCGGTTCGCCCATCGAGGTCGCCGACGCGCTGGCCGATACGGGCTTCAACGTCGTGACCTTCGCCAGCAACCACTGCTTTGACAAAAAGGAAACCGGCATCACGGATACGCTGTCCTATTTCCACGAGACATATCCGGAGATCACCACGCTCGGCATCCATGACACGGAGGCTGATGCCGAGGCGATCTCCATCGTCGAGAAAAACGGCATCCGCATCGCCATGCTGAACTTCACTTACGGCCTCAACAACTCCATGCCCGAAAAGCGCTGGATGATCGATATGCTTTCCAGTCAGGAAACGGTCTGCGGCCGCATCGAGCAGGCAAAGCAGGCGGCGGATTTCGTCATCGTCTTCCCGCACTGGGGCACGGAGGACACCTTCAGTCCGGACAACGACCAGCTCACCTGGGCGCAGGCAATGGCGGACGCGGGCGCGGATCTCATCATCGGCGGTCACACGCCCACGCTCCAGCCGGTCGAGCTGCTTACGGCATCCGACGGCCGCGACGTGCCGGTCTATTACAGTCTCGGAAACTTCCTGTCGCACCAGAAGGAGAAAATGAACCTCCTCGGCGGCATGGCCAGCGTCACCATCGTCAAGGACGCGGACGGAACGCACGTATCGGAATACGACCTCAAGCCGACCATCAACGTCATTCTCCGCAATGAGAACACTGGCTGGTACACCTACCGCCCGATGCTCCTGGACAGCTACGGCACGGAGCTTGCCGCCCAGAACCGCTTCTCCGAATGCACCGTCGACGCCATGTGGGCGCTGTATGAGGATATCACAGGATAAAATGATAGCCCCGGCTTCCGTTCAAAATGGAAGCCGGGGCTTGGCACATCATGCAGGATCAATCCGCGAACAGCGGGGTAGAGAGGTAACGGTCGCCGGTATCGGGGAAGAGGACGACGATGGTCTTGCCCTCATTTTCCGGACGCTTGGCCAGCTCAACTGCTGCGTGGAGCGCCGCGCCGGAGGAAATGCCGACCAGAACGCCCTCTTTTCTGCCGACGAGCCTGCCGTCTGCAAACGCGTCCTCGTTCGAAACAGGGATGATCTCGTCATAGACCTTCGTGTCGAGCACATCGGGGACAAAGCCCGCGCCGATGCCCTGAATCTTGTGCGCGCCTGCCACGCCCTGCGACAGAACCGGGGACGAGGCCGGTTCGACGGCGACGACCTTCACGGACGGAACCTTGCGCTTCAGGTACTGCCCAACGCCGGTGACTGTGCCGCCGGTGCCGACGCCTGCAACGAAGTAATCGACTTTGCCGTCGGTATCTTCGTAAATTTCGGGGCCGGTTGTCTCGATATGGGCCTTCGGGTTCGAGGGATTGACGAACTGGCCCGGCACAAAGCTGTTCGGGATCTCCTTCGCCAGCTCATCCGCCTTGGCGATCGCGCCCTTCATGCCCTTGGCGCCCTCCGTCAGCACAAGCTCCGCGCCGTAGGCTTTCATAAGCTGACGGCGCTCAACGGACATCGTCTCAGGCATGACGATGATGATCCGGTAGCCTCTGGCTGCCGCGACGGAGGCGAGGCCGATGCCGGTATTGCCGGAGGTCGGCTCGATGATGACAGAGCCGGGCTTCAGCTGACCCGCAGCCTCCGCGTCGTCGATCATTTTCTTCGCAATGCGGTCCTTGACGGAACCGGCGGGGTTGAAGTATTCAAGTTTGGCCAGGATTCTGGCCTTGAGGTTCAGCTCTTTTTCGATGTGCGTCAGCTCCAGCAGGGGAGTCTTGCCGATCAGCTGGTCAGCGGAAGTATAAATGTTGGACATATTCAAAATCTCCTTTATATTTTATAAAATGAAAGCGTCAATCCGGTTCCTTTGTCACATCCAACATCGGAACACGGCGCACGGAAGCAGATGCAGGATCATATCTGTGCCCTCACTCAAAGGAACTAAAATAGTATGTTGGTAACATCTATCGGATGGCTGTATCCTACCACACATTCCCTAGCTTGTCAATAGGCTTTTAAAATTTTTCTGCGTTGCAGCCGGAACAGATTTATCGTATAATGTAATGAGAAAAACGGGAGGGCTGCGCAATGAATAAATTCTGGGGACATCTGAAAACGATCACACATCACCGGCACCTGGTCATGCGCGGCTGCTTCCGCATGGGCCTGATCTGGCAGGGACTGACGCATGACCTGTCCAAATATTCGCCAACCGAGTTTTTGGCGGGCGTCCGGTACTATCAGGGCGACCGCAGCCCGAACACCGCCGAGCGTGAGGCGAACGGCTATTCTCTTGCCTGGATGCACCACAAGGGCCGCAACCGTCACCATTTTGAATACTGGACGGATCTGAGCCCCAAAACGAGAACGTATGAGCCGGTCGATATGCCGGTCAGATACCTGTGCGAAATGGTCGCTGACCGCATTGCGGCCTGCAAGACATATCAGGGCGCGGCCTATACCGACGCATCCCCGCTGCAGTATCTGGACCGGGCAAACGAATCGCGGCTCGTGCACCCGCAGACCATGAAGCGACTGCGCTTTCTGCTCACGATGCTCGCCGAACGCGGCGAGAAGGAGACGTTCCGCTTCCTGCGCGGGGTCGTTCTGAAAGGAGAACCGTTCGCCGAGGAACAGCCGACACCGTAACGCACTGACAGCTTTACCTGGTTTCATACACTAATGTTCTAAACAATTTGTGCATTATGACGAAAAACGGACATCGGATTTCAAACATTTGTGAATAGCTGACGACGGTTCTTTGTAGTATAATATAGACATACCATCTGTCCAAGGACAGATAAGATGTAAAGGGAGGATACTATGAAGAAACTGATTGCACTTCTGCTGGCGGCATGCCTGATGCTGGGCCTTATGACCACAGCGTTCGCAGCAGACGAGAAATCCAACGACATTGTGATTCTGTACACCAACGACGTGCACTGCGCCGTTGACGACAACATCGGCTATGCCGGTCTGGCTGCTTACAAAAAGGAGATGCAGGCCGCGTATAACTACGTTGCGCTCGTTGATTGCGGCGACTCCGTGCAGGGCGACGTCATCGGCACGCTGTCCAAGGGTGAATATCTGGTCGATATTATGAATGAAGTCGGCTATGATTTTGCTTCCTTCGGCAACCACGAATTTGACTACACCCTGCCGCAGCTTCAGAAGCTGATTGACAAGGCCAAGTATCAGTACCTGTGCTGCAACCTGACCTACACAGGCAAGGACGGCAAGGGTCTGACCGGCTACAAGGCGTATGAGATCAAGACCTACGGCGATATCAAGGTCGCGTTCGTCGGCATCGATACGCCCGAATCCTTCACCAAGTCCACCCCGACCTACTTCCAGGACGCCAACGGCAATTTCGTCTACTCCTTCGCGGAGGGCAACAAGGGCGCTGACCTTTATAACAAGGTGCAGGAAACCGTTGACGCTGCCAAGAAGGACGGCGCGACCTACGTTGTCGCCCTTGCACATCTGGGCGTTGACGAATCCTCCGAGCCGTGGCGCTCGACCGACCTGATCGCAAACACCACCGGCATCGACGCCGTGCTCGACGGCCACTCCCATTCCACCATTGCCATGGAGCTGGTCAAGAACAAGGACGGCAAGGAGATCCCCCTGTCCTCCACGGGCACGAAGCTCGTCAACATCGGCAAGCTGACCATCTCCAACGGCGTGTTCACCACGGAGCTTGTCTCCGACTATGCTGCCAAGGACGATACGGCCGACGCGTTTGTCAAGTCCATTCAGGAAAAGAATGAAGCCCTTGTCAACACCGTTGTCGCCAGAACCTCCGTCGACCTGACCACGAAGCGCGCCGACGGCACCCGCGCAATCCGCAACCGCGAAACCAACCTCGGCGACCTCTGCGCCGACGCGTACCGCGCCGTTTCCGGCGCTGACATCGCCCTCGTCAACGGCGGCGGTATCCGTGCCGATATCCCCGCAGGCGATATCACCTACGGCCAGATCATCAAGGTCCATCCGTACGGCAACGCGCTCTGCGTCGTCGAGGCGACCGGTCAGGAAATCATCGACGCGCTCGAATGGACGGCCCGCAACACCATGTCCACCTACTCCGACGGGGAGAACTCCGTTGGTGAAATGGGCGGCTTCCTGCAGGTTTCCGGCCTGAAGTACACCATCGACACCACGGTCAAGTCCTCTGCAAAGGGCGACGACAAATCCATGTTCGTCTCCGTCGACGGCGCGTACCGCGTCAAGAACGTCAAGGTCCTGAAGAACGGCAAGTATGTCGATATTGATCCGAAGGCTACATACACGCTCGCGTCCCACAACTATATGCTCAAGGATTCCGGCGACGGCATCAATATGTTCGCGGACAACAAGCTGCTGCAGGATTCCGTCATGCTGGACAATCAGGTTCTGATCAACTACATCAAGGACAGCCTGGGCGGCATCGTTCCCGCAACCTATGCTGCTCCGCAGGGCCGCATCACGGTCATTGCCACCCCGTACACCGACGTGCTCGACGGCAACTGGGCGGTTGAGGCTGTCAACTATGTCACAGACAAGAACTTCATGAAGGGCCTGAGCGAAACGACCTTTGGCCCGAACGGCGCTCTGACCCGCGGTATGCTTGTAACGGTCCTGTACCGCATGGCCGGTTCTCCTGAGGTGACCGGTAAGGTCAGCGAGAAGTTCACCGACTGCACGGACGGCAGCTGGTACGCGGACGCCGTTCTGTGGGCAAGCGCGAACAAGATCGTCGACGGCTATGAAGACGGCACCTATAAGCCCACCAAGGCCATCAGCCGTCAGGAAATGGCAAAGGTCCTCTACGGCTATGATAAGATCGGCGGCAAGACCGCCGATGGCATCACCGAGAAGCTCACCTACACCGACGTTGACGCGATCGGCGAATGGGCGCTCGAATCCGTCACCTACTGCACCGCCGCCGGTTATCTGGCAGGCTCCAACGGGGCCTTCAACCCGAAGGGCACTGCGACCCGCGCAATGGGAGCAAAGGTGCTCATGAACATGACCAAGGAAGCGGCATAAGCGATACCCCCAACCCGCCCCTGTCATGCGCCGCATGACAGGGGCGGGTTTTCTGTGCGCCCCAAGCGCCCATTCCCCGCGAAAAGACACGCAAAAAACAGTAGACTTTTTCCTGCGCCTGCTGTATGATAAAGGCGAAAAAAATAGCATAACGAAGATGTGTAGCTGCGTCTTGCCGGGGTGTTCGGCAGGGGGCGGCGAAAAAGGAATGGACCTACTCGAAAGAACTGTGCGCGAGAGGGCCGCTCCGAAGCGCGAAAGCGCCGGGCCGAAAGGCAGCCATTGCGGGAAACCGTGAGAAGGTAGGAGCAGCACGCGGGCGGAAAGCCGCCCAGATCGCAAGTCAGGAGAATTGCTGTCTTCGGTTGGAACTGCGAACACCGGATCCGTCTGCGGGTCGGGTGTTTTTGTTTTGCACTGGGAGGCTCTATGAGAAAGCTTTGGACGATACGCTGGTTCCGTGTTCTGCTCGGCGTGGTGCTGACGGCGGCGCTGCTTGCGCCGGTCGTGCTCCCTGCGCTGCAGATGCAGCGGCAGGAGCCGGAAAACCCGATCCGAAAGGAGAATATCCAGCCGGTGCGCCGACTGAGCTTTGGCGACGGAGACGGCGGCACGCTTGCCGCCGCGCCGCTTACGCAGGAAACCGGAACAGGCGGCAGCCAGTCCGGGCAGGAGCAGAATCCTGAACAGCCGCCGGAGGAGCAGACCGGCGAGAACGTGCCCGAGCAGCTGCCTGAGCAGCCCCGATCCGACCCGGAGCCGCAGCCCGGCCAGGAATCCGGCGAGCAGCCCGGTGAGAGGACCGACGGCCAGCCGGACGACGCCGGAGACGAGACGCAGCCCGACGCACTCGACCTTGGCCTCGTACTCACCTGGTACCGCTACGGCGGGGAGCGCTATCGCTCACTCTGCCCGTCGGATACGACCGTGCGGCAGGACGTGCGCACTGCGCAGCTGCCCGATGGAAAGCTGCGCTATGAGCTGGAGCTGCGCGGCCTCGACGCGGTCGATTCCCAAATTACCAACGTAGAGATTTCGGAAAACAACGGCGCATTTGCACCGGCGGACGAACGCGGCAGCATTGCCATGCAGGTCGGCCCGCAGGGCGAGGACAGCTACTATACGCTCCGCGTGCAGGCAGTCTGCACGCACGTGCTGGAGGACGGAGCACGGCAGGAGCAGGAGACGGAATTCTGCTTCGTGCTGATCTATTCCGACGAGCTTGATTTGGAAGCGCAGCTGCTATGGACGCTTGCAGGCGGCGGTACGGCCAGCCTGCGCTGCCAGCCCGGAAGCCGGGCCGCGTGCACGGTAAGAAACGACGAGCTGGAAGAAAATCTTCTGCGCTACAGCTTCCGTCTGGGCGGGCAGAGCGCCGAGGATGCAAAGCTCCTTTCCATTGCATACAGCGCCGCAAACGGACAGAGCGGGGTACTGGACGCAAATGGTGGCGCGCTCACGCTGCAAAGCGGCGCGGACGGCAAAAACGCCTATACCATTTCCATGCTTACCGAGGTAACGAGCGGCGGCCGGACCCGGCAGCTGACGTTCACCTTCCTTCTGGAGTGGCGGGAGGAGCAGGACCTCCGCCTGAGCCTCGTCTGGATGAAAAACAGCACCGAGGCGCAGAGTATCGTCTGCGAGCCCGGCGACCGTGCCTCCGCCGAGATCCGCCGCACCGAGCTGAAGCTCGGCGAATTCAGCTACCAGCTCCAGCCGGATGGCCGGGATGCGGCGCAGATGACCATCACCTCCGCCAGCCTTGCCGCAGAGGGCGGCACGGCGCAGACGCTTGCCGTCCCGGACGGCAGCACCGTCCTGCGCATCCCGGACGGCGCCGCGTCGATCAAATATACCCTGACCGTGCAGGCCCGCTATCAGAAAAGCGACGGAAGTCTCAAAAACCTGACGTTTACCTATGTCCTCCGCTATTCCGGCGACGTGAGCCTTGAACTGCGCTATACACTGCTGAACGGGACACAGACCGCGATCCGCTGTGCGAACGGGCAGAACAAAACGGCACAGACGGTCTACAGTGACGAGGTAACGGACGGCGTTCTTGCCTATACGCTGGCGCTGACCGGCGGCGATGCGGCCAGCGGCGTCGAGATCAGCGACGTTTCCTGTTATCAGTCCGGCAGCGGCAAGACAAAGGCGCTCGGCTCCGACGAATCCGGTCAGATCGAACTGCTGGTCAACGAAGACGGCAGCGAGGGCGAGAATACCTTCACCATAACGGCAAAATCCGAGGCAGGAGAACAGTATACCTTCAAAATCAACGTCCCCTATAAGCTGCGCGGCGACGGGACCGTCAAGATCGAGACGAATCTGACCGACGGCCAGAAGGTCATGAACGGAACGAACATCACCCTGACCGTGACCGCATGGAGCGAAAAGGAGGACGGCACTCTGATCGCGCAGATGACTGCCTCGGACGTCGTCGTGACGCTGGACGGCGAGGTGCAGCGCAGCTACGGCTCGTCGGGCGGCAGACTGCAATATACGCTTGTGCCGGAGAACCCGGCGGAGGGCGACGAAAACGAGCATACGCTGGTCATCACCTGCGAGGACACCTACGGCAACAAGGACGTGCTCACGCTGACGCTTCTGGGCGAACGCTCCCGCAAGGGCGAACCCATTGGCCACGCGACGATCTACATCGACATGACGGTGCTGGGCCTCGGCGTGACTGCGCCGCTCAGCTACGAGGTGCTTTCCGGCGAACCCGCGTCCTACAGCGTGGCAAAGGCCGTCTGGGGCTATGATGCGGGCGACCCGTTTGGAACAGCCGCAAACACCTTCGGCTGGCCAAGCTCCGAGACCGCTTTTACCGGCAGCTACGACGATAACTTTTATATTGCCCGACTTGGCGACGGGACCAATATGGCCGCCCGCTCCAATGCGCTGCGCGGCAGCTGGTCCAGCTACGGCTCGGACCGTGAATCCGTCCTTGCCGCCATTGACGGCGTCTTCGGCGAAAACTCAGCCTATGCCGCGCTCTGGCGCAGCATCTATCTGGCGGGCATCAGTCTGAACGGCTGTCATAACACCTCCGTCGGAGAGTTTGACTTCACAAACGGCTCCGGCTGGCTGTATTCAATCGGCGGCGGAACCTATTATCCGACTACGAGTCTTGCTGATTACGAATTGCAGGACGGCGACGTGCTGGTGCTGCGCTATACGCTGGCCTATCAGCGCGACGTCAGCAGCGCCGATCAGGAAAACGCGTTCTGCGTGTCCATGCTCAACGGTTCGATGAACATCTCGCACAAGTGGCAGACCGTCACCGGTGCGGACGGCGCAGAGCAGACCGTCTGCACCAGCTGCGGCAAGCTCCGCGCGTGCGAGCACCCGCAGACGGAATACCGCGAGACAGAGGACGGAACGATGTGCTACGAATTCTGCCTCAAGTGCCAGAAGTCCGTCACAGAGCCGGAGGCGCACGACTGGCAGATCGAGCAGATCGAGCAGAATGACGAGCAGCACCGCAAGATCTGCTCCCGCTGCAAAAAAGAGGTCGAAGAAGGTCATCGCTTTGAATTTATAGAGGACACCGCCACCTGTGAGCAGGCGGGCGAGAAGCTCTCCCGGTGCCTGGACTGCGGCTATGAAAAGCACGAGCCGTCTGAGAAGCTCAACCATACGCCCGTGATCCAGCACAACGAACAGGAGCACTGGGAGGAATGCGAGATCTGTCACGCGGAGATCGAGGGCACGCGCGGCGAGCACCGCTACGAATGGGACGACGGCCTGCGGGATTGGGTCTGCACCTGCGGCTATACCCATACGGAGCTTTGCAATGGAACGCTGGAGGCGATTGAAGCCCTGTGCACGTGCAGCCATGAGACGGCCCGGTGCAGCCTGTGCGGCAAAACGTTTGAGCGCGACGCGCCCGGCGCGTTTGAGTACCCGCACAGCTATGAGATCGTCCTGGCCGAATGCACGTGCAGCCTTGAGGTAAAGCGCTGCGTGTACTGCGGCGACAAAACAGAGCAGCCGGGCACATACGAGAACTATCCGCACAGCTATGAAAACGGCTTCTGCCGCTTCTGCGGCGCGCCGGAGCCAGTCACTCCCGGCCCAGACCCGGATCCAAATCCCGACCCCGGCCCGGAGCCTGATCCGGGCACGGAGGAAGGCCCAGAGGAATAAACAGGAGGAACACAGATGCAGGAAAAAATCAAGGAAATTTTAGACCAGATCGAAACCGTGATCGTTGGCAAGAACGAGGTCATGGAGCGTATCCTGATGGCGATTCTGGCGGGCGGTCATGTGCTGATGGAGGACGTGCCGGGCGTTGGAAAAACGACGACGGCCATGACGTTCGCGCGCGTGCTGGG
>HF990638.1:37391-40055 GCA_000432135.1 Firmicutes bacterium CAG:124
GTGCAGTTCACCTCCGATACCATGCCGTCGGACATCATCGGCTTTTCTGTCTACGATAAGGACACCGGAAAGCTTGTCTATAAGCCCGGCGCAGTCATGACGAACCTGCTGCTGGCCGACGAGATCAACCGTACCTCCAGTATCATCGGCTTTTCCGTCTATGACAAGGACACCGGCAAGCTGGTCTACAAACCCGGCGCGGTTATGACGAACCTGCTGCTGGCCGACGAGATCAACCGTACCTCCAGCAAAACGCAGTCCGCACTTCTGGAGGCAATGGAGGAGGGCCATGTCAGCATCGACGGCAAAACGCATCCGTTGCCAGACCCGTTTATCGTCCTTGCAACGCAGAACCCCGCCGGCTCCGCCGGTACGCAGATGCTGCCGAACTCGCAGCTTGACCGTTTTCTGGTCAAGCTGACCATGGGCTATCCGGATTTCAAAAGCCAGGTCAGCATTCTCGAAGAGCGGCACACGGAAAACCCGCTTGACCGCGTCCACCCCGTCGTTGGCGCGGAGGAACTGAACGCGCTCAAGCAGCGTGCGGCAGCATTGGAAATGAAGACAAGCGTTTATGAATACGTCACGCGTCTGGCGGGACCGCGTCCAGCCCGTCGTCGGTGCGGAGGAGTTGAACGCGCTCAAGCAGCGTGCGGCAGCTGTGGAAATGAAGACAAGCGTTTATGAATACGTCACGCGTCTGGCGGAGGCGACGCGCGTACACCCGCTGGTGCAGCTGGGCCTCAGCCCGCGCGGCGCGCTGGCCGTTTGCCGGATGGCAAAGGCGTATGCCTATGTGCAGGGCCGGGATTACGCGATGCCCGAGGACGTCGCGGCGATCTTCCCGGACGTCTGCTGCCACCGCCTGATACTGAGTACGAAGGCCCGCATGATGGAGCGCAGCGCGGAGCAGATCGTGGACGAAATCCTGAAAAACGTGGAAATGCCGGTGATCCGGAAGAGCCGGGAGGGCGTATGACCGTACTTCGGATCGGATATGCGCTGCTGAGCACAAAGGCCCGCATGATGGAGCGCAGCGCAGCACAGATCGTGGATGAAATTCTGAAAAACGTGGAAATGCCGGTCATCCGCAGGAGCCGGGAGGGCGTATGACCGTACTTCGGATCGGATATGCGCTGCTCCTGCTGACGGTTCTGGGGCTGGACGCGTTCTGCGGCAGCATCCTGAGCGCAGCGGCGACAGCCCTTCTCGTGCTGACGCCGCTGGTCTGCGCTTTGCTGCATCTGCGTGCGGCGAAAAAGCTGCGCGTGCGGCTGGACGCGCCGGTCAATCTGGAAAAGGGCGAAGAGGGTACGCTTCGCATCCGCGTGGAAAACACAAGTGCACTGCCGGTCTGCCTGCTCGGTGTGCGGCTGCGGCTGACAAATCTGCTTGAAGCGGGTACGCTGCGCATCCGCGTGGAAAATACAAGTGCACTGCCTGTATGCCTGCTCGGTGTGCGGCTGCGGCTGACAAATCTGCTGACCGGCCAAACCGCCGTCCGGCACTACCGGCTGACGGCCCGGCCCAAAAGAACCGGCGTGTCGGAATACCGCATTTCCAGCGCGCACTGCGGCAGGATTCAGCTGACGGCAGAGCGCTGCCGCCTGTATGACCCGTTCGGGCTCATCGGCATCCGGCTGGGTGAGCCTGCGGTCGCGGCCATGACCGTGCAGCCGAAGGGCTTCGTGCAGAGCGTCTATGTTTCACCGGACGCGAATTGTCCGGACGACAGCGAGAATTATGCACCCGACCGGACGGGATACGATCTGGCCGAGGTCTACGCCCTGCGCGAATACGCGCCCGGCGACAGCCTGCGGCAGATGCACTGGAAGCTGTCCAGCAAGCTTGACAAGCTGGTCGTCCGGGAGCCGTCGCTTCCCGTGCGCCGTTCTGTACTGGTGTTCTGGGAGCGGACGCAGACCGCCTCGCCGGAGCAGTCCGACGCGCAGGCCGACGTTGTCGTCACAGCCTGCCGGTCGTTGCTGGAATCCGGCGTGCAGTTCACCGTCTGCTGGAACGATGCGCAGGAGCAGCAGTGCGTGAGCCAACCCGTGCGCAGTGTCGATGAATTGACGGGCCTTCTGCCGCGTCTGCTCTCCGCAGGCACGGCACAGGGCGAAAGCGGCGCGGCGCTGTTCTGCCGGAGCAGCGGCGAGGCCGTTCTGTCGCACATTCTGTACATTACGGGCCGTGTCCCGGAGGATGCGGCTGAGCTCGGGCGCTTCGGCCGCCTGACCATATTAAGCTGCGGGGCAGACGCGCCGGAGGCGATCGCCTTCGACGCAGAGCACTATGCCGAGCAGCTTTCCGAACTCGAAATTTAAGGGGGAACGGGCATGAAAAAACAGGATACTGCCGCGTTTTCCCTCATCCGCTGCGATACGGAGAAAAAAATGCCCGCACTGGCGGTGCGTGCAATCCGTGCTGCGCTCTTTTTCGCCGGACTTCTGGCTGTGGCACAGGGAGCCGCCGGGATCTGGACAAACTACGGCTGGCTCTGGGCCGCCGCAGGCGCTGCGGCGCTGGTCTGGCAGAGCGTGGCGCTTGGACTTCCGCGCCGCTGGCTCCGCGCTGTGCTTCCGCTGCTCTGCCTGATCTGCGCAGCGGCCTTTTCCAGGCGCTTCCTCGCGGGAGCCATTACGGTCAGCAGCTCCGCGGGCG
>HF990639.1 GCA_000432135.1 Firmicutes bacterium CAG:124
CGCTGACCTCATGACTGCCAGTCATGCGCTCTCCAAGTAGTGATCTTCTATGCCCCCATTGCGAGAATACGGCGTGTGTACCCCCACAACAAGGAATCTGACGTGTTATGCAACATTCTCTAAACTAATCAAAAACTGCTCGATTGTGATGTTTAGCCTGATTGTAAGTTGGTAATCCCGGAAAACATCCACGCGGTCAATCATATTTGCAACAATCACTTTTTTCATTGAAATGTTGCAATTATCATAGAGCTGTGCCCATTCCAGAATCTCATCATACTGTTTGGCAATGTGCTCCGCTGTGGCTTGACTCTTTGCTGCTTCTTCCTCGGCGTGTGCCATTGCGCGTCTCAGCTCTGCGCATTTTTCTTCTTGACCACGAATTGCCATATCCAGAATATTTGGTTCAAATGCACTTTCACCAGTAAGAGATTTTACAACTTCATCTTTCAGTGTTTGCAGATTTTGCTCGGCCTTTTCGTAGTCGCGTTTGACCTTTTGGAAAATAGTTTGCTGCGCGTCATGGTTTCCAGAATAACACGCGCGGATCGCATCTTCACGGCGCATACTGCCGATTCTGGCAAAAATACCATGTAGAATAGTATCAATCATGGCGTCCAGTTTTCTGACTGTATAGCCTGTCTGACCGTCACAGTCGCCATGCGTGCGGCTTTTTGTTTGGCAGGTGTACCGCGTTCTTGTTGGGTCGGAGCCGTCTTTTCGGGGCCGGCCTTTTCCACTGGTAGTCACACAAAGTCGAGCGCCACAGTGACCACAGAAAATAAAGCCGGACAAAAGTGCGTTACTGCAAGTAGCGACCGGCGTATGCGGCTTGTTCGCATACATATTTGCGCGGGCATCCAGATTTGCTTGCACCACATAGAATGTTTCATCATCAATAATGCGAAGATGCTCTTGCACAGGCGAGCGTGTTGCGCCGCTGCGCATAATGCCGATGTAAAGCGGATTGCGTAGAATTGCTTTAATCGTGGATGGATGCCAGTTCTTTCCCTCACGATTTTTAATGCCGTTTTTTGTTAAGTAGTTTGCGACTCGCTGAGAACCATATCCCTCATAACGTGCCTTTGTAAACATGATTCGTACAACCTCGGCTTCATCTTCACGAATGGCAAGATCATTAACTTCCTGTTTGCGTTTGTTGGTGCGCCCAGTTCGGATGTATTTATAGCCGTAAGCCAGACCGCCGCCGGTGTAGCACCCCTCGGAAGTCAGAATTGCCATACTGTTTGCTACGCACTCTGCGGTTTTCCGGCTTTCACCATCTGCCTGCCAGTAGCGGATATAGTTGGTCAGTTTGTCCACATGGCTTTCAAATTTCTGCTCACCCTCAACAGCGCTCCAGATGCGAATGTCGTGCTGTGCAAACCATTCTACAACGAATGGCGTTTCATCGGAGATTCGTCCGATACGGTCAAACATGAATACAAGCAGAATATCAAATTTGTGTTCCAGTGCGTAGCTCTTGATCGTCTGGATTTTGTCACGTTTTTCTGCTCTGACCTTATGGCCGGAAACGCCCTCCTCTTGCAGCTCGCATACCACTGTCCAGCCTTGCTGTTCTGCAAAGTCCCGACAACGGATTCGCTGCATCGGAATATCTGCTTGATTCTGCTCGTTATGGTATAGTTGCTTTCCGGTTGAAACACGATAAAGGCAAAGGACACGCGTACCGGGGGCAATATAAGATGGAAGATCAATCCGCCATCCAGTTTGTTTGTCGAAGATATAACTTTGGAGATAATTTGTCTGATTCATAGTCAATCCATCCTTTCTGAAATCTGACGAAGATATATGATGAATTGACATATCTGAAATATTCGATTTTCAATGTGCAATACCGGATATTCCTAACAATATTATCTCATATATCATCATTTTTGTCAAATTTCTCGACACAAACAGTCGCGGAAGATAGGGACTTTAAGAGAATAGATTTCATTTGTCGGCAAAGCTCGTCATCACGCTGCTCTGCACAAATTGCTGTGACCATACAGCCGTTGACATTCAGATAAAGTGTACGGTTTGCTTTGTCCACATGAAGAATTTCACATACGTCAGGCTGCAAACAAATCGCCTCCTCACGAATTAGTTTTCATTTTTTCTCATAGGTCAGACAGACGGCAGCGGCAAACTGCTCCATAGGTGTTGCACCTCCCTCCATGCTCATGGCGGGGCGTTCCATTCTGTGACGTATGGCTAACGCAAGTATCATT
>HF990640.1:0-14453 GCA_000432135.1 Firmicutes bacterium CAG:124
GCCCGGCTTTCCTGTCCAAATTTATTGTAATAGTAGAGAGTATGTATGAAAATCAAACTACATGAGATTCCTGTGCGAGAAGTAGTTGCAGGATACAAGGACAGTGCTGAGAACGGTGTCGTGGGATACGATGGAAGGCTGAATATCCGCCCAGCTTTTCAGCGGGAATTTATCTATAAAGACAAACAACGTGACGAAGTTATCCGTACCATCACAAAGAATTTTCCTTTGAACGTGATGTACTGGGTTAAAAATGATGATGGCAATTTTGAAGTGCTTGATGGTCAGCAGAGAACAATAAGCATCTGCCAATATGTTCAAGGTGACTTCTCTATCAACCATCTTACATTTGCCAATCTGACGCATACGGAACAGCAGCAGATCATGGACTATCCTCTGATGATTTATATTTGTGAGGGTACGGATAAGGAAAAGTTAGACTGGTTCAAAATCATCAACATTGCAGGAGAACAACTGACAACGCAGGAATTACGAAATGCGATTTACACAGGCGAATGGCTGACCGAAGCAAAAAAATATTTTAGCAAAACCATGTGCCCGGCTTACCAAATTGCCGGTGACTATTTGAATGGCTCCGCAATCCGTCAAGACTATCTTGAAACCGCCTTGAAGTGGATTTCTGCCCGTGAAGGTATTGAAATCGAAGATTATATGTCACAGCACCAGCATGACACGAACTGTAATGAACTGTGGCTGTATTTCCAGACCGTTATAAATTGGGTAAAAGCTACATTCCCCAAATATCGCAGCAAGCTGATGAAGGGACTCGAATGGGGTATCTTTTACAATAAATACGGCACAGGTAAATATGATCCCAAAGCACTTGAATCTCGTATCATTGAACTGATCGAAGACTACCGCAATGGATATATTTCAAATCAAAAGGGCATTTATGAATATCTCTTTGATGGACAGGAACGGCACCTAAATATTCGTGCTTTCTCTCCTGAAATGGCACGGGCAGCTTATGAGCGGCAAAAAGGTATCTGCCCCAAATGCGGAAAACATTTTGAAATAGAAGAAATGCAAGCTGACCATATCACGCCGTGGAGTAAGGGTGGAAAGACAACTGCGGAAAACTGTCAGATGCTTTGCGCAGACTGTAACCGCCGCAAGAGTAACATATAAAATTTCTCCGTTCAGCTCCGCAGGAGCGCAGCCGATTTCTCTGAAATCGTTCAGGGGTTTGAGGCATTGGATCATGCGCTTGCGGAGTATCGGAACGATATGCTTGCGCTGTTCTCCGGCAAGACCTATGTGCGCATCGCCAACGCATGGGATGTGACCGATCTGCCTGGCACAGGCAGCACCGGCGACCGCCGCTATACGGCGCACTGGGACTTCAACCCGGCGATCATCGCCGCGCTCGATCCCACGCCGAACGCGGACTTCCTCGATGTTTCCCGCGTCGACTGGTTCTATTACGACGTGCGCTACGTCTGCGAAAACGGCCTGATGAACGGCACGTCCCGCAACCGGTTCAGCCCCTACGGCACGGTGACGCGCAGACCGTGTCCAATTACGCGCTGCCCGCTATGCGCTGGGCCTGCGGCACAGGCTTCCTGCAAGGCGCAAACGGCAAGCTCGACCCTTCCGGCCTCGCCACCCGCGCCCAGCTCGCAGCCATGCTGCACCGGTATCTGACAAAATAACAGCACTGAACCACGCGGGCAGGCACAATTTGTGCCTGCCCGCATATTATTCATAAAACGTTCACAACTATCGCCTATACTGACAAAACCTGCGGTGCAAAAACGCGTCTGTAGGATGACGCGGGATTTTCCCGCGTCAGAAAAAAGATTCCAAAGGAGTTCCAACATGAAAAAACTGATTGCGATGTTTCTGGCCGCTCTGACGGCACTTTCCCTGACAGCCTGCGCGGCAAAGTCTGGCGCGCAGCCGGACGCGTCGGAAATTCCCGACGCGCTGACCATCCTGAACACCGTCTGGGCAAGCTATTCCGAAGACGAAAAATTCCCTGCGGCGGGTGGCGATTATTCCGAAGACAACATGACCGATGGCCAGCCCGGAAAGGTCGGCCTTGAAAACGCGTCCGATGTCGAATATCTGCTGAGCATTCCTGCATCCGTCATCGCGATGGCGGACGACGGCGCGTCGCTGTTCCATATGATGAACGGCAACACCTTCACCTGCGGCGCGCTGCGCCTGACCGATGCGGGGAAGCTGGATGAGGCGGCAAAGGAAATCCGGGACTATATCATGGCCAAGCAGTGGATGTGCGGCTTCCCGGACAAGCTGATCGTCGTTTCGGTTGACAACTATCTGATCTCGTGCTTCGGCGCGGAGGATCTCGTCAACACCTTCCGCGACAAGCTGCAGGCCGCGTATTCTGGCGCTGTTGTCATCACTGACGAGCCGATCGTGGCGTGAAATAATTAATTTATGTAAACCGAAAGGGCCGCCATGCTGTTTTCTAGTGTTCCGTTTCTGTTTTATTTTCTCCCCACTGTCCTGCTTGTCTACTTTCTCGTACCCAAACGGGCGAAAAACGGCGTGCTGCTCCTGTCGAGCCTTGTGTTTTACGGCTGGGGTGAGCCGCGCTATCTGCCGGTCATGCTCGTCTCCATCCTGCAAGGCTATATTTTCGGACGGCTGATCGAGCGCTTCCGCGATACCAGGCGGGCGAAGCTGTTTTTGCTCCTGTCTGTTCTCCTGAGCCTCGGGACGCTTGCGTATTTCAAGTATGCCGATTTCATGATCGCAAACCTGAACGCGCTGACCGGGCTGTCCGCGCCGCTGCTGCGCCTTGCGCTCCCGGTCGGCATCAGCTTCTATACGTTCCAGATCCTGAGCTACACCGTGGACGTGTACCGCGGGACGGTCCCGGCGCAGCGGAATTTTATCGATCTTGCAGCCTATATCGCCATGTTCCCGCAGCTGATCGCCGGGCCGATCGTCCGCTATTCCGATATCGCCGTGCAGCTGAAAACACGCGAACACAGCGTATCGGAGGCGGCCTCCGGCGCACGGCGCTTCATTCTGGGCCTTGCGAAAAAGATCCTGCTTGCCAATCTGCTCGGAGAGCTTGTGTCAAGCTTCCGCGCGTCCGCCGATTTGTCGGTCCTGTATTACTGGCTGGGCGCGATTGCGTTCACCCTGCAGATCTACTATGATTTCTCTGGCTACAGCGACATGGCCATCGGCCTTGGCCGGATTTTCGGCTTCCGGTTTCCGGAGAACTTCCAGTACCCCTATCTGTCCGGCAGCATCACGGAATTCTGGCGGCGCTGGCATATTTCGCTCGGCTCGTGGTTCCGTGATTATCTCTATATCCCGCTTGGCGGAAACCGGAAGGGGAGCGCCCGGCAGCTGCTGAATATCCTGCTCGTCTGGCTCGCGACCGGCCTGTGGCACGGCGCGGCGTGGAATTTTGTCCTGTGGGGTCTTCTGTACGCGGTTCTGCTCACGGCGGAAAAGCTGTTTTTGCTGCGTGGACTTCAAAAGCTGCACGTGCTGAACCACGTCTATGTACTCCTGTTTGTGACGCTCGGCTTCGTACTGTTCGACGCATCCAGCGTGCAGGACGCCGCGCAGTCCATCCGCGCCATGTTCGGCGGCGGGGGCCTGCCGCTGGTCAGTGCGGAAAGCCTGTACGAGCTGCACAGCTGCACCGTGCTGCTCCTGCTTGCCGTTGCCGGCGCAACGCCGCTTGCGAAAAGCCTGTGTGCAGCAGTCCAGCGCAGCCGAGCAGGAAAAACGGCGCTTGCGGTTCTGGAGCCGGTCGGTCTGACCGCGCTTCTGGCTGTCTGTACGGCCTTCTTGGTTGACGGCTCGTTCAATCCGTTCCTGTATTTCCGGTTTTAGAGGGGAGGCCCCATGGAAAAACGAAAGAATCTTGCAGTCGTCTGCCTGACGGCGGCGTTCCTGCTCGGATTTCTGGTCTGGAGCCTTCTGAAGCCGGATGATGCGGTTTCGCAGAGTGAGCGCCGGAAGCTGGCGCAAAAGCCGGAGCTGACGGCCGCTTCTGTGCTGAACGGCACGTTTATGACGGATTTCGAATCCTATACGCTCGACCAGTTCCCGCTACGCGACGGCTTCCGGCGGCTCAAGGCCGCTGTTCTGCTGGATATGCTGCGCGAAAAGGATAACAACGGCATCTATCTTGCGGACGGCTATGCCGCCAAGCTGGAATATCCGTTGGACGAGTCCTCCGTCCTCCATGCCGCAGAGCGCTTCCGGACTATCTATGAAACGTACCTGTCCGGGACAGATGCCAGAATCTATGAAGCCGTGATCCCGGACAAGGGCGCGTTCCTTGCTGCGCAGAACGGCTATCCGTCGCTTGACTACAGTGCGTTTTCCGCGCTGCTTCAGAAGAATATGCCTTATGCGGAAGCAATCGACCTGATGCCAGTGCTGTCTCTGAACAGCTATTATCGTACTGATCTGCACTGGAGACAAGAGGCGATTGTGCCGGTTGCAAGTCAATTAGCAGAAGCAATGGGTGTGAAACTGTCGGAGAAATATGATACGGTGACGGCTGACACGCCATTCTACGGTGTCTACTGCGGACAGTCGGCTCTGCCGCTTGCCCCGGATACGCTCCGCTATCTGACGAGCGAGACGCTTCTCGGCTGCACCGTCTACGATTATGAAACGGACAGCACCGGGCCGGTCTATGATCTGCCCGCGCTGGAAGGGGAGGACCCGTACTCCGTGTTCCTCTCCGGCTCAAAATCCCTGCTCACGATCACGAACCCCAGTGCGGATACGGACCGCGAGCTTGTGATCTTCCGCGATTCGTTTGCAAGCAGCCTTGCGCCGCTTCTGACCAGCGCCTATGCGAAGATCACACTGGTCGATATCCGCTATGTGCAGCCGGAGCGGCTTGGCCGCTGGCTGACGTTCGATTCACAGGATGTCCTGTTCCTCTACAGCGTCTCCGTTCTCAATCACAGCGAAACCCTCAAATAAAAAACGCCCGGCGGCCAGTCATGGACGCCGGGCGTTTTGCGTGCGGTTCTGCAAAAACTCCTGCATAAAATGCGTTATGTCAACAATATCCGTGCGTTATGTCGTGAAAGTTCTTCGTTTTTCGCCCCTGAAAGATACTGGCAAAAAGACGTGTATTTGTCGAAATATGTGGGAAATTTGCGTGTTGACAAATCTGTTGACAGTGTGAATAACTTTTTGCGGCTTCTATTTCAAAAAAATTATGGTGAACCTTGTGCTTTATGGCTCCGGCATGGCGGACAGCATCTGTTCCAAAACGGGCAGATGCGAACCGCTCAAGGGCGTCAGCGGCAAACGCGGCAGACCGGCCGGAATGCCCTCCAGCGCCAGCGCCTGCTTCACGGGAATCGGGTTGACCTCGCAGAAAAGCGCGTCTACAAGCCCCATCAGCGCCGTCTGGATCCGTCCCGCCTGCGCGTATTCGCCAGTCTGACAGGCGCGGACCATCTGCAGCGTCAGCTTAGGCCGCACATTGGACAAAACGGAGATTGCACCCCTCGCGCCGACCGCCATCAGCGGTACGGTCAGATCGTCGTTTCCGCTCCAGAGCGGAAGCTCCTCCGCGCAGGCGTCCAGAATGCGCATGGCCTTCGGGACGCTGCCGCTGGCCTCCTTGATCCCGCCGATGTTCGGATGCGCGCAGAGCGCACGGCACGTCTCGACCGAGACGTCCACGCCCGTGCGGCTCGGCACGTTGTAGACGATCACGGGGCAGGGGACGGTGTCGGCTGCCGCGGTATAATGCGCGATCAGCCCTGCCTGCGTACACTTGTTGTAATAGGGTGTCACCAGCAGCACGGCGTCCACGCCCATAGACGCAGCGACACGGCTCAACTGCAAGGTGTGAGCCGTGTCGTTTGTACCGGTTCCGGCGATGATTTTGCATCGTCCGGCGCAATATTTGACTGTGTGCGCGATCAGCGCAAGCTTTTCGTTGTCCGTCATGGTGGAGGCCTCTCCGGTCGTTCCGCAGACGACGACCGCGTCGACGCCTGCGGCAAGCTGCAGATCCAGCAGCTGATTCATGACGGCAAAATCGACCGTACCCTGCTTGAACGGCGTAACGAGCGCAGTCGCGACGCCTTCAAAAACGGGCTTTTTCAAAGAATCGCTCCCTTCGGGATCATTTCCTTGTGATATATCCTTCCGCGCAAAGCAGTTCCGCCAGCAAAACAGCGCCGCCGGCTGCTCCGCGCAGGGTATTATGAGACAGGCAGACGAATTTGTAATCGTACTGCGTATCGGGGCGCAGACGGCCGATGGAGACGGCCATACCGCCCTCAAGCATACGGTCGAGCTTCGTCTGCGGACGGTCGGCTTCCTCAAAGTAATGCAGGAACTGCCTGGGAGCCGACGGCAGCTTCAATTCCTGTGCGCGGCCCGAAAACGCTGCCCAGTCTGCCTTGATCTGCTCCAGCGACGGCTTCTCGCCCTTGAACGAAACGAAGCACGCCGCCATATGACCGTCTGAAACAGGCACGCGCAGACACTGCGCGGTGATGTTGGGTTCCGCCGCATTGACGATCTTATCGCCCTCGATATGGCCCCAGAGCTTCATCGGCTCCTGCTCGGACTTTTCCTCCTCGCCGCCGATATAGGGGATCACGTTGTCGATCATTTCCGGCCATGTCTCAAATGTTCTGCCTGCGCCGGAAATTGCCTGATATGTGCAGACCAGCGCCTGTTCCACGCCGTATTTCATCAGCGGGTGCAGTGCCGGGACATAGCTTTGCAGGCTGCAATTGGATTTGACGGCGATAAAGCCGCGCTTTGTGCCGAGCCGCTTGCGCTGTGCGTCGATGATGCGGATGTGGTCGGCGTTGATCTCCGGCACGACCATCGGCACGTCGGGCGTGTGGCGGTGGGCGGAATTGTTTGATACAACCGGGCATTCGAGTTTCGCGTATTTCTCTTCCAGCGCCTTGATCTCGTCCTTTTTCATATTGACGGCGCAGAAGACAAAGTCGACCTGCCTCGCGATCTCCTCCGCGTCCGCCTCGGCGTCCATCACGATCATGGATTTGACGCTTTCCGGAATTGGTTCAGCCATATGCCATTTTCCTTCGATCGCCTGCGCGTAGGTCTTGCCTGCGCTGTGCGCGCTGGCGGCCAGCACGACCGGGGTGAACCACGGGTGGTTTGCCGTCAGCAGCACGAACCGCTGCCCGACCATGCCCGTTGCGCCAATGATACCAACTCTGAATTTCTCCATGATGAAAGCTCCAATCCTCAAACTCGCCGGAAAGTTCCGGTTGCATATCATTTTGGAATGTAATATAATACATTTGGTTTGTGCAGAAATAAGATGTTCTTGCGCGATGGACAAATGTCCGCGAATTCCAGCGGCCTCATCATATCATATTCATTCCTGCCTGTCAATGTGAATCGCGGAAAAAATCGGCGTATTGGAAAGGGCTGTATTTGTTGAAAACACATGATTTTTATTACGATCTGCCGGAGGAGCTGATCGCGCAGACGCCGCTGGAGCGCCGCGACGCGTCCCGGCTCATGACGCTCGACCGGAAAACGGGCGAGGTCACGCACCGGCATTTTTACGACCTGCTTGAGCTTCTGCAGCCAGGAGATTGCCTGGTCATGAACAACTCCCGTGTGCTGCCCGCACGCCTGCTCGGCCATCGGGTGCCGACCGGCGGCGCGGTCGAGGTGCTGCTGCTCAAGGATCAGGGAAACGGCGTCTGGGAGTGCCTTACGAAGCCTGGCCGCAAGACGCACACCGGGACAGAGCTGTCCTTCGGAGACGGCGATCTGACGGCGACCGTAGTAGGGGAGAGGGACGACGGCAACAAGCTCGTGCAGTTCCACTATGAGGGGATCTTCCTTGAGGTGCTGGAACGGCTCGGAAAAATGCCTCTGCCGCCGTACATCAAGGAAGAATTGCAGGACGGCGAACGCTACCAGACCGTCTATTCCAAAATCAACGGCTCTGCCGCCGCACCGACAGCCGGTCTGCACTTTACGCAGGAGCTGCTGGACAAGCTCGCCGCCAAGGGCGTTAAGGAAGCGTATATCACGCTGCACGTCGGCCTCGGCACGTTCCGTCCCGTCAAGGCTGCGGAAATCACGGAGCATCATATGCACTCCGAATTCTGCATGATCTCCAGGGAAACCGCGGATATCATCAACGAAACCAAACGCGCAGGCGGGCGGATCGTCTGCGTCGGCACAACTTCCTGCCGGACGCTGGAATCTCTGGCTGACGAAAACGGGTATTTCCATGAAGCCTCCGCATGGACGGATATTTTCATCTATCCCGGCTACAAATTCAAGGCCATGGATGCGCTCATCACAAACTTCCACCTGCCGGAAAGCACGCTCGTCATGCTCGTCTCCGCATTCGCAGACCGTGAAAAGATCCTGAACGCATACAACATCGCCGTGCAGGAACGCTACCGCTTCTTCTCCTTCGGCGACGCGATGTTCATTGGAGATGTGATGCCTTCCGAGGCCGAAAACGGAGAAAAGCCCGAAAAATAAGGGTTTTCGGGGAAAGCGGCTTAACTGACGAAAAAATCAGGAAAAGCCGCGCGGATAAACGAAAAGCATCACGCATCGTAAGCTTTGAGGGGATGCGCATAAAAAATGAACAACTTTTTTGGTGCATAATGTTGCAGTGATGCTGCATGGACTGCATAAGATGGGGCTGTCCTTGCCACAAAATATGTATAACATATTGACTTCAAGGTACAGCGTGATATAATACACGTAAGGAAATGAATAGGAGTGATTTCAGATGGCGAAAGTATCAACCAGTATTTCCATTGATGCCGACGTGAAAGCGCAGGCTCAAGAGTTGTTCGCAGATTTCGGCCTCGACCTGTCCACTGCGATCAACATCTTCCTGCGGCAGTCGATCCGTGAGAATTGCATTCCGTTTTCTATCCAGCGCGAGGTTCCCAATGCAGACACCATAGCTGCCATGAAGGAAGCTGATGACATGGTGAACCACCCTGAGCGGTACGAAACCTTTCACAGCATGGAAGACCTGAAGAAGGCATTAGAGGAATGAAGTATAGCGTGAGGATATCCGCCCGCTTCAGGAAAGATATGAAGCTGGTGCAGAAACGCGGGTACGACCAGCGGCTCATTTTTGAGGTGATCGAGCTGCTTGCCAACGGCATGAAGCTCGACGAGAAGTACAAAGACCACCTCCTGACCGGCGACTACGGCGGGTTCCGCGAGTGTCACATCACACCCGATTGGCTGCTGGTATATCAGTACAGGGAGCAGGAGCTTTTGCTGCTGCTGTCCAGAACCGGGACGCACAGCAGCCTGTTTTGAATGATGGAGCAGGCGGCGATGACGTACAAGGGCTTGGAGGAAGAGTTTCAAAAGGCGGTGGACGACTATCTGACGTTCTGCTCCGAAACAGGGAAGCGGCCCGAGATGCCTAACGCCTGAAAGCACAAGAAAGATTGTAGAGTTGGGCGCGGCGGTCTGGACTGCTGCGCCTTATATCTGCGAAGTATGGAGGAAATGATGAGGGTGTTTTGATGTATATTGCCGATGGCATTGCGTATCCGGATGCCGAATACGGAAAAAGAGTACAAGACTATCTGAGCAGAGGATTTGACCGTAAGACGGCGGAGTATTTTGCAAGCGGAAGAAAACGAATCACGTCGGTGACGGCAAACGATGATTTTTCCCTGCGATTGTGCTTTGACAACGGGGAAGTGCGGCTGCTTGACTGCGAACCACTGCTGGAGGTCGGAACGGTCTTTGCACCGTTTCGGGAGCTGTCCAATTTCAAACGGGTATATCTGGACGAATTCAATTGCGTTTCCTGGGATATCGACCCCAATGTAGACAGCAATGAGGTTTGGTCAAATAAGGTCGATCTCTGCCCGGATAGCTGCTATATACAGAGCGTTCCCATTGAAGAAATTTAAGGCTGGAACACACCAAGTTTGCGCAGAGAACAACAGACCACAGTTGTTCTATAGAAATCTTCGACAAATTCGAATGCACTTGCGTACTTGGCCGTAGGGGCCGATGCCCACATCGGCCCGTTGGGAAGTATCGAATTCGCCGCAGAATTTTGTAAAAACGGTGCAAACTGCCGGGCCAATGTGGGCATCGGCCTCACAAAGGCTCCCCTCGGACTCAAGGGGATCTGGCACGAAGGGTCTGAGGGGATTTGAATGCTGCAAATTTACAAATTATAGATTATTCTAAACTTTGTGTTTGAATTAGTTTGAATTAGTTCGATTAGAACAGGAGAAGTGATAGGATGAAACCAAAACGGATTGTAAGTCTATTTCTAACGGTCGTTCTTTTGCTGTCACTTGCAATTCCACTGCAGGCTGCAAGCTCCGGCCTGTCGAATTTCAAGAAACAGACAGAATATACGGGGTTCTCTGATGTGCCTGAAACAGCGTGGTATGCGGAAAGCGTGAAGACTGTTTGCGAATATGGGCTGATGAATGGCAAAACAGTGTCAACGTTTTCACCGTCTGGAAACATGACCATTGCGGAAGCTATCGCGATTGGTTGCCGGCTTCATGATATTTATAGTGGCGGTTCTGGTTCGTTCAAGCAATCATCACCGTGGTATCAGGTCTATGCTGATTTCTGGGCTACATTTGCGTCGTTCCCCCACTATTTCAGTGGGAAGGAATCTTTGTTCTGGACGAGTAACGTAACCAGAGAGATTTTTGCTTTCATTATGGATGAAGCACTTCCGGAAGAAGCATATAAGAACATCAATCATATTGCTCCTGGAATACTTCCTGACATTGATCTGTGTTCTGACCATTGGGGCTCAATTTACACCCTGTATAATGCTGGCGTCCTAACCGGAACTAACGATAAGGGATATGACGGTGTCTACTTCCCGGACAAAACCATAACGCGGGCAGAGGCAAGTACAATTCTTTCGAGAATCATCATACCAGAACTCAGGCAGAAAGATGTTCTTGACCTCCCGACGATAAATCTGTTTCTTGCAGATGGCTCACGCGAAGCGTCTAGTTCCACTACTGTTACGGTAGGGCAGATTACATGGGTCTGTGCCTGCGTATCTGAAGCTGCACAATCTGGACAGGTTAAGTGGTCATCCGAAAACCCGGAAATCGCAAAAGTTGAGGCTGATACTGCACCGGGCGACTTGCCAAATTTCAAAATGGCAAAAATATATGGAATATCGCCAGGAACAGTTTTGATATATGCGGAAAATAGCCTTGGCGATCAACTTCTATTTGATGTCGAAGTCCTACCAGACAAAAATAGCCAGTCCAATTCGAATGGTGTTAAATCAAGTAAAGCTGATTCAAGCTGCGTGAATAACGAAGATAACACCACCAGCGCAACGACACCGTCTGCAAATTGCAGCTATATCATCAACACCAACACTGGAAAATTCCATTATACATGGTGCACGAGCGTCAGCAAAATGTCTGAGAAGAACAAGTGGTATTACACTGGCACACGCGACAGTATAGTTGCGATGGGCTATGACCCGTGTAAGAACTGTAACCCGTAAATTTGTCGCCCGCCGTCTGCGGGAATATATCTGCAATTCAGAAATTCAGAAACTTGCGCCATTTATTGACGCGGCAAATAAAATTTCGAGGTAACTATGTTTAAAGTATTAAAAACAGAGGGTGCTGCCCGCAGAGGGGAGTTTTCCTGCCCGCATGGGACGGTTCAGACGCCGGTTTTTATGAACGTCGGCACGCAGGCTGCGATCAAGGGCGCGCTGTCGGCTGCTGATCTGGAAACGATCGGCACGCAGGTCGAGCTGTCCAACACCTATCATCTGCATCTGCGGCCCGGAGACGAGGTCGTGCGCGATATGGGCGGCCTGCACAAATTCATGACGTGGGACGGCCCAATCCTGACGGATTCCGGCGGATTTCAGGTCTTTTCCCTGGCCGGACTCCGAAAGATCAAGGAGGAGGGCGTGACGTTCGCGTCCCATCTTGACGGCCACAGGATCTTCATGGGACCGGAGGAGAGTATGCGCATCCAGTCGAACCTCGGCTCCGATATTGCCATGGCGTTTGACGAGTGCGTGGAAAACCCCGCAAAATACCAGTATGCCAAGGCGTCCTGCGAGCGCACGGCGCGCTGGCTTGCCCGGTGCAAGGAGGCGCTTGCCCGATATAACGCTGAGCCGGACGCTGTCAATCCCGGTCAGCAGCTCTGGGGGATCAATCAGGGCGCGACGTTCAAGGATCTGCGCATCTGGCACATGAAGGAGATCGCCAAGCTCGACCTGCCGGGCTACGCCATCGGCGGTCTGGCCGTCGGAGAACCGACTGAGGTCATGTATGAGATCATTGAGGCGGTCGAGCCGTATATGCCAAAAGACAGGCCGCGCTATCTGATGGGCGTCGGCACGCCGTCGAACATCATTGAATCCGTCGCACGCGGCGTGGACTTCTTCGATTGCGTCATGCCGGCCAGAAATGCGCGGCACGCCAAGCTTTTTACATGGCAGGGGAGCATCAACCTCAAAAACGCGAAGTACACGCGTGACGACGGCCCCATTGACCTGCAGTGTGACTGTCCGGTATGCAGGCGCTATTCCCGCGCGTATCTCCATCACCTGTTCAAAGCGGAGGAGATGCTCGCCATGCGCCTGTCCGTCATGCACAATCTGTATTTCTATAATACGCTGACCCGGCGTATCCGCGACAGCCTTGACACCGGGACCTTCGGCGATTTCCGCGCGGAGTACTCGCAAAAGTTGGCGGAAAAAATATAAAACGGAAATTTATTCAGAAATCCTGTCGCGCCGACTTGAAATGTTGCCGCAGACACGATATAATAAACGAAATTCAAATATGGAGGAAAGACCATGTACCTTTTCTTAACCGCAGCGGATTCCACCGGTGCAGCAGGCGGCGGCGCGTCCATGATCCTCATGTTCGTCGTGCTGATCGCAGTGTTCTACTTCTTTATGATCCGCCCGGAAAACAAACGCAAAAAAGAAGCGCAGCAGATGCGTGACTCGCTGAAGGTCGGCGACAATATCACGACCATCGGCGGCATCATCGGCGATATCGTCTCGATCAAGGACAACTCCATCGTCATCGAAACGACCACCGACCGCGTCCGCGTTGAGTTTGCAAAGTTTGCTGTTTCCACCAACAACACGGCGGAAAAGGAAGCTGCCAAGCAGAAGGCCGCAGCTCTGGCTGCCCGCAAGGAGCAGAAGGAAAAAGAGAAGAAGGCCAAGAAGGATAAATAATTGTCTGACCCCGTACAAGGCGGCAAAAATGAAGTGTCCCCCAAAAGTTAGACAAAATTATGAACACAACCTGTTCAAGCAGCCGAAAGGGCCTGCTGCCTGCGGATCGCAGACGGCAGGCCCTTCAGCTTTGCCTTGATCCTGCGGTTGCTGCCGTGCTCCAAAGAAGCGCCCGATCACAGTCCTCTTGCACTCTGGCGTATGGCGCCGATTGACTGCTCCTTTTGGCATTGAAAAACACCCCATTTCTTAGTACCAAGTATGTTATCATACTTGCCTAACAAATGGGGTGCTGTTCATATGCTGTGCGCACAGGGCGCCGTTCTGCATGATTGTCAGTGCAGCGCTTCATGCTCCTTTTGCAGCTCCTCGCGCAGCTCAAGCACGTTCCAGCCCTTATTTTCGTCCGTCAGGACGGCTTTCAGTGCAACGGGCGGGAGCTTTGCTGCGCGTATGGCCTGCAAAAACAGGTTCAACTGCGCATCTGAAAAATGCGCGAAGACGAGCAGCTCACCGGGGAAATCCTCACCGTCATAAAAGCTCTCAAAGCTGTCGAGATCGCCCGTCAGGGCGCCGACGGCGTTCAGGTACTCCCATTTTTCCACGACGCGCACCTTCGCGCCCAGACGCATCGCGGCCATGCGCAGCTTTGCAAGCTTTTTGGCAGGGAAGTGGACAGCCAGGATCACGGGCATCATGCGCGCACCTCCTGCTTGTCCTCCCGCAGGAAGCCCGCCCACATCAGAAGCCCGGCCAGCGACCAGAAATAGGCCATCATGTACGGCTCTTCAAAGATGTTTTCAAATCCGCAATGAACGAAAACGCCGCACAGTCCGGCAAAAATCCCGGCGCACAGCGGGAACAGACGGGACAGGGCCTGTTTTTTCTGCTGCGCCGTGCGGTAGAGCGCGCGGCAGCCGTTTGCAAGGAAGCTGATGACAGTGATCAGGAACGCGGCGAGGCCCGTATAGCCCATCTCGATCATGAGCTTGAGATAGTAATTATCGACGTAGAAATACTCCTGATGGTCGATGACCTGATTCTGCATGGCGACGGCTCCGCCGAACATTCCGAGGCCAACGCCGGTCGCTTTTCCGCGCTGCTCCAGAAGCGTCATCGCGACGAGCTTGCGGCCCGCGCGGCCGCCGGAGGTGTTGGCATCCGCGAAATCAGACGTGAACAGGAAGCCGATGCGGCTGCGCACAAACGGCAGCGTGCACGCGACGCACCCCGCCGCAAGCAGCAG
>HF990640.1:14459-47061 GCA_000432135.1 Firmicutes bacterium CAG:124
GACGCACCCCGCCGCAAGCAGCAGCACCAGCAGCCGCCGGTCGACCAGCAGTACGAAGATCACAATGGCAAGTGCCAGCGCCATCCATGCCCCGCGCGACATCGTAAACAGGCAGCCGAAGCACATACAGAACGCGCAGACCCACGCAAGCACCTGCAATTTGCGGTTCTTCGTGTAATAGGCGAGTCCTGCCGCCATCGGTGCAAACATCGTCATGAAATCGCCCATGATATTGGGGCTTCCGAAGATCGAGTAAACACGCGTGCGCACAGAGGATTCCGAGTGCGTCATCCAGCTCGACGGGATGGGAACAGCGGCGATATACTGATAAATGCCATGCAGCGCAATGACCGCCGCCAGAATGACCAGCGCCAGATATATCCGCATGAAATCCCGGTCGTTGTGCACCAGCCGCGTAATGAGGAAGAACCAGAGCATATACTGCACAGTCGCGCGGAAGCCGGAGATCTGGATGGAGTAATATGGCGTAACGACGTTCATGAGAACGAAGCAGACCGTAATAAACAGGCAGACCGGCAGATCGAGCGGATTGCAGCCCGTTTTGAGCGGCGTTTCGCGCCCAAGACGCTCATAGACCACATAGCCAAGCGACAGCAGCATCAGACACTCATCCCAGCACGACGACAGGACCGGCACGGCCAGAAGATCGCGCAGCACGTAGTCGATCACGACATACATGGAAAGCGCAAATAAGATCACGCCATGCAGTCCGTCAGAGAACAGCCACGAAAACAGACGGCTGTTCTGGCCGCAGCGAACGAAAAAGCGCCAGATGCGGCAAAGAACCGAATCGTCCAGACAGTCCTTCAGGCCGTGCCGCGCGGCAAGCCGCGCGTTCAGTCGCGCAAAGCGCTTCGCGCTCCGGCTCTCGCGCGTCGGTGCGTCAGACGCGGACAGCCGCCGGAGCAGCCATGCGCGCGTTTTGCTTGCGCGCCAGGTGCGGCCGAGCCACGCGAAAATCCTGCTTGAATGCGCCAGCGCCGAAAACCAGCCGCCGATGGCAAGCAGCACCCGCCACAGAAGGCTCGAAGCCAGCATTTCAGCCATCGGTGACCTCCAGCGCGGAGATCAGACCCGTCAGCTCAAATTCGCTCGTCTTGAGGATGTATTCATAGCCGACGCGGACCTCCTGCGGCCCGACCTTGTAGACGTTGCCGGTAAACGATGCGCTTGCCTCGACGGTGATATACAGGCGCACGTGGCCAAGTTCGTTGTCGTACGGCTCTGTGCGCACGTCCGTAATGACGGCGGCAATCTGTTTGGAATCATTGACAAGGGTCTTATCGACCTGCGTTTTCGCATATTCTGCAATATCGGCGGAAACATCCTCAAATTCTACGGTATAAACAGCCTTTTTCTCTGTACCGGCCACAGCGGCTGCGGCTCTGCTGCCGCCGAGCTTCCAGACGACCGCCGCCAGAACTGCAACGATCAGCAGCACGACCAGCAGGTCGATCAGATTGATCTTGCCGAACAGACGGCCTTTTTCATCGATCAGTTTCATGTAGTACCTCCCAAAGAGTTTGCAGTTGATTTGCCTCATGGAATCAGATATAATATCAGGAGACATTCCTGCCTATTTTACTGTATCTTGCCGCAAGAAACAAGTGGCAATTCAAAAATGAGGGTTCCGATATGAAGGTATTGCATTTGATCTCCGGCGGCGACGTCGGCGGCGCAAAAACGCACGTGCTGTCGCTGCTGCATGGTCTTGGGAAAACGGAACAGGTGCGGCTCGTCTGCTTCCGCGAGGGAGAGTTTGCCGAAGACGCGCGGAAGCTCGGCATCGATACGGTCGTCATGGAAGCGTCCGTACAGACGGCCATTGGCCGTCTTGCGCAGATGATCCGCGCCGAGGGCTTTCAGATCGTCCACTGCCACGGCGCGCGCGCGAACCTGACCGGCGCTGTCCTGCGCCGGAAAATTCAGGTGCCGATTGTCACGACCGTCCATTCCGACTACCGGCTCGACTATCTGGGCAGACCCCTGCACCGGCTGACCTACGGCACGATCAACACCGTTGCGCTGCGTATGTTCGACTACCACATCGGCGTGTCCGACGCCATGGCACAGCTGCTTATTTCACGCGGCTTTGACCCGCAGACGATGTTTGCAATTTACAACGGCATTGATTTTACGCCGGTTGCGCCAAAGCTGGACAGGGAATCATATCTGCGCTCTGTCGGCATGGAGACGGCGGAGGATACCGTCGTGTTCGGCATCGCCGCCCGCCTTGATCCGGTCAAGGATGTGGGGACGCTCATCCGCGGCTTCTCCATCGCCGTAAAGACCCACCCCAATATCCGCCTGCTCATCGCGGGCGACGGCGAGCAGCGACAGACGCTGGAAAAGCTGGCCGCCGACACCTGCCCGCCCGGCAGCGTCGTGTTTGCGGGCTGGGTCACGGATATGGACAGCTTTTATCATGCGCTGGACGTTAATACACTGACGTCTCTTTCTGAGACGTTCCCGTATGCCATCACAGAGGGTGCGCGTATGCGTTGCGCGACGATCGCGTCGAATGTCGGCGGCATCCCGTATATCATCGAGCATGGCGTGACCGGCCTCCTGTTTGAGCCGCAGAACGCCGAAGCGCTCGGCGGCTGCATGGCCCGACTGGCTGAATCTGCGGCCATGCGCGCGCAGCTCGGCGAAAATCTGTATGAAAAGGCCTCGCGCGAGTTTTCCATCAGTGCGACCGTCGGCAAGCAGATCGAAATTTACCAGACCATCCTGCGCCGCACGGCCATGCCGACGAAAAAGAAATATGGCGTATTGATCTGCGGCGCCTACGGCAAGGGAAACGCGGGCGACGACGCGATCTTAAAGGCGATCCTTGCCCAGATGAAGGCCATCGACCGCGATATGCCGGTCTACGTCATGTCGCACGATCCTGCCGAGACGCGCCTGCGGTACCACGTCGGCTCCGTACACGTATTCGACCCCTTCCGCTTCTGGCCGCTTATGCGCAGATGCAGGCTGTTTATCTCCGGCGGCGGGAGCCTCATTCAAAACGAAACGAGCACGCGATCCTTAAATTATTATCTCACGACCATCCGCATGGCGCATACCGCAGGCTGCCGCGTCATGATGTACGGCTGCGGCATCGGCCCTGTCAGCGGAGAGGGCAGCCGCCGCCATACCGCGCGCATTCTCAACCGCTGCGTGGATAAAATCACGCTACGCGAGGATCTTTCCCGGAAGGAGCTTTCCGACATGGGCGTGATGCAGCCGGATATCTCCGTCACGGCAGACCCGGCGCTGCTGCTGCAGCCCGCGACCACCGGTGCAGTAGACAGCTATTTCCTGAGCAATGACCTCGACCCGAACGGAAGCTATGCCATGTTCGTTCTGCGCCCGTGGAAAAATCTTTCCGGGCATTTGCAGGCAATTGTAGATGCTGCAATTTATGTCAACCAAAAGCACGGCCTGACGCCGGTTTTCGTCGCTCTTGAGCCGACGCGTGACCTTGAGATTAACCGGCAGGCCGCCGGAATGCTGTCCTGCCGGTCATTCGTGCTGCCCGCCCCGCGCGACGAGCAGCTGACCATCGGCATGATGCAGAAAATGCGCGTGATCGTCTCCATGCGGCTGCACGCGTTGATCTTTGCCTCGTCTGTCGGCGCGCCGCTGGCCGCGATCTCGTATGACCCGAAGGTCACCGGCTTCATGGCCTATCTCGGCCAGAAGCACTGCATGGAGCTGGACGACGTGACGAAGGACAGTCTGTGCGCCCTGATTGACGACGCCATGCAGACGGCACAGCCGTATTCGACCGACCGCCTGCGCCGCCTTGCGGCAGAAAATGAAGAAGCGGCGCGCAAGCTGCTGGAGGAGACCATATGAGAAAAATCGTTTGCCTTGCCACCTCCCCGTGGTACCCCATCCCGACGCGCAAGCAGCAGGTCATGAGCCGCATCCCAGACGCGGAAATTCTCTATTTTGATCCGTCTATCACCTATATCGCCCCCATGAAGGACAAAGCCGCTCAGCCGGGACTGACGAATTATAAAAAAGCGGGCGTTCACCCGCAGGAGAACATCACGGTTTACGCTCTGCCGCCGGCTCTGCCATTCTTTTATAAGTTCCGCTGGATAAACAGGCTGAACCAGCGGAAAATCGCCCGCTTCGTCCGCAAAAAAATGCGGGAGCACGGATTTGAGGACGCTGTTTTGTGGGTCTATTCGCCCGTCACAGCCGATCTTGTCGATCTGGTCCCGCATAAGGCGCTGGTCTACGACTGCGTCGACCGGCATTCGGCCTACGGCGGACTCATGGACCCGGCGCTCGTCGACGCGATGGAGCTGGAGCTTGCGGGAAAGGCCGATCACGTCTTCGCCACCGCCGATGCGCTGGCCGAGCGCTTGCGCGCAGCCCAGCCGAAGACGGACATGATCCCGAACGGTGCAAATTTTGAGCGCTTCGTGCAAGCCGCACAGCCGCAGCCGCTCCCGGACGATATGCAGGGCATTCCGCACCCGATTTTCGGCTTCGTCGGCGCACTGCAAAGCTGCATTGAGTATGGCTATCTCGAAGCCGCAGCAAAGGCTCGTCCGGACTGGAGCTTTGTCCTGATCGGCAAGGAAAAGCCCGGTGTCGACCTGTCTGCACTCCACGCCATGCCGAACGTGCATTTCCTCGGCCTCAAGCCGAACGAGCAGCTGCCGCAGTATCTGGCGCACTTTGACGCCTGCCTGAACCTGTTTGCGAAAAGCGACCTCAGCAAGGACGTGAGCCCGCTGAAATTCTATGAATATCTGGCCACGGGCCGCCCCATCGTCTCGACGAAGCAGCCGGATCAGATCCTCCAATATGCGCCGCTCATCGAGATCGCCGACAGCCAGGAGGAATTCATCTCCGCCTGCGAAAAATCGTGCTCTGATACCGCGCCGGAGCAAATCGATGCCCGCATTGAGGCAGGCCGCGCCTGTTCTTGGGATAGCCGTGTCGCGCAGATGTGCGGCATTCTGGAAGGACAGGGGATTTTATGAAGAAAAAATTGCTTATCACCGGCTTTGACCCGTTCGGCGGAGAACAGGTCAACCCCGCATTCGAGGCCGTGCGGCTGCTGCCGGATGAAATCGCGGGACTTGAATTATGTAAACTAGAAATCCCAACTGAATTTATCAAAAGCGGCGTGATCCTGAAAGACGCGCTTCGCGCGGTGCATCCCAACGCAGTCCTTTGCGTGGGACAGGCCGGGGGCCGCACAGCCGTCACGCCGGAACGCGTAGCGATCAACCTGATGGACGCCCGCATTCCGGACAACGCCGGGTATCAGCCGATCGATACGCCCGTCGTGCCGGATGGCCCCGCCGCGTTTTTTTCCACGCTGCCCGTCAAGGCAATTGCAGCCCGGATACAAAGCGACGGTCTGCCCGCTGCGGTATCCAATACCGCTGGTACATACGTGTGCAACAGCCTTCTGTATACGCTGCTGCATACGGCGGCGCTCGAATATCCCGGCCTGCGCGGCGGCTTTCTCCATGTGCCCTATGCCGCGGAGCAGCTTTCCGGCAAACCGGTCGGCACCTTCGCCATGCCCCTGCCCGATATCGCTCGCGCCTTGACCCGCGCCGTCGAGGCGATTTCCGAAAACCTGTAAGAATAACAAAATGACCACCGGCTGTATGCGCTTACGCATATGGCCGGTGGTTTTCTTTATACAATAAAAAAACAAAATCGCAACCCAGCGATAGCGGTTGCGATTTTGAACGAAGAAAGACCTTTGCTGTCGAGGTGGACGCGCTTGCACGGTCACCTGACATCCAAAGGTCATTTCTGAGTGGCACCCCAGAGACGATTCGAACGTCCGACCCTTCGCTTAGGAGGCGAATGCTCTATCCCCTGAGCTACTGGGGCATTTTGAACAGTGCTATTCTACAATGCACCGGTTGGTTTGTCAAGAAGCTGGAATACCGGAGGCGGACGAACAATAGACTTGGACTGAGGGGTGAGGGAATGCGAAATGAGGTCCTGCGGATGCTTCCGCAGACGGTACAGATTGCGCTGACCGGCATACCGGACGCGCAGATCGAGGAGCTGCGGCTGCGGGTGGGGCAGAAGCCGGCAGTTCTGTATGCGGGGGGTGAGCGTCCGCTCAGTGTCCGAACCGTCCTGCTCCAGAAGGAGCTGCAGCAGACTCTGCTGAACGCTTCCGCGCAGTCGCAGTACGCTGTGCAGGAGCAGCTGCGAAGCGGCTATCTCAGCCTGTCGGGCGGATACCGGCTCGGTGTCTGCGGCAGCGCAGTTGTGCAGAACGGCTGTATGACCGGGCTGCGGGAGATCTCGTCGCTTGCGCTCCGTGTTCCGCACGATATCCGGCACCCGCCGGAGCGGCTGCTTCCATATCTACAGGAATCCTGTCTGCTTGCCGGTGCGCCCGGCAGCGGAAAAACGACGCTGCTGCGCAGCTGCATCCGGGCACTTTCGGAAAACAGGCAGCGCGTGGCCGTCGTGGACGAGCGGCTGGAGCTGGCCGGAGCGGTGCACGGCGTACCGCAGTTTGACCTCGGGCCGTGTACGGACGTGCTGTCCGGCTGTCCGAAGGGCGAGGGGATGCTGATGCTGCTGCGCGGCATGAACCCGCAATGGCTTGCGGTCGACGAGATCACGCAGCCGGAGGACCTTGCGGCGATCCGGCAGGCGGGCGGCTGCGGCGTCAGGCTGCTTGCGACGATCCACGCCGGTTCTGTTGAGGAATTGGAAAATAGACCGCTCTGCCGGGAGCTGTTTTCTCTTGGGATCTTCCGGCAGGTGCTTTATCTGGATAAGAACAGGGCGTTTCACGCGGAAAGGATACAATATGCTGAAACTGATCGGATTGAGCCTGATCCTGGCAGCCTCCGGCGCAGTCGGCGCCGGACTGGCGGGGACAGTGCGGCGGCAGCAGGCGCAGACGCTTGCGCTGATCGATGCGCTGCTGCGTATCCGGCATGAGCTGCAGTACCGGCTGACGCCGCTGCCGGAGATCTTCGCCGCGCTCGGCGGCAGCCGGAACCGCGAGATCGCGGAGTTCTTTTCGCGCCTTGCGGCGCTGCTGTCCTCCGCGCAGACGTGCACGGTCGGCTATGCCTGCCGGCAGGCGCTGGCGCAGACGCGGGGGTTGAGCCTGTCCTCTGCGGCGCGGGGGACGATTTTGAACCTGTTTGATTCGCTGGGGAGATATGACCTCGAGGGGAGCGTACAGGCGCTCGATCTGGCGTTGTCCCGCCTGCGGGAGGAGGTAAAAGCGCTGCAAAACAGCGCGGCAGCACGGTGCAGGACGTATCTGACGCTCGGCGTCTGCACGGGCCTTGCAGCGGCGGTGATCCTGATCTGATATGGATATTGACCTGATCTTTAAAATTGCCGCCGTCGGGATCATTGTCTCCATTCTCAATCAGGTTCTTGTGCGCTCCGGACGGGAGGAGCAGGCGACCATGACCTCGCTGGCTGCGCTGGTCGTGGTGCTGATGATCGTCGTGCAGCGCATTGCGGAGCTGTTTGACATGGTCAAGACGCTGTTTGAATTCTGATGGACACGGTAGGAAAGCTGATCGCGGCGGCGCTGCTTTGCAGCGTGATCTGCCTGCTTCTGAAAAAGCAGGCGCCGGAGCTGACGCTCTGCCTGTGCGTGCTGGTATGTGCGCTCTGCTTTCTGACGTCTTTTCCGTTTTTTTCGCCCATTCTGGCCTTTTTCCACCGGCTGCAGGAGCTGACCGGCCTGTCCGGCGCTGTATTCGCGCCGCTTTTCAAAACAGCCGCCATTGGACTGCTGGCGCAGATGGCCGCAACGATCTGCCGGGACAGCGGCCAGCAGGCGCTTGCGCAGGCCGTCGAGATCTGCTGCGGCTTTATCAGCTTTTATCTTGCGCTGCCGCTTTTGGAAATGGTACTTACTCTGCTGCAAATGATGATCGGAGGCTGATATGCGGCGCTGCGTAATTCTTCTTTGGATTCTGGCCGTGCTGACGGTTCCCGTTCTTGCGCTGGATGTTTTGGAGGAGGAACGGCAGATCCTGAATGTGGACACGCTGACGGACGGCCTGCCGGACGACGCGCAGGACGCGCTGCGCACGTACAGCCCGGCAGTGCGTACGGACCCTGGCGAAGCGATCCTTGCGGTCATCAAATGGGCCTCCGGGCTGTCGGTCAGTACACTGCGGGAGGCCGTGCAGACGGCGTCTTTGCTGCTGACGGCTGCGCTCGTCTGCCAGCTTGTGCGCCAGAGCGTCCCGGACGACCGGCTGCATATTCAGGCCATGACAGGAGCGCTGGCTATCACGCTGCTGTTCGCAACCAATATGAAAAGTATGCTCGGTCTGGCAGCCTCTGTGCTGGATGAAATGGAGGCGTATTCCAAGCTGCTGCTTCCGGTAATGTGCGGCGCGGCTGCTGCATCCGGGTCGCTGACGGGCGCAGGATCTCTGTATATGGCCTCGTCGTTGTTTTTCAGCCTGCTTATCTCGCTTGTCCGCAGTCTGCTCGTGCCGCTCGTATATGCGTTCATTGGCCTTGCCGCAGCCGAATGCGCGCTGCCCGGCGGGAAGCTCGCAAGCGTCCGGCGGCTCGTGGGCTGGTGCATAACCGTGCTCCTGAAGGGTGTGATGTATGTGTTCACGGCGTATCTGTCCCTGACGGGTCTGCTGTCCGGCAGCAGCGACGATGCGGCAATAAACGCGGCAAAATCTACGCTGTCTGCCGCGATCCCGGTCGTAGGCGGTATTGCGTCCGATGCGTCCGAGGCCGTGCTGCAAAGCGCGAAGCTGCTGCGCGCGACAGCAGGGACCTTCGGCATTCTGGCGGTGCTCGCGCTGGTGCTGGTCCCGTTTTTCAGGATCACGATCTGCTATCTGACCATGAAGCTGACGGCGGCAATCGCCGGCTTCGCGGCAGGGAAGGAGCACGCCGCCCTGATCGACGCGCAGAGCAGCGCTATGGGCTACGTGCTCGGCATGACCGGGAGCGCTGCGCTGATGCTCCTGTTCAGCACGTGCTGCTTTATGAAGGTGGCATCAGGATGATGGAGGTTGTGCGGGGATATCTGCTGCGCCTGACGGCAGGCGCATTTTTAAGCGCGGGGCTGCTGGCGCTCATTCCGAAGGGAACGTCCAAAAAAGCGGCGGCTGTTCTGTGCGGGCTTGTGATGCTGCTGCTGGCGCTTACGCCGCTGGCGCAGCTCGATTATGACGCGCTCTCAGAGGCGATCAGCCGTCTGGAGCTTGAAAAGGAGGAAGCGAGAACGGGAATCGAGATTCGGAACCAGGAGCTTGTGGCCAGGATCATATCAGGCCGCGTACAGGCATATATATTGGACAAAGCCGCCTCGCTGGGGCTGACCGTCACAGTCGAGCTTGAAATGGAGACGCGGGCGGCCACGCCGTATCCAAAGGCCGTGACGATCCACGGCGAGGCGACTCCGGCACAGAAGCAGCAGCTTCAGCAATATCTGGAGCAGACCTTCGCCATTCCGGTGCAAAGGCAGGTATGGACGCCATGAGCACGCTGCAGCTGTCACAGCTGCGCGAACGGGCGGCGCAGCTGCTTCGCAAATACCGTATCCCACTGCTTGTGTTCCTGCTCGGCGTCGCGCTGGCGCTGGTGCCGGGAAAGACGAAGAAGACCGATGCGCAGCAGACCACGGCAGCGTCAGCAGACACGGCCTTCGATCTGTCCGCGACACAGAAGCAGCTGGAGGCGCTTTTATCCGCGATCGACGGAGCCGGACGCGTCCGGCTGATGCTGACGCTCTCGTCCGGCGAGCAGATCATCTATCAGACGGACAGCCGCACCGTGACCGCCTCCGGCAGTACGACGCAGGAGACGCAGACGGTCTTCCGGCAGCCGGGCGGCTCGGAAAAGGAACCGGCGGTGCAGTCGACCGTCTATCCAACGTATCAGGGGGCGCTCGTCGTCTGTGACGGCGCGGAGCGCGCAAGCGTCCGTCTTGCGGTCACACAGGCTGTATCGAGCCTCACGGGGCTCGGAAGCAATAAAATCGCAGTGGTAAAAATGAAAGGGCAATAGGAGGAATCTATATGAAAATCTGGAAGCGGAACGCGATCATCGCATCGGTATTGCTGCTGGTCTGTGCCGGCGTGTACCTCAACTGGTCAAAAGCGCAGAAGACGGATGTGCAGGACCTGACCGAGACGCTCTCGGCAGAGCAGGTGATGGGTGAGGGCACGCTGGTCGTGGCGGACAGTGAATCGCTGCCACAGGAGGCGGTCGCGGCTTCGACAAACGAGACGCAGGCGGCGGATTATTTCGCGCAGGTGCGCCTGAGCCGTCAGGAATCGAGAGACTCCGCCGTTGAATTGCTGGAGGAGACGATCGCCTACGACGAGGGCACGGAGGTCGGCGAAGCCGCCTGCCAGACGCTCAACAACATTGTCGGCACGGCGCTGAGCGAAGCGCAGATCGAAAGTCTTGTGATCGCCAAGGGGTACGATGACTGTGTGACATATATCAACGACGGCGTTGTCTGCGTGGCGGTTTCCGCGCCCGCGGAGGGACTGAGCGACGCGGACGCGGCGCTGATCTCGGATATTGTGACCTCGCAGACGGACTATATGCTTTCCCAGGTGCGCATCATCGAGGTCAAGCCCTGATTTTCGGGGATTTTCAGAAAGGGATTGCATTTTGACGGTTTTGTGGTAAAATGAATCCAATATAAAAGCAGAACCTTTTCTGAACCCTGAACAGGAGGAACCCAGTATGGCTGAAAAGAACGAGTATTTTACGCAGAAGCTTGAGAATGGAACGCTTCAGATCTCCGAAGACGTTGTGGCGTCCGTCGCGGCAGCCGCCGTGCTCGAGGTGGAGGGCGTCTGCGGCCTGTCCAGCAATATCAGCACCGATATCGCCGAAATGCTCGGCATGAAGACGATGGCGCGCGGCATCCGCCTGACACCGATGAAGGACGGCGCGGTCAAGATCGAATGCGACGTGGTCGCAAAGTTCGGCCAGAGCGTGTTTTCTCTCGCCAAGACCGTGCAGGACGCCGTCAAGTCCAGCGTGGAATCCGTCGCCGGGCTGACCGTCGCGCAGGTCAACGTCAATATCTGCGGCATTGCCATGCCGAAGGAATTAAAGAAATAAAAAAAGCAAACCCTTTGCTTGCGTAAAGGGTTTCTTTTTTGGAAGCACGGAAGAAAAGAAGCAAGGAGAACACTATGACAAGATCGAACGCCAGAGAGATCGCCTGCCATCTCGTTTTTGAGATGAACTTCAACGATATCACCGCCGGAGAAGCGCTGCGGACGCTCATGGAGGAGGACTATTACCCCACGCTCAAGGGCGAAACGGACGTCTACGCGGAAAAGCCGGATGGAAAGCAGCTGGAATACCTGACGAACGTGGTGCAGGGCGTGCAGGCGAAGCGGGAAGAGCTTGAAGGCTATATCACGAAATATTCCGTTGGCTGGAGCCTCAGCCGCATTGCCAGAATGGCCGTCGCCATTATGGAGGTCTGTATGTATGAGGCGCTGTATATCGACGACGCGCCCATCAGCGCCGCCATCAACGAGGCGGTCGAGCTGACGCGCAAATATGAAAACGAGGATGTGGTGTCCTTCGTCAACGGCATTCTCGGCGGCTTTGCGCGCGAGGTCCAGCAGTCATGCTGACGCTTGGCTTCGACACCAGCAACTATACCACTTCAGTGGCGGCATTTGACGGCGTGGGCGGAAAGAACTGCTCACGCCTTTTGGACGTGAAGCCGGGAGAGCTTGGGCTGCGGCAGTCCGACGCGCTGTTTGCGCACATCAAGCGCCTGCCGGAGCTGGTGGACGCGCTGTGTGCGTCCGTGAACATTGGGAACGTGACCGCCATCGGCGTCAGCACCCGGCCGCGTGCGGTCGAAGGCTCGTATATGCCGTGCTTTCTGGCCGGCTGGTCGCAGGCCAGCTGCCTCGCAAAAATTTTAAATGTCCCCCTTTACGAATTTTCCCACCAGCAGGGACATATCGCGGCGAGCCTCTGGTCAGCCGGGCGGCTGGAGCTGATGCAGACGCCGCATCTTGCGTGGCACCTGTCCGGCGGAACGACGGAGCTGCTGCTTGTGACCCCGGACGGCAAAACTGTCAGGGCCGAAAAGCTCGGCGGCACGAGCGATATCTCCGCCGGTCAGCTGATCGACCGCACGGGAAAGCTTCTGGGCCTGCCGTTTCCGGCGGGCAAGGCCGTCGACGCGCTGAGCCGGGAATCGGATTGTAAGGAGCGTTACCGCGTGAAGCTGAACGGATTGGAGTTTTCCTTCTCCGGCATCCAGAACAAGGCGGAAACGTTCTATTCCGACACGCAGAGCGCGGCTGATACGGCGCGGTTTGTCATGAACTGCATTGTGTCCTGCATCGCGGATGCGACGCGGACGGCGCTTGCGCAGTATCCGGGTCTGCCGGTCGTGTTTTCCGGCGGCGTCGCGTCCAACTCCATGCTGCGGGAGCGTATGCGGGAGTTTGCGCCTGTTTTTGCCGAGCCGCAATATTCCACGGACAACGCCATGGGGATCGCTGTTCTGACGGCCCTGCAGGAGGGCGTGTGATGGAACAGAATATCATCGCCGTTTCGCAGGTCAACGAGTATATCAAATTTCTGCTCGACCGCGACGAGCTGCTGACAAACCTCTGCGTGCGCGGCGAGGTCAGCAATTATAAAATCTATCCCTCCGGCCACCATTACTTTACGCTCAAGGATGCGGAGGGGGCGCTCAAATGCGTCATGTTCCGCTCCAGTGCCCAGCGCCTGCGCTTCCGGCCAGAAAACGGGATGCAGGTGATCGCATATGGACGTGTGACCGTCTTCCCGCGCGACGGCGCGTACCAGCTCTATTGCAGTGCGCTGACGGCAGACGGCGCGGGCGATTTGTATGTCGCGTTCGAGCAGCTGAAGGAAAAGCTCTCCAGGGAGGGCCTGTTTGACCCGGCGCACAAAAAGCCGCTGCCCAGATACCCACATACGATCGCCATCATCACATCTGCCGCAGGCGCGGCGATCATGGATATGCTCCGTATTCTGGCAAAGCGCTATCCGCTGGCAAAGATCAAGCTCCTGCCTGTGCGCGTGCAGGGGGCGGAGGCTCCCGCCGAGATCGCGGGTGCGATCCGCTACGCGAACCACTATCAGGTTGCCGACCTGATCATCACCGGACGAGGCGGCGGCTCCATGGAGGATCTCTGGGCCTTCAACGACGAGCGCGTGGCGCGGGCGATCTATGCTTCAGAGATCCCGGTCATTTCCGCTGTCGGCCATGAGCCGGATGTGACGATCTCCGATTATGTCGCGGATCTTCGTGCCGCAACGCCCAGCAACGCCGCCGAGCTTGCCGTGCCGGACCGACAGGAGCTGCTGAAAAAGCTTTCCATGATGCAGACGGCCATGCAGCAGAGCGTACAGAAAACGCTCAAGCTCAGCCGCCAGCGGCTGAACAGCCTTGCAGAAAAGCGTGTGCTGCAAAGTCCGCTGAATTACGTCGAGGACCGACGCGTCCTGCTGGATTTCCTGTCTACCCGGCTGCACGCTGCCGGACAGAAGACACTCCACGAAAAAAAGCAGCGCTTTGTCCGCCTGACCGCAGCGCTTGATGCGATGAGTCCTTTAAAGGTGCTCTCCCGCGGCTACAGCATGGTGACGGATGAGACGGGAACGCTCGTCACAAGCGCCGGAGCCGTAACAACCGGCCAGCGCATCCATGTCAGCCTGCGCAGCGGCAGTCTGACGGCGCAGGTCGAGCAGATACAGGAGGAAGACAAGAATGTCTGAAAAATCCATGAAGTTTGAAGCCTCAATGGAGCGGCTGGAAGCCATCGTCCGGCAGCTTGAACAGGGAAATGCACCTTTGGACGAGTCCTTGAAGCTCTTTCAGGAGGGAACAAAGCTTGTCCAGTCCTGCGCAAAGCAGCTTGACAGCGCGGAGCAGGAGATCGTAAAGCTGACAAAAACCGCCGACGGCGCGCCGGCAGAAACGGAGTATGTACGAGATGAGTGAATTTCATGACCAGATCGCCCGGTACCGCGCTGCCATCGAAGCGTTTTTGCAGGCGCAGTTCTGCCAAGAGCTTCCCCAGAAGCGCCTGTTCGACGCCATGCGTTACAGTCTGCTTGCGGGCGGAAAACGCATCCGTCCGGTCCTGACGCTGGAATTCTGCCGCATCTGCGGCGGAGATTGGCAGAGCGCCGTTCCCTTTGCCTGCGCGCTCGAAATGGTCCATACCTACAGCCTCATCCACGACGATCTGCCTTGCATGGACAATGACGATTACCGCCGGGGCCGTCTCACCAATCACAAGGTCTTCGGTGAGGCGCTGGCTGTGCTTGCGGGCGACGGTCTGCTGACCGCCGCGTTTGAAACGGCGGCGAACGCGCCTGCGGACCCTGCCGTGATCGTCAGGGCCATCCGCATTCTGTCAGAGCAGGCGGGCGAGCTCGGCATGGTCGGCGGACAGGTGCTCGATATGCAGGCCGAGGAGCAGGAGCTGACGGAACAGGGGATCTATGACATCCAGCGCCGCAAGACCGGCGCGCTCATTCAGGCGGCCTGCCAGATCGGCGTCGTGGCTGCGAACGGAACTGCGCAGCAGCTTGAGGCCGCGAAGACCTACGCGCAGAACCTTGGCCTTGCGTTCCAGATCCGTGACGATATGCTCGACGTTCTGGGCGACGCGGACAAGCTTGGCAAGGCCACGCACATGGACGAGCACAAAAACACGTTCGTCCGCCTGTACGGCATCGGCGCGTGCTCGAAGATGATCGAGGCGGAGACAAAGACGGCCATCGAGGCGCTGGGTTGCTTCGAAAGCTCTGAGTTCCTTGTGGAAATGGCCCGCCAGCTTGCGCTTCGTGAATACTGATGCATCCGACAGCGCCGAATTTTCGCATCGTAACAGAAAGTTTATGAATATTTGCTTGTATATACATTCGTGATGTGGTATACTTGCTCTGCAATGGCGCAGTATTCTAGTCAGCTTTGCCGGCTGCGAGGAAGGGCCTAAAAATCCTTTGTTTGGCATACCTGTGAACCCCGTGGTGTCTGCTTCTTACGCCCAGTCTGGGGTGGATGCTGTGGGAAGGCGATTTTGCGCCTGCGGCGGACGGGCTGTCTCCAATGGCATGGAGAAGATGACCCGGTCGCTGTGGAGACTGGATATTGTGCAGCGGCGAACTCCCTTCGTGGTATCCGACCGTTGTACGATACCGGATATGAACCTGCATTGCGGTGCTACCCGGCTTTAAGCCGTGAACGCTGTGTGCAGAGTAGCCTGCCTTGCGTGAACCGGCCGGGAAAGGGAAGCTGATGCGTCCGGCGCTCATGGCCTTGAGCGCAGACGATATTCCCTTGAAAGACGGTTTGCAAAAGAGGATAAGAGTCGGTTCAAGCTGTTGTGGAAATCACCTAGACTGTCGAAAGGGCCTTTATGGGATTGCGGTACGGACTAAGTGGCAATCGGGTAGTGACCATGGCGACAGGTCAACGCGAGCATGAAAGGGGAACCACCTCCATCGGCGACGAGAGGATGCTCCCGGGGAAAACAAACCCGACCTAAGCCGTAAGATTAACCATAATCGCTGCCATTGTACAGTTGTAGATCCTGATAAAATGCCGCGTATGCGGCGTTTTATCAGCATTTATTTGTATGGATATAAGTTTACATAATTATTGATGTGGAGGCTGTTTTGGCTGCTGCGAAAAAGAAAAAGGCCGGAAAAACGGCCAGACCCGATTTCAGATGGATCGCGCTGATCTTTCTGACGACCGTTCTGATCTCGGCCCTTATGAGCTTCGTGTCGTCCAATCTTCTGGAGGGCGCGGGGCTTGCGCTGTCCTTTTTGATCCTGATCTGCATCGTGCTGACCGGTATTCTGTTTGATATCATCGGCGTCGCCGTCACGGCGGCGGACGAGGTTCCGTTCCACGCAATGGCCTCGCGCAAGGTGCCCGAGGCGGAGGATGCGCTGCGCCTGATCCGCAATGCCGGGAAAGTATCGTCGTTCTGCAACGATGTCATCGGCGATATCTGCGGTGTTATTTCCGGCTCTGCCGCAGCGGTCATTGCTGCACGCGTGCTGATCCTGAGCAAGAGCAAATCGGAGATTTTTATTACGCTGCTGCTGTCTGCGGTCGTTTCCGGCGTGACGGTCGGCGGCAAAGCCTGCGGCAAGTCGCTTGCCATGAACAGCAGTACCGCTGTTGTGCGCACGGCGGCGAAGGTTCTGTGCTTTTTCCGGACGCTCCCGCAGCGCATCCGAAAAAAGCGCGCAGAAAAATGAGGGATTTCCATGCTTTTAGATACCATCCATTCCAGACAGGATCTGCTGGATATCCCCGAGGACCAGCTGGGGACGCTCTGCGGCGAGATCCGACAATTTCTTGTACAAAACGTCAGCCGCACCGGCGGACATCTGGCCTCCAACCTCGGCATTGTCGAGACGACGGTTGCCATTCACCGCGTCTTTGACACCAGCCGCGACCGGCTCGTGTTCGATGTCGGGCACCAGTGCTATGTGCATAAAATGCTGACCGGCCGTATGGACCGGTTCGATACGCTCCGCCAGCGGGGGGGGCTTTCCGGCTTTCCGAAGCCCTGTGAGAGCGTGCACGACGCGTTTATTGCCGGTCATGCTTCCAACGCTGTATCCGTTGCACTCGGTATGGCCCGCGCCCGGACGATGGAAGGGGCAGACTATCATGTGCTGGCTCTGATGGGCGACGGCGCGCTGACCGGCGGCCTTGCTTATGAGGGTTTCAACAATGCGGGCGCAAGCCGCGAACCCATGATTGTTCTGCTCAATGACAACGGGATGTCCATCACGCCGAATGTCGGCGCAATTTCTCGTTATCTTGCGCAGGCGCGTCTGCGTCCCAAATATCTCGACCTCAAATTATGGTACAGACAGACAACGGCCAAAAGTGCTTTCGGCCGTCGGCTCTATGCACTGACCCATAAGGTCAAAGAGCACATGCGCCGCAGCATTCTTGGCACAACGCTGTTTGAGAATCTGGGGTTTACCTACCTCGGCCCGGTAGACGGGCATGACATTTCCAGAATTGAAATGCTGCTGAAGACGGCTGTCGCGCTGCATGAGCCTGTCCTCATCCATCTCATCACGAAGAAGGGGCGCGGTTATGCGCCGGCGGAAAAAACGCCGCAGGAGTTCCATGGTATCGGGAAGTTTGACCCCGAGACGGGTCTGAGTGAGACTGTATCCGTCCCGACCTTTTCTGATATTTTTGGACAGGAGCTTGGCCGGATGGCCGCAAGCGACAAGACCGTCTGCGCCATTACCGCCGCCATGCAGCACGGCACGGGACTTGACCAGTTTGCGTCCGAGTTTTCTTCCCGGTTCTTTGACGTCGGCATTGCCGAGGGCCATGCGGTCTGCATGGCCGCCGGGCTTGCCAAGCAGGGGATGAAGCCGGTCACGGCGATATACTCCACGTTTTTGCAGCGTGCCTATGATATGCTGCTGCATGACGTTGCTCTGCAGCAGCTCCATGTCGTGCTGGCTGTCGACCGCTGCGGCGTCGTCGGCGAGGACGGCGACACGCATCAGGGGATGTTCGACGTCGGCTACCTCCGGCAGGTGCCCGGCATGAAGATCTTCTGCCCCGCGAGCTTTGACGAGCTGCGCGAGGATCTGCATACGGCGCTCTATGCCTGCACCGGCCCTGCGGCCATCCGCTATCCGCGCGGAGGCGAGGGTGCTTACCGGTCAGCTGCCTCCCAGACCCGCATCCGCGAGGGCTATACGTGCACGATCATCTGCTACGGCACGATGGTCAACGCCGTGCTGGACGCAGCGGATACCATGCAGGCCGCAGGCTACCGGCCCGAGATTCTGAAGCTGCGCACCATCTCCCCGGTCGACTGGGACGCGATCGACGCGTCCGTCCGGAAGACAAAACGCGTGTTCGTGTTCGAGGAAACATCTGACCGTGAATGTCTGGCCGACGAGATTTTTGCCCACCTGATCGAAACCGGGATTCCGGCAGTCTGCCGGAAGCGGAACCTTGGCCGCGGCTTTATTCCGCACGGCGCACCCGCCGCACTGCTTGCCGCGGCAGGACTGGACGCGGGCTCGCTCACAAAACTGATGCAGGAGGAGCTTTCCTGATGAAGCATAAGGAACGGCTGGATGTGCTGCTTGTCGCGCGCAATCTGGCGGAATCGAGAAGCAAGGCGCAGGCCATGATCATGGCGGGCGAGGTCTATGTCAACGAACAGAAGGCCGACAAGGCCGGGCTTGAGATCAATATTGACGACGAGCCTGTGATCGAGGTGCGCGGCAGCGCCTGCCCCTATGTCAGCCGGGGCGGATTAAAGCTGGAAAAGGCGCTCCGGGATTTCCACGTTGTCCCCACCGGCTTCGTATGCAGCGACTCCGGCGCGTCGACCGGCGGCTTTACCGACTGCCTGCTGCAGCAGGGGGCCAGTAAGGTCTTCGCCATCGACGTCGGCTATGGCCAGCTTGCGTGGAAAATTCGTTCCGACCCGCGCGTGGTCGTGATGGAGCGGACGAACATCCGCTATGTTACGCCGGAGGATCTCGGCGAGCCGCTCGACCTGTCCGTTGTGGACGTCTCGTTTATTTCCCTGAAAATCGTCCTTCCGGCCATTCAGAAGCTGCTCAAGCCCACCGGACAGGTGCTCTGCCTCATCAAGCCGCAGTTTGAGGCCGGAAAGGAAAACGTCGGCAAGAAGGGCGTCGTGCGCGACCCCGCCGTGCACGCGCAGGTGCTGCGCGACTTTACCGCGCTGGCCGCGTCGCTGAACCTTACCATCCGGAATCTAACGTTCTCTCCGGTCAAGGGGCCGGAGGGCAACATTGAATTTCTCGCGCATCTTTCCATGCAGCCTGGGCAGGAAACGCTTCCTGATATCGACGCGCTCGTCGCGCAGGCGCATACAGCGCTGAAAGGGTAACATACGCTATGAAGATCGTCGTTTCGCCGAATCCCTACCGTGACAAACAATTCAAAAACGCCCGGCAGGCCTGCTCGATTTTAAGGGAAGCGGGCGCAGAGGTCGCGCTCTGCCTGCCGTTTGACGTGGATAAGACGTTTGAAATTCCGCATGATCTCCGCTTTCAGGATATTCAGAAAGAGATCAAGACGGCGGATATGCTGATCTGCTTCGGCGGAGACGGGACAATTTTGCACTCGTCCAAGATCGCGACGGAGCATAATCTCCCCATTTTGGGCGTCAATATCGGCACAATGGGGTTCATCGCGGAGCTGGAAGCAGGGGAGATCGAGCTGCTGCGGAAAATTCCGAAGGGCGATTATACTGTGGAGGAGCGCACGATGCTGGATGTCAGCGTCGGAAACGGCAGACAGACGCTTTTCCACGAAACGGCGCTCAATGACGCAGTCATCACCAAGGGCGCGATTGCCCGCGTGGTGCAGCTCGGCATCTACTGCGACGGCATAGAGGCAACCAGTTACTCAGGCGACGGCGTGATCCTCTGCACGCCGACCGGCTCGACCGCCTATTCCATGTCCGCAGGCGGGCCGATCGTGGAGCCGTCCGCGAAAAATTTCCTGATCACACCCATCTGTGCGCACGCCATGCTGGCAAAAAGCATCGTCGTCGCGCCCAGCCGTGTCGTAACGGTCAAGGTCGGCAAGATCGGGCGGCACAACGCGTTTTTGTCCGTTGACGGCGGCCGGGCCTTCCGCCTGAACACCGGCGACGAGATCACGGTTAAAAGCTCGCAGAAGGTCACACGGCTCGTGCGGCTGAAAAACACCAGCTTTTTTGAGATCCTGAACCGGAAATTCATTGAAAAAATGAGGTAAACACGTCTATGAAATCAAAACGCCAGGAAAAAATTCTGGAGCTTATCGCAGACCACAGCGTCCAGACGCAGGAGCAGCTGCTCGCTGAGCTGAACGAGGCCGGTTTCTCTACCACGCAGGCTACCATTTCCCGCGACATCAAGCAGCTGCGCATCATCAAGGAGCTTGGCCCAAACGGTGTTTACCGCTATGCGACCGCGCCCAAGCCTGCGGAGCACACCTTCTCCGCCAAGCTGAACCTGATCTTCCGGCAGTGCATCACGAGCGTGGACTACGCACAGAACATGATCGTCGTCAAGACCATGCCCGGACTTGCAAACGGCGCCGCCTCCGCAATCGACAAGCTGAACATCCCGGAAATGCTCGGGACGCTTGCGGGCGACGATACGTGCTTTGTTGTGCTGAAGGACACGCAGGCCGCTGCCGAGCTCTGCGCCGAGATCCGGGAGCAGATCGAGCACTGAGGCCAGAACGGAACAGGAGGAAGACCGATGCTTTCTACCCTGCATATCGAAAATATTGCCGTGATCGAACAGGCAGAGATCGCCTTTGACAGTGGGTTCAACGTCCTCACCGGTGAGACAGGTGCGGGAAAATCCATCGTCATAGACGCGATCTCTGCCATTTTGGGTGAACGGGCCTCGCGCGAAATGATCCGTACCGGCGCGCAGAAGGCGTTTGTCAGCGCGATTTTCTCCGGCGTGCCGGAGCTGCCGTGGTTCGCCGAGAACCAGATCCCGTATGAGCCGGAGCTTGGCATTTCACGGGAGATCTTCGCCGACGGAAAAAACAGCTGCCGCGTCAGCGGCAAGCCCGTCACAGTCTCCACGCTTCGGAAGCTCGGCGTCCAGCTCATCCAGATCCATGGCCAGAACGATTCCCAGCAGCTGTTCGATGAGGCGACGCATATCGGCTATCTCGACCTGTATGCCCATGACGAAGCGCTGCTGGCGGATTACCGGCAGGCGTACGACAAGGTCAGCGTCGTGCAGCAGGAGATCCGCCGCCTGTCCATGGACGAATCGGAAAAGCTGCGTCTGGTCGAAACGCTGAAATTCCAGATCGATGAAATTGAACGCGCCGAGCTGCAGTCCGGAGAAGAAGACGAGCTGCTCGAACGCCGGAAGGTACTCCAGAACGCTGAAAAGCTGACGGACGCGATGGAATCGGCTGTTTCCGCGCTCTATGGGGATGAAACGTCGGACGGCGCGGCAGCCATGATCGCAAACGCCGCGCACGCGCTGGAACGGGTCAGCCGCGTGTCAGATGAAATGCGGCAGCTCAGCGGAAAGCTGAGCGACCTCATGTATACCGCGCAGGATATTGCCGACGAGCTGCGGGACAAGAAGGACGATCTAACCTATTCTGCCGATGAGCTTGAGCAGATCGAAGAGCGCCTTGATACGCTCCACAAGCTCAAGCGCAAATACGGCGGCAGCGTCGAGGATGTGATCGCGTTCTGTGAAAAGGCGAAGCGGCAGCTCGACGAAGTCGAATTCGCGTCCGACCGCATTGAGCAGCTCCAGAAAAAGCTGTCCGCACTGCAAACAGCCATGCAGGAAAAGGGCATGGCACTCTCTGCCGCGCGGAAAATGGCAGCAGAAAAATTACAGGCGGCAATTTCTTCCGAGCTGATGCAGCTGGATATGCCGAAAATTCAGTTTGTCTGCGAGTTTTCCGCGCAGCAGCCGCAGGAAAACGGCCTCGACGCCGTCCGTTTCCTGATGTCTGCTAACGTCGGCGAATCGCTGCGTCCGCTGTCCAAGGTCGCCTCCGGCGGTGAGCTGGCGCGCATTATGCTCGCGATGAAAAATGTACTGGCGGCGGAGGATTCCGTCGGGACCATGATCTTCGACGAGGTCGATGCGGGCGTCAGCGGCCGCGCCGCGCAGAAGGTCGCGTATAAGCTCTGGACGGTCGCAAAGGGCCACCAAGTCCTGTGCGTGACACATCTGCCGCAGATCGCTGCCATGGCCGACACGGAATTCACGGTCGAAAAACGGGTGGAAAACGGCAGAACGTATACAAGCGTTCTGCGTTTGGATGTCGCCGGACGGCGGCAGGAGCTTGCACGCCTGATCGGCGGCAGCATGATCACCGAAACAACGCTTGCCGGTGCAGCAGAGCTGCTGCGTCTGGCGGAACAGACAAAGAAGGGAGCTTCACATGAAAGTACGTAACATCCTGTTTCTGGTCCTTGCGTCGCTGCTGCTCTGCACGGCAGTCAGCGCGGCGGAATACACCGACGTATCCGACACGCATTGGGCATATAAGCAGATCGATTATCTCAGCGCAGAGATCAACGGCTATCCGGACGGCTCCTACAAGCCGGAAAAGAGCGTTTCGCGCGCGGAATTCCTCACGTTGTTCGCCCGCATTGCCTTCCCGGACGAGTGGAAGCGTGTGGAGGGAGAAGAATGGTGGAAATCGGCCTATGAGGTCTGCACCGCGCACGATCTTCTGAACAATATCACTGGCAGCCGCTCTGAGGCTATGCCGCGCGGCGAAATTGCCGCGCTTCTCGAACGGTTCTGCTCCGGCTGGGGCGGCGTGCATGAACGCGCAGACGCTGCGGAACAGTATGTTATCAACTGGAAGGAGCAGCGCATGGAGTTCCCGGAGTGGCAGCCGCTGTTTCCAGATGCTGCGGAGTATTGGAGCAGCGTGCTCATCAGTGCCAATCAGGGGCTTCTGACCGGCTATCCGGATGGAAGCTTCAAGCCCGGCAAGGGCGTGACCCGGGCGGAGGCTGCGGCCATCCTTGCCCGTCTTAAAGCGCAGCTGGTGCTCCGTGAAAAGAAGGGCTGTGAATACGTCTGCACAGTCGGGGAGTATTGGCTGATGCAGTACTCAGACTCCGGCTCCGTCGGCCTTGCGCTGTATGAGCCGCTTACCGGCAAGCTGGTTCAGACGGTCGGCCTTTGGAAAGCCGCGCAGGGAATCAGCGGGTATGCCGCGTTCGACCGCCTGCTGAGCGGATCCGACGGTATATATGTCTGGGGACGCGCGGGCCTTTATAAGCGCAGCGGCAATACGCTCGAGCAGATCGTGGCCGAGCCTGTGCTTGATTTCTGCTGGTATGGCGACAATACGCTCTATTACCTGAGCTGGGACGATACCAAGCAGATACCGGCATATTATTGCTCGGCCGCATATTTCCCCTGCGCCTCAAGCGTGATGAAGCTGGAAAACCCGGGACAGAATGCCGTGCGCACCATCCTTGCCGAGCGCGACGAGAGCAGTCCAATGCAGAATCTGACCGATATCTATGTGGAATACGGAACGCTGTATGTCGCGGGTTCGTATTGCATGGGCATTGGGGATCTGCACGCCGCGCTCTACGAGGTCAAAGACGGCAAGCTCACCGCACTGTTTGGCGAATACTAATTGACAAACCGAAAAAAATACGGTATACTGCATTTGTAATAAGATCACAGTGACGAAGGGAAGAAGTACCCTGATACCCCGTCTCCAGAGAGCTTTCGGTCGGTGCAAGAAAGCAGACGGCGTCAGGCGAATACATCCCGGAGCTGCCCTCTGAAACGCGTTTTCGCGCAGTAGGGGTGTGTCGGGTGCGCCCGTTATCGCGCAGGGGCGTGTCTGCGCTCCGTAAGGCCGCTTCCGCAAGGAACCGGCAAACCAGAGGTGGTACCGCGATCGTTCGCCCTCTGCTCGCAAGAGCAGAGGGCGTTTTTGACGGAAAGGAGCGTTTTATGCGCCAGAAAACCTGTTCCGCCTGCGGCGGCAAGATGCAGAGCCTCGGCAATATGGAGCTGCAAAAGGGAAAATTCAGTATGTTGTTCGGCCATTGGGACCAGATCTTATCTGGTGCGCTGGATGTGGACGTCGAATGCTGTGAGCGCTGCAAAAAGCTCGAATTTTATCTGCTCGGCGATGCCGAAGCGCCGGAATCGAGCGGTATCCAGCAAATCGCCTGCCCCTACTGCGGCGATCTGCACGACATGGACGACGCCATCTGCCCCCACTGCGGCAGACGGCTGATGGAGTTGTAACTTCTCTCTAGCGTGCACTTGGCGCGGGAGCGCCCCTGGCTCCCCTGAAAGGGGAGCTGTCAGCGAAGCTGACTGAGAGGTTCGCAGCAGGCAGTTGCAAGATGCGAAAGCCCAATGCGAATTCGTCCCGCAGCTGCCCACCTGTTTGTAGGGGCCGATGCCCACATCGGCCCGACAGAATGCACCATTTTCACGAAGATTTTCGGCGAATTCGCAGCTTCCCAACGGGCCGATGTAGGCATCGGCCCCTACACTGAAATGGGAAGATGCATTCGTGTTTGCCGCAGCTTTTCGCAAAAAACGCTGCATTCTGCGGGCGGACAGAGTCGTCCGCCCCTACAGAGACGGTTTTGCGGTGCGTGAAAAGGAGTGAGCCATGAAAAAATCACACAAAATCCTGCTGGCACTTGCTCTTTTGGCCGCAGCCGCAGCCGCGGCTGTGATCGTGATATCAAATCTGCCCATAGCCAAAACGCAGGAGGCGGTGGGGGAGCTGCTTCGGAAGAAGCTTGACCTCCCGCAGGACGCCGTCATCACCTGCGCCGGAGATTATACGGCGGATGCGTATACACTGCTCTGGTTTATCATACAGAATCAGGACATGACGCTTTATCGGGCTGTGGACTGCCGTGTGCTGAATAACGGCAGCTATTGGATGAAAAAGACATACACGCCCAGCGCATGCGCGCGGGACATCGTGCACGTTGTATGGCGGTATGCACGCGATATTATTCTCATCAACAATTTCGACTGCCGCTCGATCGTGTATCATACCTCTTACGGCGACGAGAAGACAGAGCTTTCGGCTGAAGACATTCCGTATGTTTTTCCATATGCACCGCCGTATGGCACAACAGGCTGCGATTTTCTGGACGCTGCCGGAAACAGCATCCGATAATTGATAAAAATTTTTCAAACATAGAAGGAGTAATCACAATGGGTATTTATGAAGAACTGCAGGCCAGAGGCCTTGTCAAGCAGGTCACGAACGAGCCGGAGATCCGCGAAATGGTCAACGCGGGCAAGGCCAAATTCTACATTGGCTTCGACTGCACGGCAGATTCTCTGACTGCCGGTCATTTCATGGCGCTGACGCTCATGAAGCGTCTGCAGATGGCGGGCAACCAGCCCGTCGCGCTCATCGGCGGCGGCACGACCATGATCGGCGATCCGTCCGGCCGCACCGATATGCGCAAAATGCTGACCAAGGAGGATATCGACCACAACGCCGAGTGCTTCAAGCGTCAGATGGAGCGATTCATTGATTTCGGCGAAGGTAAAGCCATCATGGTCAACAATGCCGACTGGTTGCTGAACCTCAATTATATCGAACTCCTGCGAGAGGTCGGCGCCTGCTTCTCTGTCAATAACATGCTCCGTGCTGAGTGCTACAAGCAGCGCATGGAAAAGGGCTTGTCCTTCCTGGAGTTCAACTACATGATCATGCAGTCCTATGATTTCTACTACCTGTTCCAGCACTACGGCTGCAATATGCAGTTCGGCGGCGACGACCAGTGGTCGAATATGCTCGGCGGCACGGAGCTGATCCGCCGCAAGCTCGGTAAGGACGCGCATGCCATGACCATCACGCTCCTGACCGATTCGCAGGGCAAGAAGATGGGCAAGACTGCGGGCAACGCCGTCTGGCTCGATCCGAACAAGACCAGCCCCTTTGACTTCTATCAGTACTGGCGCAACGTCGACGATGCCGACGTCATGAAGTGCATCCGTATGCTGACCTTCCTGCCGCTTGAGCAGATCGATGAGATGGACAAGTGGGAGGGCAGCCAGCTCAATAAGGCCAAGGAGATTCTTGCCTACGAGCTGACGCAGATGGTCCACGGCGAGGAAGAGGCGAAGAAGGCGGAGGCCAGCGCAAAGGCCCTCTTCGGCGGCAGCGGCAGCAGCGAGAATATGCCGTCGACCGAGCTGACGGACGATGACTTCACTGACGGTAAGATCGACACCCTGACGCTGCTCGTCAAGTGCGGCCTTGCCGCATCCAAGGGCGAGGGCCGCCGTCTCGTGCAGCAGGGCGGCATCAGCGTCAACGACGAGAAGGTCACGGATTTCGCGACTGCGTTTGAAAAGGCAGTCTTTGCAGGCGACGGCGCGATCATCCGCAAGGGCAAGAAGGTCTTCCACAAGGCGCTTGTGAAATAAAACTTATGTCAACCGCCCGAAACACTCCGGGCGGTATGCACAAAGCAAATTCAAAAACGCCGCAGGATTTTGTCGCTTTCACAGTTGACTTTGTGCATTTAAAGCGGTATAGTAGCAAACATAAAAAGCCGGACAGTACGGCAGAAGGGAGTTCATTATGATGCAGATCCGTTCCAACGATTTCATTATGAATATGAGCTTCCGCTTTACCATGGCCCGCGAGCTGTTTGCGGGCCTCTATTACCGTACCCAAAATGAGAAGCTGTCCGTATAAGACCGGTGTTTTCTTCGTAAGTAAGAAGGAGGCTCTGTTCCGCGGACAGAGCCTCCTTTTTGTTTTAAACAATCAACTGTTATCAGAGAAAAGGAGCAATTTATCATGAAAAAGATTCTTGCAATGCTTCTGGCGCTCGTGATGGTCCTGAGCCTGGCCGCCTGCGCCTCCACACAGCCCGCAGCTGAGCCTGCGGCCTCCTCCGACGCACCCGCCGAGAGCGGAAAGACCTACACCGTCGGCGTCTGCCAGCTCGTGCAGCATGAGGCGCTCGATGCCGCAACGCAGGGCTTCGTCGACGCACTGAAAGAAGCGCTCGGCGACGCCGTGACCATCGATGTGCAGAACGCCTCCGGCGATTCCGTCAACTGCGGCACTATCGTCAACGGCTTTGTCGCCAAGGGCGTCGACCTCATCATGGCGAACGCCACTCCGGCCCTGACCGCTGCCGTCTCCGCCACGGCTGATATTCCCATCCTCGGCACGTCCATCACGGCCTACGGCGTTGCGCTCGACATCGACGATTTTAGCGGCACGGTCGGCGGCAACATCTCCGGCACGTCCGATCTGGCCGACCTGCAAAAACAGGCCCAGATGATCCTCGACTGGTTCCCCGAGACAAAGACGGTCGGCCTGCTGTTCTGCTCCGCCGAGCCGAACTCCCGCTACCAGATCGACGAGCTGCGCAAGGCGCTCGAGGCCCAGGGCGTGACCTGCGAGGAATTCGCCTTCACCGACAGTAACGACGTTTCCTCCGTCACCCAGAAGGCTGCTGATTTCTCCGACGTCGTCTACATCCCGACCGACAACACCGCTGCTTCCAACACCGAGGCGATCGCAAACGTTCTGATTCCCGCCGGTGTTCCCGCGATCTGCGGCGAAGAGGGCCTCTGCCGCGGCTGCGGCGTGGCGACGCTGTCCATCAGCTACTATGATCTCGGCGTGACCACCGGCAAGATGGCCGCGAAGATCCTGAAGGGCGAGGCCAATATCTCCGAAATGCCCGTCGAATACACCGACGCGACCCCGAAGTACAACGCCTCCATCTGCGACCAGCTCGGCATCACCCCGCTGGACGGCTATGAGGCCATTGACGGCTGATTTCAGCCAGCCGGTCATGGACATATGCCCATGACCGGCCCTGTATGAAACACTGTTTGCCCCTGCAATCGGCCGATAACCGGTTTTCTTTGCCGGTCGATTGCAGGCGCAGACCAAGAAGGAGAATGACTATGAATTTCCTTTCCGCGCTACTAAACTCGCTGCCCGGTGCAGCGGCGCAGGGCCTCATCTGGGGTCTGATGGCCATCGGCGTCTACATTACCTTCCGCATTCTCGATGTGGCCGACCTGACCGTCGACGGCTCCATCGCCACCGGCGGTGCGGCAGCTGTCATGCTGATCCGCGCGGGCATGAACCCGTGGCTGGCGCTGCTGTGCGCGTTTGTCTGTGGGATGCTGGCAGGCTTCGTCACGGGGATGTTCCACACCAAATGCGGCATTCCCGCGATCCTGTCCGGCATTCTGACGCAGCTTGCGCTTTACTCCATCAATCTTCGCATCATGGACAGCAAGGCCAATCAGGCCGTCGGCGTGGATAAATACCCCTTGATGGTGTCGCAGCGCTTTGTGCGTGACCTGAGTCTGAAAAATCCGCTGCCCGTCCTGCTTTTGTTCACGTTCGCCGTGATCGCGCTTCTGTACTGGTTCTTTGGTACGGAGCGCGGCTGCGCCATCCGCGCCACCGGCGCGAATCAGAACATGGCCCGTGCACAGGGCATCAATACGAACGCGAACGTTGTATTTGGCCTCATGCTTTCGAACGGTCTTGTCGCCCTCTCCGGCGCGCTGCTCGCACAGTTTCAGGGCGCGGCGGATGTCAACATGGGCCGCGGCGCGATCGTCATTGGCCTTGCTGCCGTTATCATCGGCGAGGTCATCTTCGGCAAGCTGTTCACGAATTTCGGCCTCAAGCTTCTGGCCGTGTCCATCGGCGCTGTGATCTATTACTTTGTGCTCCAGATCGTGCTGCAGCTCGGCCTGAACACGAACGACCTCAAGCTCATCACGGCGCTGATCGTCGCGCTCTTCCTCGCCATTCCGTATTGGAAGGGAAAAATGTTCCATGGAAAAGCCAAAAAGGAGGAATCGCGCCATGCTTGAGCTTATCAATGTCTGCAAAACCTTCAACCCCGGTACGGTCAACGCCAAAACGGCGCTGAATGACCTGAATCTGACCCTGAACGACGGCGATTTCGTCACTGTCATCGGCGGCAACGGGGCAGGGAAGTCGACTATGCTGAACGCCATTGCGGGCTCGTTCCAGATCGACAGCGGCAAGATCGTCATTGACGGCACGGACGTCACCGGCCTGCCGGAGCATAAGCGTGCCGCGCTTCTCGGCCGCGTGTTTCAGGATCCCATGATGGGCACCGCGCCCACCATGCAGATCGAAGAAAACCTCGCCCTCGCCGCCCGCCGCGGGCAGCACCGGGGCCTGAAATGGGGCATCACAAAGGCGGAGCGCGCCGAGTACCAGAAACGTCTCCATGCGCTCAATCTCGGCCTTGAGGAGCGCATGACCGCGAAGGTCGGTCTGCTCTCCGGCGGCCAACGGCAGGCGCTGACGCTCCTGATGGCGGCGCTGCAGCAGCCGAAGCTGCTGCTTCTCGACGAGCACACCGCCGCGCTCGACCCGCGCACGGCAGCCAAGGTGCTTGACCTGTCTGACCGCATCGTGCAGGAGCACGGGCTGACCACGCTGATGATCACGCATAACATGAAAGACGCCATTGCCCATGGCAACCGCCTCATCATGATGGACGCCGGTCAGGTCGTCGTGGACGTGTCCGGCGAAGAAAAGAAAAAGCTGACCGTCCCGGATCTTCTCGCCATGTTCTCCCGCGCCAGCGGCAGCGACGAAGCCAACGACAAAATGCTGCTGTCCTGAATATTACACCGTAGGGGCGGACGACTCTGTCCGCCCTCCCTTTTTTACAGTATGCCGCCCGCCGGCCCCTACGATCCAGCGCGGAGGTGCACCTGAATTCGCCGAAGATTTCTGTAGATCCTCTGCTTTCTGCGGGCCGACAGAGTCGTCGGCCCCTACAGAGATTCCGCGCGTTTAAGAAATACGCCCCGCCCCCACAGCATCCCGGCTGCGGAGGCGGTTTTTGCCCGGTTTTGCAGCGAAATACGGTTGAACTCCGGAGAAAAGCGCGCTATACTGTAAGCAGACAGATACAAGAAAGGAAGTCTGAACCATGAAAAGAGTCGGAAGATGGACATGGATGCTGCTGACACTGCTTCTGCTGCTGTGCACCACAGCGTTTGCAGAAACGATCGAGTGCGGCAGCATCGAGCTTGAGCAGCCGGTAGAGGTGGCGCTTGAAAGTTATGATTCGTTCCAGTATACACTCACAGCGCCAGTCGATGGCACGCGTGTGAAGGTCGAATGGCTGAGCGACAACAAAGATGCTGTTCAACTGTATATTAATGGGGGAAAGGTCTCTACGGCAGGAGGGATCTGCACTTTACATGAAGAAAACACGATCAAAGTGAATCCAGCGTCGTCGAAATTGATTCCGCTGACGGTTCGCTTTGTTCTGCATGAATACAGAAATGACGAGCATGAACCCAATGATGTGACTCCGACCGAGCTGCACGACGGCGACAGCGTGAAGTTTGTGCTGGATGATGGCGATATGGATTGGTTTTCAATCAAGACGGAAAAGCCCGGACAGGATATCGCCCTGACCTTCAGCGGGTTTAATTATGCGGATAGAACGGCATTCTCGTTGGTCTGGAACAGAGGTTGGGAAATTGAAAAGAATGGAACTGTTTTTCTGCATGCAGGCGAGCCGGGGGCATATCAATTTTCTCTTTATAAGTCGTGGAGCGGAGAAATATCGCGTTCCATGGAGATTCATCTGCTGGACGGCGATGAAAACGAACTGAACGACACGAAAGAGACTGCGACTCCGCTGCCAATCGGCACAGATGCGGCGTTCAGCATTGGCGGAATCGGCGATGAGGACTGGTTCAGCTTTGAAGCAGTGCCGGAGGAAGGACAGGCGAAACTCTATACGCTCCGTCTGTTGGATTTTGACTTTGAAAACCCGGAGATCGTCTGCTATGAGATCTACGCACCAGACGGAAATGTCGTTGTTCCTGAAACCGAGATCAGTTCCCGTCATGCGCGCGTCTTATCGTGCAGCCAGCAGGGGCAGTATGCCGTTAGACTATATCCGAAAGAGAAATATGATTATTATAGTGAGAAATATAATGTTTCAATCCAGCGCGCAGCGCTCCGCATCCGCGTGGAGGAGGGCGGCGATGACCCCTATGAAAGCAACGATACCTGGCTCGACGCAGCCTATATTGAGCCGGGCCAGCTGATTTCCCATGTTTTAAGCAGCGGTGATACGGATTGGTTCTGTTTCACAGCTTCGGAGGACTACATGACGGTTCACATTGTTTCCAACAGCGGCGGTTCTGCTGGTATCTATACTGGACAGGAACTTGCAGAATACGGAGACGATGCAAGCTGTATCTGGGGAGGAAATTCAAATTATAAAAGTTTTTCCAATCTCTATTGGAAACTCGGAGAAAAAGGACTGTACTACATTAAATTGATTGGCGGCTCCAGCGAAGCAATTCGTTCAACAACGATTTCACTGATTCCACCGGAAGCGATTGAGAACAATGATGCATGGAATCGTGCCACACCGCTTTATGAAGATGTCACGCAGGCATTTGATATCTCCGCATATAACGACACCGACTGGTTCTGCTTTACCGTACCAGAAGGTGCGCCGCAAACACTTTTGTTGAATTTCAATACAAAGACAGAATTGTTGAACACATCATACAGTGAATACGTTTACGTTAAACTCTATCCCAAAGCATATTTTGAGAATCAGGCTGGTATGATTGAGTCTGATGAAGTCAGATTTGGGCAAGAATGGAATCCGACGAGGTTCCAATGGAACTTAGATCCGGGCATTTATTACATGCAAGTAAAATCAAGAAATATGGAGACATCTTGGAATTGGGCGGATATACTGAAATTGAATGTTTGCTGGAAACTGATACCACGTTCCAGCAATAACTCGATTGCAGCTGCTGTGCCGCTGACAGAAAAGGTATGGCAGGACGTATGGCAGGATGGCTATTTCTCCATCGGCGAACACAAGGCCGACGAAGTCGTCCAGATTCAACGTGATGAAGGTGGAAACGAACCGAAAAGCAATATTTATGTCTATGATACTGACGGAAAAAGCATTGCAAGTTCTGGCTATGCCAGTTTCAGCTTCCAGATTCCCGCAGACGGAGTCTACTATCTCAGAGTGCCTGCGTCCATAAAATTTTCTGAAAATGAACCCACACGCACAACGCGCATTCGTTACTATACCCACAATGATGAAATCGGAGCAGCGGACACCATAACCATGCGCCCGAACGAATCCGTATTCCTTGATGTGTGGTTCAGCCCGGATATAAGCTTGTCGGTCGAGTCCGAAGTCGAAAATCTGACATATGATCGGGAAACCGGGTATCTGACTGCACCCAACACCCCGGAGGGGAGCGCCGACCTTGTCTTCTCCAACGGATACCCGGAAGGCGATGAAAAACGGGTCGAGGCGGTCACGCATGTTATCTGGTCGGAAAATCCGCTGTCAGATATTTCGATTTCCAATGCGCCGCAGTCTCTTCCCGTCGGCAGTTCCGTGCAGTTGGAGGCAGCTGTAAGCCCGGAGGATTATATCTGCCATATATCATGGAAAAGCTCTGATACCTCCGTTCTCCGCGTGCTCTCCAACGGCAAGGTCGTCGCTGTTGGACAGGGTGAAGCGGTGATCACGGCGAGCATCGGCGAAGCCACTTCGTCCGTCACCATAACCGTCACCGGCGAACAGCCCGGCGAGTCCGGCCTGACCGGTGTCTCGCTCGACCGCTACACGCTGACGCTCTACGCCGGAGAAGAGGCCGAACAGCTGACCGCGACGCTGAAGCCCGAGGGCACAGAAGCGACCATCCGCTGGACGTCCAGCAACCAGACCGCCGCCACCGTCAGTCAGGACGGCAAGATCACGCCGCTTTCTGCGGGCGTTACCGTCGTAACGGCGGCAGCGGGGGACTACCGCGCCAGCTGCATCGTGACTGTCCAGCCAAAACGCGTCCGCGTGACCGGCATCCGGTTTGACGAGCCGACGCATACGCTCATGATGGGCAGCACCGTCACGCTCCAGCCCATCATCGCCCCGGACGACGCGACCGTCAAAAACCTGACCTGGGTAAGCAGCGACGAGCAGACCGCGACCGTCTCTCGCACGGGTATCGTAACGGCTCTGTC
>HF990641.1:0-23098 GCA_000432135.1 Firmicutes bacterium CAG:124
GCACGATAGTTGTCGCGCGTGCAGACGCCGTTCTCATCGAAGTCGTGCCCCAGCTTTTTCTCAACGGTGATCTCGTTTTGTCCGTTCTTGTCCGAAAAGCTCTTGCCGCAAAGCGTGCAGCGATACCAGTCCGCATCAAACCCGTCCTCTTCGCAGGTCGGTTTGCCTGCTTTGTGGTATTCGAGCTCGTATAGGGCGTTAAGGTAACAATAAAATTTGAAATAAATGCAGTCGTTGACGTCATCCCCGCGAATGTGCTCCATTTTGAACGTAAGAGCGTCAGACGAATTGCGCATCCGATGACAGAAATCATCCGCTGAAAATTCAAGCGTTGTTTTGATGGTTTTGTTCATTGTTCCGCAGGCTTTGCCGTCCGGCTTAGCGCAGTTGAAATTTGAAATTTCGATGCTTGCGAGAATGGTGTCTCCCGGTTGCCATTCTGCAATCGGAACCACCGTCGTCTTGTCGGGTTTCCGGGCTTGGACGTTGATCAGTTTATCGTTTTTGCGGTTGGAAAATAAATAGGTGTTGCCATGGTCATTTTCGCAGTCATAGCGGGCATCTACGATGAACAGAAGGTCTCGGCCATTTACGTTCAAGGACAAGTGGCCTTCTTCGCCAGTGTATGCCGCCGACAGCATCACCGTCAGCGCAACCAGCAGCAGACCGAGTACAAGAAGATTTCTGAACAGTCGTTTTTTCATTTGTGTTCCTCCGTTTCCGTGATTCCCTGCAGGGAAAATTCAAATCGCATGGCCAGCGCCTCGAACAGCGCGTGCATGACCTTTTCTGAAATGGCGCGGATGTCCAGTCCCTCGACGAAGCGGATGACCTGCTCCAGCTCGTCCTCCGGGACGCGATAGGCCCGCAGGCTCATGCAGAAAAACAGCCGCAGCTTCTTTTCCAGCGTCAGCTCTGCGTCGCACGGGTGCGCCATGTAGCCGCGCATGATGCTGGCCGAGCCGATCTCCATGTCGTAAAAATCCCGCGCCGTCCGCCCCGGCAGGTAGGAGCCGAAGATGCGCTCGAGCTCCTTCGCCGTCTCGCGGAAGATGTAGTCCGAGGCCTCCTTCTGCGTGTAGGCTTCGATGTAAATTTCGCGCAGATTTTCGTTCAGCTCCGTCAGCGTCATCTGGATGGCCGTTTCCACGGCGTAGATGTACACCGGCGGCAGCTGCGCGCCCGCTGCGCTGCGGGCCATGGCAAACTGATTGGAGAACATGAACTCCACCAGCTCCGTCAGCACGCCGTCCTTCGCGCGGAAAATGTTCTGGAACGTGCTGTAGGAGACGTCGGCCTTTTCAATGATCTCCGCCAGCGTCGTCCGCCGGTAGCCCTTTTCCAGAAAGAGCTTCACGCAGACGGTCAGGATCCGCTTCTTCGCGGGCAGGCTTGCGCTTGTAATGCTGATCCGAATCACATCCTTCGCTGTTGGTGTGTACACCAACAGTATAGCATAGCCATGCGCCGGACGCAAGTATGATTCTTCTGTCCGTATCTCTTTTTATTCTCGGAACAAATGCGCATCAAAAAATTTCATGGAAGCCGACCCGCGAATTCCCATTCATAACAAGCCTGCATCGGGTCAAACTACGGTTGTAGGAAATCAAAACGGATTTCCCCAAAACAAGTAAGGAGATGCAGAACTATGACGAACCGTAACTCTTCCAACATCAACATCCCGGAAGCCCGTGAAGCCATGGACAAGTTCAAGATGGAAGCCGCCTCCGACGTAGGCGTTCCAAAGCATGAAACGAAAAATAACCAGCTTCCTACATAAAAGGGGCTGCCTCAGCATGATGCTCCAAAATCATCTGAGGCAGCTCTGTATCCAGAAAGGGATCGCCGCCTGTCGGAATTGCTCCGACAGGCGGCGTTTTATATCCTCCGGTGCGTTTCCGGACGGCGTGGCTGTGTGCCCTGTGCCGGGAAACCGGAATGTTTATTCTACCCTGCCGCAGCCGCCGGGTGTAGAATTCCGAAAGGATCTGCTCAGCCTCCTGCTGACTGATCCCCAGCTGCTGAGCGGCCAGTGAGACAGTGAAATAGCGCTCCGGCTCCGGCATGAGCAGAAGGTAGTGGAAATTCCGGGCTACTGAGGCAGACATGATGCCGGTGTCGTGGGTAAAATATGTGACGGAGGGGACAAATTCCGGCTCCGGGATGTTTTTCCGCTCTACGTCCTCACTGCCGCTCATGAACCGGAAGTACTCTATGCAAACGGTGTCAGCTTGAAAGACATTCAGGAATGGCTGTGGCATAGCGACATTTCCACAACCTCAAATATCTACACGCATCTGGATTACAGTTCCAAGGTGTCCTCTGCAAACGCGATTATTGACTGTTTTCCAGCATAAAAAATCGCCGCGAACCTGCACAGTTCGCGGCGACGGTGTGCCATGTGAACACTATGGATCAACTGCCAAATTTGGAATACAAACCCGCAATCCAGCGAAGCGATTGCGGGTTTGAACGAAGAAAGACCTTTGCTGTCGAGATGAACGCGCTTGCGCGGTCATCTGACATACAAAGGTCATTTCTGAGTGGTGCCGGTGGTGGGACTCGAACCCACACGAGTGTTACCCCAACGGATTTTGAGTCCGCCTCGTCTACCATTCCAACACACCGGCATTGCTGTGTTATTATACAGCATGGCACGCGGAAATTCAAGAAAAAACTTCCGAAACTGTGTCATTTTTCGGATTTCATCTGCTCGTTGAGGTGTTTGCAGAGCAGGGCGAGGGAAGCAGCCATGTTTTCGTTCTGGACGAGGATGTGGTCTGGCACGTTCAGGTGCTTGGGGGCGAAATTCCAGATGGCGAGGATCCCGTTGCTGATGAGCAGATCGCAGACGCTCTGGGCCTGCTCTGCCGGGACGGTGATGATGCCGATCTTGATCTGGTCGCGGCGGCAGACCTCGCCGAGGCGCGACAGGTGCATGATGGGCTTGCCGCTCTTGGAGGTGCCGATGATAGCGTCGTTTTCATCAAACGCCGCGACGATATTGAGGCCGTACTCCGCAAAGCCGGAATACCCCAGCAGCGCGCGGCCAAGCTTGCCCGCGCCGATCAGAACGGCATCGTTTGTGTTGCCGTAGCCCAAAAACTGCTCGATATCGGCGATCAGCGCGGCACGATTATAGCCGATCTTCGGGCGGCCGCCGGAGGAAACGAGCGCAAGATCCTTGCGCACCTGCACCTCGCCCATATGAAGCCCCGCCGCAAGCGCCGTGGCGGAGATATTGACGCCGCTGCTGTCCGGCATGGCTTTCAGATAGGCCAGATAGGTCGGCAGGCGCTTAAGCGTTGCGCGGGATATTTCTTTCTCCATGAAACCGCTTCCTTTGCTGATATCGATATATTGTATCGATAAATTTATATCACATTTGAATCTGTTTTGCAAGTCCCTCTCAGCTGTAGATCTGCCGTGAGATCTCGCGGCGCAGGCGTAGCATGATGCGCTTTTCGAGCCTGGAAATATACGACTGCGAAATGCCCATGATATCCGCGACCTCCTTCTGCGTCTTCTCCTGCCGCCCGCCGAGGCCGAAGCGCATGCAGACGATCTGCTTTTCCCGTTCCGGGAGGCGTCCGAGCGCCTGACGAAGAAGCTGGTGGTCGACGTCGTCCTCCAGCGGCCGCATAACGATATCGCCGTCTGTGCCGAGCACATCGGACAGCAGCAGCTCGTTGCCGTCCCAGTCGGTATTGATCGGCTCGTCGAGCGAAACCTCCGTCTTCTGGTTGGCGATTTTGCGGATGTGCATCAGAATCTCGTTTTCGATGCAGCGCGACGAATACGTCGCAAGCTTGATGTTCCGGTCGGGCCGGAAGGTATTGACGGCCTTGATCAGACCAATGGTTCCGATGGAGATCAGGTCCTCCAGATTGACACCGGTGTTTTCGAACCGGCGCGCGATATACACGACAAGGCGAAGATTATGCTCGATGAGCAGCTGCTTGGCTGCCTCGTCGCCCTGTTCCAGCGCGGCGACGGCCTGCCGCTCCTGCTCCGGCTTCAGCGGTGCGGGCAGCACGTCGCTGCCGCCGATGTACATGATCTTCCCCGGCTGCAAAAGGCCGAGCTTCTGTAAAATAGCCTCTAATTTCATCCAATCGTTCCTCCTATCAGCGCATCATAATTTCCTCCGTCTGAAACGGGCGTTGGGGAAAAGGCCGCGAGGCAGCGTTTCCGGACGCCCGGCCTGACCTGTATCTCGCAGCGCAGGCACAAAATCAGGCCTGCCTGCGTGCCGACGCATTTGTAGCTCAAAAGCCGCGCCGGAAGCGCGGGGGCGCGTGTTTTCAGGCGCAGCAGCAGCTCCGCCGGGTCTGCAAGCGCGGCGGGTGTGATGGATGCGTCCGGCAGAAGCGCCCGCAGCGCGTCAGCCTCTGCAACGAGCACGCGTTCGCCGGTCATGGGGTCGCGGAGCGTGCAGCCGGTGTCGTGCAGCGCGCGGACAGGGACCCGATTTCCTCCATACAGAAGCGTCATGGTCCGGATCTCACCGCCATGCTGGGCCGTGCAGGAAAAGATGGTATAGCAGAGCATATACAGAAGCCCTGCCAGCAGCAGGAGGCCCAGAACACTCACCGCGTAGAACGTGCCGCCCGGCAGAACCAAAACGCCTGTCCCGAACAGCTGCGCGGCTAAGACCGCAGCACCCGCAAACGCGCAGACTGCCGCCAGAAACAGAAGGCCCGTGCGGAGCGTCTGCCGGCCTGCGCCGAAGGCGATCAGCAGCATGATAACAAGACTCACCAGCTTCATCGGAAGTCCCTGCAAAACGCCCAGCGGGGCGAACAGCGCCGCTGCCGCGTACAATCCGCCGAACAGAGCCGCTGCCAGCAGGCGCAATCGTGCGATCCGGCCGCCGCCAAGCTTTGCCGCGCAGATGAGCAGCAGATAATCCACCGCACCATTGAGCAAAAAAGCCTCGTCTGCATAGACTGTCATCCGCATTCCCCCTGTTTGTCCGTGTTCCAAAAGCATACGCCGCAGAAGCAAAAAAAGAGGTCGCAATTCCAAGCGGAATTGCGGCCTATCGTTCGTCATGTTTTCCTTGTAATGTCAGATCTGCTTCCCGTCGCGCAGAATCTGGCGGATGTTTTTTTCCGCCTTGCTGCGCGGCAGCATCAGCTCATGCCCGCAACCGGTGCAGCGCAGGCGGAAGTCCATACCGCTGCGCAGTACGAGCCACTGCTTTGTGCCGCAGGGGTGCTCCTTCTTCATGACGAGGATATCGCCGACCTGTACGTCCATGGTTCTATCTCCTTCCTTCCCATGCCTGCATATATTGGAGCAGGAATTGGGGGGATCTTATGCATCAGTTTCTTCCGGAGGGGCTGCACCCGCAGCCGGAGGGGTATACCAAAGAGGAATTGCTGCTGGCGATGCAGCAGCGGAAAATTTTGCAGGCGCCCGCGATCAAATGCGACGAGCGGCATGACCTGCATATCGCACTCGGCTGCTGCGCAGGGGTTATGCCGCGTGCAGAGGCCGCGCGCGGCATTCTTGGCGGCGAAACGCGGGATATCGCGATCCTGTCGCGCGTGGGAAGGTCCGTATGTTTTACTGTCATGGGCTTCGCACCGGATGGGACGGCGCTACTGTCCCGGCGCAGCGCGCAGGAGGCAGCGCTGGAACAGATCTTCCGCGAAAAGCGGCCCGGGGACATTCTGCCTGCCGTGGTCACAGGGCTTGCGCCGTTCGGCGCGTTTTGTGATATTGGCTGCGGCGCGGTCGGGCTGCTCGGATTGCGGAATCTCTGCGTATCGCGGCTGACGCATCCACGTGAGCTGCTGCGGGTCGGGCAGCAGCTGCCCGTTTTGATCCAGTCGCTTGATCCGGTGCGGCGGCGCGTGGGGCTGACGCTCCGGGAACTGCTCGGAACGTGGCAGGAAAACGCGGCGCGGTTCCGTGCGGGGCAGACCGTGACGGGGATCGCCTGCGGAAAAACGGATTATGGCGTGTTTATTGCGCTGACACCGAATCTGTGCGGGCTGGCAGAACGGGACGATGCACTGGAACCCGGCCAGCCGGTATGCGTGTACATCAAGGCCATTCACCCGGAGACGCTCAAGCTGAAGCTGACCGTCCTGCACCGGCTGGACACAGTGCCTCCGCAGCCGCTGCGCTTCACGAAGACGGAAGGACGGCTGGATGTGTGGCGGTACGGAAGCCGGGAGAACGCGAAGATCGTGACGGTGTTTTAACGCTTGGGTGATGAAGCGAAAAAGCAGAGGGGCGGCTTTCGCCGCCCCTTAGTCTGTCAAAAAACGATGAAGCGCAGTCGGATGACAGAGCAGCAGGGGAAGAGTGAAGGGGGCAAAGAGCCCCCTTCGCGTTCAATCAACCAGTTTTTCGGACTTTCCTAAAGTTTGAAAAACTGCCTCGGCGGGGCGAAAAGATGTTTTCGACACGCAGAGGGGCGGCTTTCGCCGCCCCTCTTGTGGAATTTAGGTCTTACAGCCAGCTCGGGTCGGAGATGAGCTTATCCCAATACTCATAGTCGTTGGTCTTTCTGGTGTAGGTGTGGCTGTTGGCAGCCTCCTCGACATCGAGATAGTACCAGGACGTGACGCTGACATCGTTGAAGGTGTTCAGGCCGCTGAGCAGATCCGAGGTGGTCTGCGGCGCGCGATTCAAAACGCGGTTTAGGATGGCGACTGTTTCGGCGCGGGAGATGTACTTGTCGGGCGCGTAGGTCGTGCCGTAGCCGTTGATCCAGCCAAGCTCATAGGCTCTGGCGATATAGTTTGCCGCCCAGTGGCCCTTGACATCGGAGAAGTTCGTGTAGGCGTTCCCATAGGAATTGCCATCGCAGCGGGCGATCATCGCGGCAATCTCCGCGCGGGTGATCGGATCGCTCGGACGGAAATAGCCGTCAGAGCCACCGTTGACGATGCCGAGCTTCGCCATGGTGGACACAGCCGTGTTGTACCATGCCTTGGCCGGAACATCCTTGAAGGTGTTATAGGTGGTGGAGTAGGTCTTGCGGGTCGAATCCGTCAGGAGGCGGTAGAAGATGGAAGCCGCCTCGGCGCGGGTGATGGTCGCGTTGGGCTTGAACGAGCCGTTGGGATAACCCTTGATATAGGCGTAGTGATCTTCGCCGTTGAGCATGTACGGAACGGTGCTCGTGGCCTTCGTCCACATGGCAGTGAAGGTGTAGGTATTGCCGGACTTCGTCAGATCCCAGCCATAGAACGTGTAGCCGGTGCGCGCCGCGTCGGAAAGCGTGTAATCCTTGTCGATCTTGAACGACTGCTTGTTTGCGAACGGCATATTGTTCAGCCGGGCTGAGCCGCCGGCCGGGTCGATCACGATGGGCGTGTCGATGTAGAAGCGGGCATACTTGCTCTTGGCGTCGTCGTAGTCATAGTAGTAGACGTCGTAGGTTTCCGACAGGCCGTTCTTTGTCCACATGGCGGTAAAGGTGTAGGTATCACCGGATTTTGTCAGATCCCAGCCGTAGAACTTATAGCCGGTGCGGGCCGCGTCGGAGAGCGTGTAATCCCGGTTGATCCGGAACGACTGCTTCGTTGTAAAAGACATGGTATCCAGCCGGGCCGTGCCGCCGTTCGGATCGATGACGATGGGCGTATTCGCGTAGAAGCGGGCATATTCGCTCTTGGCATCATCAAAGTCATAGTAGAAGATGTCATACGTGTCCGCCTGACCGTTCTTCGTCCACATGGCGGTAAAGACAGGCTGGCCGTTGCGGTCATAGGTTTTATCCCAACCGTAGAACTTGTAGCCGGTGCGGGTCGCGTCATAGAGCGTCACATTTTTCGTTACGCTCAGCACAGTCTGTCTGTCCACATAGGTAGCGCCCAGATAGGCCGTACCGCCGTTCGGGTTGACGGTAATGGAACCGCCATAGGTAAGCGTTTCTTCCATGACGCGCGCATAGTCAAAGTCATAATATGTGACCTTGACGTTAGAAACCGTCCATCTGGCTGTGAAGCGGGTTCTTGCCGCGTCATAATCCCAGCCCAGAGACTTCTGCGCTCCCTTGTAGGCAAACGTCAGCGTGCAGGAGCGCGTGACTGTGTAGCTGCCGGAAGCGGTGATCTTGACATTGTCGAGATAGGCCTCGGTGCCGCCGTTCAGGTCAATGTAGACAAAATCGCCTACGTTGACCGTGACCTTCCATTCCTGCTGATCGCGCGCATCGTTGTAGGTGATCTCACAGGTCGACACGGTATCGCGGTAGACCGGATACAGAATCGTGTTCTGGGAGAGGACAATGTTCTCGTTGGGCGCATAGAGGTTGCTGCCGTTCGTCGTCCAGCCCGCAAATACCTTGCCTGTGGGAACAGTCCATGTCTGTGGGAAGTTCTTGACCGTGTACATGGCGCCGACATTCGCGTCAACGACGTCGGGATCCGTCAGAGAAACCTCCGTAAGCTGCCGGTAGGTCACCGTGTACGGGCCGACGGGCGGCGTCACACCGTCCTTTTGCCAGACAGCGTACAGAACAGCGTAGGTGCGTCCGCCGAACAGTTCGGTTACGGAAACAGTCTGGCCGTCGTTATAGATCTTCTGGCCGTTGGGTTCGGTGCTCCAGCCGAGGAAGGTGTAGCCATCTCTGTTAAAGTCATTCGCACGGAGCGTGACCCAGCCAATTGCAACGTCACTCTCTGTGAGTTGCTGCAGTCTTTCACTGGAACTTCCGTAGCTTCCATCGTTCGCTTTGAATGTGATGTAATTCCGGTCACCTTCTGGACCGGCGGCCATCGCCGCCGGAATCAGGCCAACTACCATGACAAGGCACAGCAGAAGCGCCACAAAACGTTTTTTCATAAGCAATTCCTCCTTAATTTCCATGCCCGGCAAATGCTTGCCGGGAGCGCATGGTACGCGTATGGGCTCCCACACGCGCACCGGTTCGCAGGGGCTGCGCGGAGCGCTGTTCCTGCCCATCTTCTAGGGACATCGTAGCATAATGATTTTCAGAACGCAATAGGTGGTTTTCGGGAAATGTCCGCTTTTTCCGGAAAAAATCAAATTTTTAAGAATTCTTAATGATTTTATGTCAACTTATTATCCGGATTATGAACAGCCGATCTCGAATTGATTTCAAAGAAATTTCAGAACGGTTACAGACACTGAAAGCCCTGCTGTTCCACACTTCAAATCCATGACAGGTCCGACAGGCACGGCGGCTTTGACAGGCAGCGCGCATTGACGCATCCTTGTATGTATGGCGCGTTTATTTCGTTTTTAAATGTATGCAAAAGCTCGATGATGGAAGATGCAAAGAAAGCAGAAAGCGTGTTTGGATTTTATTATTGATATCTTGCCTGCATGGCAAGAAAACGGACTTTTTACTGCAAGAGGTTTTTGCCCGATTGATCCTATATAATTATGCTTCGCTTATTGCGCGGAAAATACCTGTCCCACAGGAAAAACAAATCAACTTTTCGGTTGCCATACTTGTATGCAAACAATTCCTGAAAGGGAAAATCACGCCTGCTCAAATATTTGGAAAATTGTCTAAGCACCTGTCGCCAATTAGGCCGGGGCGACAATATAAGCGTTATCAAAACCCTGTTTCCGCTGTAGCTTTCCAATACCGGTTTTCTTAAAACAACTTACAATATTATGTAATTACAGATGTCCTCTGGACACCTGCTTTTGTCATGCGCAAAAAGGGCAGCTACCGCAAAAATAAGCTCTTTTGCTTACTTGCGGTAGCTGTCTTGCGCTTTGTGCAGTCTTATCTTAATGACATTGCTCATAGAGGGAGCATATCCTGTTTCCGGTTTGTTCAGTTCAGCGGCCCGAAGACGTTCAGCGGCCAGACGCGGAAGATGATCTTGCCGACGATCTGATCTTCTGAGATGCAGCCGACAATGCTGCTGCGGGAGTCGATGGACGCGCTTCTGTTGTCACCCATGACAAAATGGCGCTGGTCAGGAACCTGATACGGAAGCTCGATATCCGTCTCGCCAAGGGCCTTTTCTGGAAGATACGGCTCGTCGAGCAGCTGGCCGTTTACGCTGACAGTACCGTCTTCGCCGATGCTGACATAATCTGCAGGCCCTGCGATATAACGCTTGACGAGCAGCTTGTTGCCGTGATAAAAGGCGATGATATCGCCGGGGGAGAAGGACTTGCTCTTCACGCTGACGAGGATCTGTCCGTTTTGGAGCGTCGGCGACATCGAGCTTCCATACACGCGCAGCACCGGCATCCAGAGTGTCGCCGCCAATACGGCCAGCGCCGCAGCGACGATCAAAATCGCGACCGTGCTCCGCAGCGTCCTGTTATAGCGGCGCTTGTAGCGCAGGCGGCGGCGTTCGGCCTCCAGCTGCTCTGCGGTTGGAAGCGAGGCTTCATTTGTGATAGTCATACTTACTCTCCGTTTCCTGCCTGCGTCGTGTCATCCGGCAAAAGCTGCACCGCTTTTGCAGCAGCAGAAGCGCCGTTCCGGCCATCGTCAGGAACGCGCCGAGGACATAGAATATCCCGGTTCCGCGCCCACCCGTTTCGGGCAGCTCCGCGTAATTGATGCGGTTCGTGATCGCGGCCTCGCCGCTGGGATGCTCTGGGGAGAGCGGCACGGCAGCTCCGCCGCCAAACACAGTGTACGGCGTGCCGCTGATGAGCGCGGCTTCGCCGTCAGGCACAGGCGTGCCTCTGTCGTCCAGCTCGAAAACATAGTACGTTTTGCCGAGTGTCAGACCGCTGAACTGCGCAGCGCCATCCTCAGGCGTGACCGTGCCGTTTGCGTAGACCACGGACGCGGTTGCCACCGGTGTGCCGCTTCCGTCGGGCGTTTCGTAAAGGGCGAAGGTATACGCGCCGTCGAGCTTGGAAATGGGCGTTTCGTCTATGCGCTCAAACAGCTTTTTGACTGTAAGCCTGCCGACGTCGCCGTCCGGCCGGTTGCGGACGGTAAGGAGCACATGGTTCGCGTAGTGCTGCACACCTGCTGCGTCGACCCATGAAGCAGGATCGTCATAGTCTCCCGCAGCGCCCTCGCGGTATTTCGCCGGGTCCTGCGATACGGCGTAATCGGTGTAGCCGTCCTGAATGGCGGAATTGAAGGGCGTGTCTCCGATTGCGATCTCCTTGAGCGCATAGTCCGCGACTTCTCCGTCAAGGAACAGCGGAAGCCCCTCCCACACATACGTCCAGTTATTTTCTGCGCACAGAACCTGCGTGTATGCGCTGTTCACGCCGCCGAGCGGCGCACCGTCATACATCAGCGTGACGGTCACAGGCTCCTGCCAGTCCTCGGGCACCTCGCCCCAGTCCTTCACGGCAGTCACCGTGGTCAGCACGTGTGCCTCGTTCTCAATCACCAGCAGCGCGGTTCCGACACCGGAGGAAATGCCGCCGGCAGAGGCCGCAGGCGGCTTGCCGTCAAAGGTCAGTGCCGTGAGTTTCCCCGTCTCGTCAACGGTGAAGCAGATTTCCTCCGCTCCGCTGTAGCCCTCCGGGAAAGCTTCCCGCAGCGTATAGGAACCGGCGCTCAGCCAGAGATATACCTCACCGTTCGCGTCGGTCACAATGGTCGAACCCGCGTCCTCGGTATATTCCGTGTTGGCAGAGAACACGTTGGTATACATACTGGTTCCGGGCTTGCGGCGCAGCTGACCGGACTGACCGTCGTTCCCGGTAAGCTGGAATTCCACGTCCGCAATGCCGTTCTGCGTAAACGAGTCGATTTTCCGCAGCGTCAGCGTGCCGGTATCAAGATAGGAATTCTGGAAAGCAACAGTGCGGTATCTGCGCTGGGGCGTATCGGCAGGGTAGGAGACCATCGCCGTCTGCACAGGCGTATCGTCGTCGTAGCTCTGCCAGCTGCCGGGGTTCGCGGTGTCGGAAATGCGGTAATAGGAGGCAGACGCAATGTCTTCCAGCAGATAATTCTGCTCGGAAAGCGCGTAATTGCTGTCGATCCGTCCTCCCGCGATCCACGTGTAGGTGTTGCTGGCCGCGTCATAGGATTCATAGCCTACGCAGCCCTCGCGTGTTTCCTCGCTGGCAGGCACAAGCGTGAGCCGCTCGTCGTCCGCGTCGTTGGCCGAGACGTTCTCGATCAGAATACTGTATTCCTGATCGCCGGTCTGAGCCTTGACCCTGTCAATTGCAGTATCGCTGCCAAGGAAGGTCTTCGTCACGCGGAGCTTTGCTTCCTTTGCGACCAGCACGCCGTCGACGTGCCAGCCGTCGCTGGAATCATACTTGAGTGAGGCCCAGCGGATCTGGAAATAATCCGGCGTCAGGTGCTGCGTGGGGATATCCTGCCCAAGGATCTGGATGGTATATCCGTTTTCCCGGAGAAGCGCGAACATTTCCTGATCGGACGGGAACGAATCGAGCGTCACGCCGCCATAGGGCGTGTCCGTCATGGCGCGCAGAATGCCGTCCACCTCATAGGCCGTGTCGTCAGTCGTCGGCGGCGCAAGCAGGAGGAAGCTCGACTCCGGGGTGGTGAGCTTCTCCGTGCCTTGAATGCCTGATGAGAACAGCGATTTAGTAAACTCGCCGATCGCAACGTCGCTGAAGCCGTTGCTATGGAAGTCGCGGATCTCGCATTTGAGGTTGAGGTAGAAATTCACGGATGCGATTCTTTCGCGTGCGTCCAATGCGCCCCATACGGCCTCAAGCTCTACGACTCCGCCGGTTTCACAGGCGTTCAGCTGCACCATCGTCAGCGCCTGTCCAGGCTCCAGCAGTTCGCCGGTCGTTTTGACGCGCCAGCCGCGGAACGTATAGAAAAAGTGCGCTTCCTGTTTGGTCTTGTTCGACCGCACCATCAGGGACAGCACATCCGGGTTACGAAGCTGATAAACCGTGTCCATGGAGACCTTGATTTTTTCGGACAGCATAGCCATGCCGCCCACCGTGCCGTTCGTCACGATCTGCTGAGCGTCCACGCTGACCGCGCTGCTGAGCTGCCGCAGATTGCTCGAAAGCGTGTTGGCATGATACACGATGGTATATTCGCGTGTCTCCATAAAGGACAGCAATGCGGCAATTTTGATGGGCTGGGTAACGCTGCTGAACGTAAAGCGCATTCTGCCGTCCTCCAGCGGCTCCATGCCGTCCGGGGGCAGCTCCGCGCCGTCCTTCAGATTGTTGAAGCTCCAGACATAGTCCGCAAACATGGAAAGCTCGACGCTGAACGTGTCTCCGCGCTGCACGTGATAAATTCCGCTTTCCGAAGCGGCTGTGGGCGGTGCGGAAATATTGATGGTATAAAACGTATTGTCACGGATGAGCGTCTCGTCGTTAGTCTTTTTGCTTCCCTCGAAATAGCTGCCGAAGCCGGCGCTGTTGTGCGGGAGATAATAGATATAGCTTGTGTTCCGCGTGCTCAGCGGAATGCGCCATTCCAGCGTGCCGTCGTCCGTCTCCGCCTGATACGCGGGCGCATCCGCCCAGATGACAGAGGGGTCATTATGGTCGGTGTGCGGGAAGAACCGTTCGCCCGTATACGCGTCCGCTGCAAAGCCATACGCGGCATACACTGTCTCAAGCTGTGCCGCCGTGATGTAATGCCGCTTGTTTTCAACTGGCAGGGAGGTGTATTCCTCTGAAATGAGGCGCGGCGCGTCGTCGAGATAGACATAGTATTTCAGCGTGATCGCGCCAGCACGGTCGTTGATCTCATCAACGGACGCGTCGCCGTCCGGTTCCTCCTCAGAAGGCTCGACCGGCTCATCTTCTGAAGGCTCGTCCGGGCTGGGCTCGTCCATGCCCTGATCACAGGTCAGGATCCATGTGCCGTAGCAAAGCACAGTATGGACATGGTCGGGGTCAGAATTGGTGCAGGTCAGCGTCTGCGTATCCGCCGGGACCTCTCTCGTTTCAAAGCAGCTGTCCGTGTGCTGGTGCGAAATAACCTCCGGCAGCGCGCAGATAAGCGTGCCGTCCGCCGCATAGCAGGCATCGTCATGTTGGTGCAGCACGACCTCTTTCTGTTCGCAGATGAGCACCGGTTCGGCGCTTTCGTCCTCCGTCTGCCCGCAGGACAAGAGTGTCTGCCAAGCGTAGCACTCGTCCGTATGGATATGCGCTTCTCCTTCGTCCAGACCGCAGACCAGTTCACCCCGCGCGGCAGAATAGCATTCTTCCGTGTGCACGTGCGTCTCAGGCGCTGCATAGCAGTCTGCCGTGTGCGTATGCTCTGCAAGCTCCGGCAGGGGACACACAAGCGTGCCGTCATCATAGCACGCCGCATCGTGCCGATGCACGACAAGCAGCCCGTCCTCCGGCAAAACAGGACAGGCAAGCACGGTCTTTTCAATTGTGGAAACCTGCGTATAGCAGCTCTCGTCGTGGATGTGCGAGGCCGTCATGGTAACGGCGGGCAGGATGAGCGCGTAGGTCGTGACAAAGACGACGATGGACGCAAGCACAGTCAGGATACCGTGCCAGAGACGGCGGCGCGTATGCCGTTTTTTAAATTCCTTAACATCGCGCAAAAGCAGATCGTCCATAAACCAAGCTCCGTGATAGTAAAATGATTCTATGTAAAAAATATGAAAACACGAATTTTAGGTGTTACTATTATACTAGATAATTGACATATTTCAACACTTTTCATATTTTTTTTTTTTTTTTTGAGCGATTTTTCTTGAAAAACTGGTCGAATTATGGTAATCTATTGTCCCACGTAAAGATATAGACGCGTTAAGAAAATGTAAAATGCATCAAGAAAGGAAAAAATGGAATGAAGAAAACAGGCAAAATTTTTTCACTTGTGATGGCACTGCTCATTGTGGTGCTTTCGCTGAGCGTGATGGCGCTGGCGGCGGACAGCTACACCATCACCATCAAGGGCGACAACAGCACCGCCGACCACACCTATGAGGCCTATCAGATCTTTGCTGGCGACCTCCACGACCCGTCCCCTGCCAAAGAGGAAGCAATTCAGGATAAGGTGCTCTCCAACATCGTCTGGGGCAGCGGCGTGAACCAGGAGCTTGCCGTGAATGGCAAGACCCTCACCGAAACGTTTGACGGCAAGACTGCCGCGCAGGTTGCCGAAGACCTGAAGGGCATCGCGGACGCGCGGGCGTTTGCCAAGAAGATCGCCCCCTTCCTGAGCAGCCATACGGACTCCACCGGCAAAAACGACGCGGGCAACTACGTGATCACGGGCCTTGCCGCCGGTTACTATCTCGTCAAGGATCAGGACAACTCCCTGACCGGCGAGAACGACTTCTACACCGCCTACATGATGAAGGTCGTCGGCAACGTGCAGGCGACCCCCAAGGGCGAGAAGCCCGCGCTGAAAAAACAGATCAAAAACAACAACACCGGCATGTGGAGCGAGACAGGCAATGCGGCCTTCCAGCTTGGCGACACCGTAAGCTTCCGCATGGTTGTTACCGTACCCGATACCTCCCGCTACACCGACGGTTATATCTACAAAATTTATGATACCATGACCGAAGGGTTGACCTCCAACGTCAAAACAGTGGAGGATTTCTCCATTGAGATCAAGAATGATCCGAACAACAAGCTCGACAGTAAATACTGCTCGCTTGTTACCAGCAAGATCATGGTCGACGGCAAGGAAGTCGATCACTTCGAGCTTTCTATCGATATCAAGCAGGCTATCGCCGACGGCGTGATCGAGGCAGGCAATGACCTGTGCGTCAACTATACCGCTGTTCTGAATGACAAGGCCGACTTCTATATCATCGGCGAAGGTAAGAACACCAACACGGCCTATCTTGAGTACAGCAACAACCCCAACGGCGAGGGCACCGGCAAAACGCCTGAGAGCTCTGTCCACGCATGGACGTTCGCCATGATCGTTTCCAAAATCGACGGCACGACCAAGGCTCCGCTGACCGGCGCAAAGTTCGTCCTTTCCCGCAGGGCGGATCTTAAGGTCAGCGATATGCAGTGCGACGAAAACGGCAATCCGACCGTTAAGACTGATCTGCTCCCGATGTACACCGGCGACAGTGCGCGAGCGCCTTATGAGCTTGTCACGGCTGAAAAAGTTGCGGCGGACAACAACATTACCTACACCGCAGAGCTGGGTGATGGAATCGTTTTCGCTGGTTTCGGTGAGTTTACGTACTATCTCTACGAGACAAAGGCTCCCGGCGGCTACAATCTGCTCTCTGAGCCGGTTGCGGTCACTTTCCACTGCTCCGATACCATGGATGCAAGGCTTGACCCCGCGTATATTACGATCAACGACAGCGCAAATCAGATCACATCCATGCATTTTGAAATCGAAAACAAATCCGGCGCGACGCTTCCGGAGACCGGCGGCATCGGCACGACGCTGTTCTATGTCATCGGCGGACTGCTTGTCGTTGGCGCTGGTGTTCTGCTCGTGACCAAAAAGCGCATGGGCAAGGCTGAAAACTGATTTTTGTAATTTTGCCGCAAAGGGACGGAGGACTTTTCCTTCGTCCCTTCGCGGCAGCAGGGAGAATTCCGCAATGAAAAAGCTCATCAATATCCTTCTGGTTCTGGCGCTGCTTGCGGGACTGTCCCTGCTGCTTTATCCCACCGTGAGCGACTATTGGAACTCGCTGCACGCCTCGCAGGCTGTCGCATCGTATGACGAGGCTGTGCAGAGCATGGACGCCGGGCGGTACGATGCGCTGCTGCAAAGTGCGCAGCGCTATAACCGCGATCTGTTTTCAAGAGGCAGCCTCTTTTCCCTGACGGACGAACAACGCGAGGACTATCTCAGCCAGCTGAGCATCGACACCTCCGGCATCATGGGATATATCGAGATCCCGACCATCAAAGTCTCGCTTCCCATCTACCACGGCACGAGCGACGACGTGCTCCAGATCGCTGTGGGCCATCTGGAATGGAGCTCGCTCCCGGTCGGCGGCGAGAGCACGCACTGCGTCCTCTCCGGACATCGCGGCCTGCCCAGTGCCAAGCTCTTTACGAACCTCGACCAGTTGTCAGAGGGCGATCTCTTCGTCATCCGCACGCTCGACGAGGTGCTGACCTATGAGGTCGACCGCATTCTCATCGTCCTGCCCGGCGAGGTGCAAACGCTCGGCATTGAAGAGGGGAAGGACCTCTGCACCCTCGTCACCTGCACGCCCTACGGCGTCAATTCTCACCGTATGCTTGTGCGCGGCCACCGCGTCGACAACCAGTCCGAGGCTGTACGCCTGACAGCAGACGCGATCCGCATCGATCCGCTGCTTGTCGCGCCCATCGCCGCTGTCCCGCTTCTGCTGGCGCTTCTTCTGCTGCTGGCTGTTACGCCGAAGAAAAAGCGCCGGAGCTAAAAATTATCTGCCGGAGGAACCGCTATGCGAAATTGGACAAAACGAGTCTGTGCGCATCTTCTCGCGCTTTTGTGCCTCGCCGCGCTGCTTCCCGCGCGGGCATCCGCTGCGGGCGTGATCGACACGGACCGCGATGTGCGCCTCACCATCGAATACCGGCACGACGGGGAACCGGTTCCGTCTGTCCCGTTTGACCTCTACTATGCCGCGTCCGTTGACGCGGATGCGAACTTCACCCTCGCGGGGGATTTTGCGGACTATCCCGTCAGCCTTGAGAAGCTCACTGCCGCCGAACGGAAAGCGCTTGCCGAAACGCTTGCCGCCTATGTGGACCGCGACGGACTCACGCCGCTGGACAGCAGAAAAACGGACACGCAGGGGATGCTTACGTTCCCAAACCGGCAGGAGCGCCTTGTGCCAGGCCTCTATCTGGTCGTTGGCCGCAGACTCGTGACGGATCGATACACCTACACAACCGAGCCATTCCTGATCGCGCTCCCAAATCTGGAAAACGATACGTGGCTCTATGATGTTACGGCCTCGCCCAAGCACACGAGAACGGAAAATCCGCCCGTTCCGCCCGATGATAAAGACGACTGGCGGGTCATCAAGATCTGGCAGGACGATGTAGAGGAGCTGCGGCCGGACGAGGTCGTGGTCGAGCTGCTGAAGGACGGCACAGTTTACGACACCGTGCGACTGAACGCGAAAAACAACTGGCGTCACACCTGGAAGAGCCTTCCGAAGTACCATGCCGACGGCTCTGCCATTGAATGGCGCGTCACGGAGCAGCCGCTGAAGCGCTACACCGTCCGCATTTCGCGCGACGGCAATACCTTCCTTGTCGTCAATACCTACAACCCGCAAAGCCCGGACGAAGACAGCATAACGCGCACCGTGATCAAGCGCTGGGACGACACGGGCTATGAGCAGAAACGCCCCGATACGATCACGGTCACGCTCCTGAAGGACGGCACGGTCTACGACACAAGGACTATCAGCTGCACGGACAGCTGGCAGTACACATGGAGCGGCCTTCCCCGGTATAACCCGGACGGCACGGAGATCGTCTGGACAATACAGGAAAACGCCGTTCCCGGCTACATTTCAAGCATCCGGGAAACCGGCGATACGTTCATTCTGACCAATACACCTGAGCATCAGAAACTTCCGCAGACGGGGCTTCTCTGGTGGCCGGTCCCGGTGCTTGCTGCGGCGGGCCTGCTGCTTCTGATTTTGGGCACGCTCTTGAAAAGGAAAAATGATCATGATTAAACGCGGAACGCTTTGCACGATTCTGGGGCTGCTGCTCCTTCTCGCCGCGCTGCTGCTCACGGCCTATAACCTCCGCCGCGATGCAGCCGCAGGCGACGCTGCCGAGCTTGTACTTGAACGCCTGACACCCGACCTGCCCCGGCAGGAAAGTCTTTCCCAGTCTCCCACTGGAGAGGGGAAAGAGGAGGCATTTGTCCCGGATTATGTGCTGAATCCGGAGCTGCCCATGCCGGAACGCGAGATCGACGGCCAGCGCTACATTGGCGTTCTGGATATCCCCGCGCTCGGCCTGTCGCTCCCCATCATCAGCACATGGAGCTATCCCGGCCTGCAGATCGCGCCCTGCCGCTACTCCGGCTCCGCGTATCTTGAAAATCTCGTCATTGCGGGGCACAATTACCGCAGCCATTTTGCGTCCCTCCCGCAGCTCCAGCCGGGCGATGCGGTCACGTTTACAGACATGGACGGGACTGTGTTCCGCTACAAGGTCGATTCCCTTGAAACGCTTTCTCCCTACGCCATATCCGATATGACCAGCGGCGGCTGGCCGTTGACACTCTTCACCTGTACCGTCGGCGGCCAGTCAAGGCTTGCCATCCGCTGCAGCGCCGGCTGACGTACTACAAAAATCAGAAAAGTCGTGAAACTCCGAATGTCCCATCGGAATTTCACGGCTTTTTGTTTTGCGTATTGCTTATTTCTTCGTGAGCGTCAGGTGATAATCAGTGCCGTCTTCACGGGCAGCCGCCTGATAGCCGCTGTGCGCGGCAAAGCGCTTGATGTTTTCAACGGCAGTTTCGTTGTCGACGAGAACTTCCAATGCAGCGGGATTGTCCTTCTTGATCGCGTTCTGCACCATCACGACGGGCATGGGGCAGAGATAGCCTCTTGCATCAACCATTTTTCTGCGCCTCCTGCTTCTTCATGCTGTTTACGATGGAGATCACCAGCACGATCACGATACCGAGCACCACTGCGACGCGGCCATTGGTGGAAACGCCGCCCGCAGAGCTTTCGGAGGCCGCGTTTCCGGCAAGGCCGAAGTTATGTGCGAACGCAGCGCCGACGATCATGCCGAACACCGTAACGGCAGAATCCGCGTTGCCGCTGCCGGCAAGAATGAGCTGACGCAGCGGGCAGCCGCCCAGCAGCACCGAGCCCCAGCCCGCGAGCAGCATACCGAGGAAGTTCCACACATGGTCGGAATGTGCAACCGGCTGTCCGGCGAAGCCGAGATTGAATTTATGCAGGCAGAGATTGCCGATGAGGACTGTGACGAAAATGGCGATGAAGCCCCACAGCAGGTGCAGATCCTTGAACATCATCGTGTCGCGCAGACCGCCGACCATGCAGATACGGGATTTCTGTGCCAGCGCGCCAACAACCAGCGCGATCAGCAGCGCGATCAGGAACGGGGCGTGCTTGGAGCCGGGGCCCTCCTCAGAGAGCTTGAACAGCGTGGGAACAGCCAGGAACAGGATCAGCAGGCCGACCATGACAGCGGGCAGCACCGTGCCGTCGAGCGTCTTGGTGGCGTAGTTCCGCTGAAGCGTGAAGCCCTTGCGGATGAAGATCGTGCCGAGGAAGATACCGGCGGCGAAGCCGGCCAGACCGACGACGGCGTTCAGATCGCCGCCAGCCAGACGCAGCACCATGCGCAGCGGGCAGCCGAGGAAGGCCAGCGCGCCGATCATGACGAATGCGCCGAGCACAAAGCGGAGCGCGGAAGACGAACCGGCTCTGGCTTTCCATTCCTTAGAGGCCAGCGCCATCAGGAAGCTGCCGAGCACAAGGCCGATGATCTCCGGGCGGACATACTGGACCTTGGCAGCAGAATGCAGACCCACAGCGCCTGCGATGTCGCGCTCAAAGCACGCGATGCAGAAGCCCATGTTGGCCGGGTTGCCGAGCGCCGTCAGCACGAGTGCTGCGATGCCGATGACAACACCGGTCAGAATGACGAACAGGTTTTCTTTTTTCATGTTCTCTTTCCTCCGATATAGTCGAACTAAGTTCGCCGAAGTTCGATATTCTGGAACGAGAATATCGAAAACGACGTGAATGCGGGCTTTTTCGCCCGCATTCGTTACTCTTGAATCAGAATAACACGCTTTTTCACGATTGTCAATCATTTTTCTGTTCGACATTTTCGAAAAATATTCAGAATAGAAGAAACGTTCAGAGCAGCAGCGCCGAACCCTGTTCCAGATCGTCGGACAGGAACCGGCGGTTGAGCGCATTCAGGACCCGCTTTTTATCCGCGCTCCACATGGGAGCGATCAGGCTGCGCTTCGCGCCGTCTCCGGTCATACGGTGAATGACCAGCTCGCGCGGCAGCACGCGCAGGCAGTCTTCCAGTACGGACAGATACGCATCCAGCGTCATGGTTTCGAAGTTTCCGGCGGCGTAGTCCTCAGCAAGGTCTGTCCCGGACAAAACGTGCAGCAGATGGAGCTTGATGCCGTCCGCGCCGCTCTGACCGATGTAGCGTGCGGTCTGCACCATCATCTCCGGTGTTTCGCCGGGAAGTCCAAGGATCATATGCGCGACCACATGGATATCCAGTGCCTTGAGCTGCCGGACGGCATTGTCAAACACGGAAAGGGGATAGCCGCGCCGGATATACCGCGCAGTGGATGCGTGGATCGTCTGTAAGCCAAGCTCGACCCAGACAGGCTTCCTTTCCCGCAGCTCCGCGAGCAGCGCGAGGATCTCCGGCGGCAGGCAGTCCGGTCTGGTCGCGATAGACAGCGCGCAGATCTCATCCCGGTCGATTGCGGCCAGAAACAGCGGCCTTAATTGATCGGCGGGCGCATAGGTATTGCTGTAATCCTGAAAATAGGCGATATATCGGGCATCCGGCCCGGCCTTTGCCGCGACAAGGCGTTTGGCCTGGGCAAGCTGTTCAGAAACCGGGAGCGCGGCGGAGGCGGCGAATTCACCGCTTCCGCTGCAAAAGATGCAGCCGCGTGCGTCGAGCGTCCCGTCGCGGTTCGGACAGGTGCATCCGGCGGAAAGCGCCAGCTTATAGACCTTGCAGCCGAATGTCTCGCGCAGATACGCGTTCAGGGAGCGGTAATACATATGTCCTCCAAATGATTTGCGCGCCGCAGTCTCTGCGGCGCGCAAGCTGGTTCCTTACGATTCGGGAGCATCCAATGCTTCATCCTGCATGACCGCCTCAAATTGAGCGCGGTTCATATTTTCGTTTTCCATCAGGAAGCCCGCGATCTTATCCAGCCGTTCCGAATGCGCGGTCAGGATCTCCTCGCAGCGCTTGTATGCCTCGCGCATGATCGACTGCACCTGCACGTCGATCTCGCCTGCCGTTGCTTCGGAATAGGGCTTCGTTTTTTCGTAATCCCGGCCAATGAAGACCTCCTGACTCGACGAATAGGAGACAGGGCCAATCGCGTCCGACATTCCGTAGGTCGCGACCATATCCCGCGCAAGTTTTGTCGCACGTTGGAGATCGTTCGAAGCGCCGGTAGAGATATCGCACAGCTTCAACGCTTCCGCAACACGTCCGCCAAGGAAGGAGACGACCGTCTCGAACATTTCATTGCGCGAAGCGTAGGATTTGTCATCCTGCGGCAGGCTGATGGTCATACCGCCCGCCTGTGCGCGGGGGATGATGGTGATCAGGTGCACGGGATCCTGCGAGTCCAGACAATACATACACACGGCGTGTCCGGCCTCATGGACGGCAGTGAGCATTTTTTCGGAGTGGCTGACGACGCGGCTCTTTTTCTCCGGACCTGCAATAACCTTGATCATGGCAGCTTCCAGATCCTGCTGCGTGATGGCGGCTTTGCCGTTCCGCGCAGCAAGCAGTGCGCCCTCGTTCAGCAGATTCGCAAGATCGGCGCCGGTAAAGCCGGCGGTCGCCTTTGCGATGGCGGGCAGATCGACATTGTCTGCCAGCGGCTTTTTGCGTGCGTGGACCTGCAATATCTCCGCTCTTCCGCGCCAGTCCGGCGCGCCGACATAGATCTGCCGGTCGAACCGTCCGGGACGAAGCAGGGCGGGGTCGAGAATATCCTTGCGGTTGGTCGCCGCGATGACGATCACGCCCTCGTTTGCAGAGAAGCCGTCCATTTCCACGAGCAGCTGGTTGAGCGTCTGCTCGCGCTCGTCGTGACCGCCGCCAAGACCTGCGCCGCGCTGACGGCCCACCGCGTCGATCTCGTCAATGAATACAATAGCGGGCGCAACACGCTTGGCCTGATCGAACAGGTCGCGCACACGGCTTGCACCGACGCCGACATAAAGCTCGACAAAATCGGAGCCGGAAATGGACAAAAACGCGACGTTTGCCTCACCGGCGACAGCTCTTGCCAGCAGCGTCTTGCCGGTGCCCGGAGGGCCGACCAGCAGAACGCCCTTGGGGATCTTCGCGCCAAGCTGTCTGAATTTATCCGGGTCGCGCAGGAATTCTACGATTTCGGAAAGCTCTTCCTTCTCCTCATCCGCGCCTGCAACGTCCTTAAAGGTAACGGCTTCGCCGTTCGGAACGCCGAAGCGGGCGTTTGCGCGCGTAAACTGCGATATGGCGTTCGGGCTGCCGCCGGAGCGGT
>HF990641.1:23122-25034 GCA_000432135.1 Firmicutes bacterium CAG:124
AGCGGTTCATCAGGATGAACCAGACGAACAGCAACGCAACGCCGACGACGAGATAAGGCAGGACAGACCGCCAGATGGAGTTGACGGCGGGAGGATAGTTGTAGGACTTGAGAATGCCGGACGCGCTCTGCGCGGCAATGGTCTCGTCGAGGTCCTTGTGGAATGTCTCAATGTCGCCGATCCTGGCGGCTGCCGTGCCTGCCTGCGCCGTATCGCTGGCATACAGCGTCATGGTCAGCGTGTCGCCCTGTAAAACGAACGACTCGACCCGTTCATTTTCGAACAGGTCGAGCACGTCGGAATAGGCAAGCCTGCTGCTGTTCTGCGTGAGCAGGGACGAAGAGATCACCACAAGCACCAGCGCCAGAATCGCGATCAGAATGATCGTCTGTACGGTTTTGGGCTGTTGATTCACGGAGTATCTCCTTTTGAAAGAATAGATAGAAAGATCAGCTTACTGATCCTGATAGACGGAGGGCTTCAGAACGCCGACGAACGGAAGGTTCCGGTAATAATCCTCGTAATCCAGACCGAAGCCGACGACAAACGCGGGCGGAACGGTGAAGCAGGTGTAATCCGGCTTCAGATCGACCTTGCGGCCCGTGGGCTTGTCGAGCAGCGTGCAGATCTTAATGGATGCGGGTTTGCGCTCACGGAACATCTCGCAGATCATTTTGAGCGTGCTGCCGGAGTCGATGATATCCTCAAGGATCAGAACATGACGCCCTTCGATATCGTGATCGATATCCTTGCGGAACGTCAGCTTGCCGGTGGATTCCGTACCGCCCTCAAAGGAGGTGATGCACATGAAGTCCTCCTGCACAGGAATGCTGATGGCATTGGCCATTTCCGCAAAGAACGGGACGACGCCCTTGAGCACGCCGACAAGGATCGGGCACTTGCCGCGGTAATCCTCCGCGATCTGCGCACCGACCTCCTTGATCCGCGCGTGGATTTCCTCCTCGGAAACAAGAACGCGTTCAATGTCCTGAAGCATATCAGATTTGTTAATCATACAGCGAATCCTCTTTCTCTAATTCTTCTATTCTGATGATGACCGCGCGGTCGCCAGGGGCGGCTGCACGATCAAGGTTGACGCCGATCCCGTAGACGCCGAGAATTCCATGCTCGTCCACAGCCACAGGGAGCAGGCTGCGCCTGCTCAGCGGGATCTTGCGGTCGATCATGAGCTTTTTCAGCGTTTTCCGGCCGCCGGAGACGCGCATTTCGTCGTGCGCCCGGCGCGGACGGAACAGGATCTGTGTAGTTGAGCCTATCGTATCACACTTTACGGCAAAAGTGGAGAGTGTATTTTGAATTTCTGAAAAATTTTCTTGCCATTCGCAGCAAACACGGAGCCCGAGCGGCTGAAGAACGGCGGATTCCCCGGCCAGAAGCGTGACCGGCTCGAATGCGGCAGGGGAGCCGGCAGTAAGAAGCAACCGGTCGTATTCCCGCCGCGCCGTAAATCCGCCCGGCAGCGATACATGGGCAGATGGGCATTCGGAAAACAGCAGCCGGTCAACGGCACTGATGTGCCGCTCTGAAAGCTTCGGCGCGTGGATCTCACCGAGCAGCAGTTTGACAGCGCGCGTGCGGACGGCCGCCGGATACGCGGTAAGGGCGCTGCACCGGATCCCATCCGAAAGCCGGGCCTGCCGCAGCGCCGCCTCTGCCTGCGCAGAAAGCTGCGCCTCGTCCGCCTCCAGAAGCCGGCACATACGAAACGCCGTTTCGCAGAGGGATGGATTCTCCGCTTTGAGAAGCGGGACGACAGACTGCCGCAGGCGGTTGCGCCGTGCGTCCGGAAGAAAATTGGTGCTGTCAGTCACATGGGAAAGTCCGTTTTGCGCGAGATACACCTCGATCTCCGCACGGGAGACGGCAAGCATGGGCCGGATGAACCTCTCAC
>HF990641.1:25069-30773 GCA_000432135.1 Firmicutes bacterium CAG:124
GCATCGGCGGAATGCCGCAGAGCCCGGCAAGCCCGGTGCCGCGTGTGAGATTTAAAAGCACCGTTTCCAGATTGTCGTCCTGCGTGTGCGCCGTTGCAATTAAACCTGGCAGGGAAGAGAAGAACGCGTAGCGAAGCGCACGCGCCGCTTCCTCAACGGATTCGTGCGTCTTTGCCGCGCGGGCGCGTACATCACCGTTATCAACATGGAGCACGACGCCCAGTTCGGCGCAGAGCGTACGGACAAACGCCTCGTCGCGGTCTGATTCTTCGCTGCGCAGCTGATGATTGAAATGCGCCGCCTCGACCGTAATGCCGAGCGTATTCCGTAAGGACAACAAAACATGCAGCATACAGACGGAATCTGCGCCGCCGGAAACGGCACAGATCACGGTATCGCCCGGCTGCGTCATGCACTGCCCGCGCATCCACGAAAGAATTTTATCCGTCATGCTTCCATTCCAGATCGGAGAACGTAAAGAACTGCGGCCGCCACTGCAGCTTGACCGTTCCGGTCTCGCCGTGACGGTTTTTCGCAACAATGCACTCGGCAATGTTCTTGTCCTGCGTGTTGGGGTTATAATACTCGTCGCGGTAGAGGAACATGACGGAGTCTGCGTCCTGTTCGATAGCGCCGGATTCACGAAGATCAGACAGCATCGGCCGCTTGTCGGTACGCGATTCGTTGGCACGGGACAGCTGGCTGAGACAGATGACCGGCACATTCAGCTCCTTTGCCATGATCTTGAGCGCACGGGAGATGTCGCTGACGACCGTTACGCGGTTATCGCCGGATTTCCCGGGCGCGGCGGCGGTCATCAACTGCAGATAGTCGATCAAAACCAGCCCCAGATTGTCGAGCCGGCGGCATTTTGCATTGATCTCCGCGACCGTGATAGCCGGATTGTCGTCCACGCGGATATCCGTCTGGCTGAGCGCGGACGAGGCGATAGAGAGCTTTCCCCAGTCTTCCTCATCCAGATGACCGGTCGTAAGCTTCTGGTTTTCAACAAAGCTTTCCGTGGAAAGAAGACGCATGACCAGCTGTTCGCGCGACATTTCGAGCGAAAAGAACGCGACAGTCTTTTCATAGGTCTTCGCCACGTTCAGGCAGATATTGAGCGCGATAGCCGTCTTGCCCATACCGGGACGGGCTGCGATCAGGATCAGGTCAGTCTTGTTCAGGCCGTTGATCTTGCGGTCAAGATCGTGAAGTCCGGTAGACAGACCGGGGATCTCGCTGCCGGAGGCCGCCAGCTCTTCCAACCGGTCGTAGACGTTGATCATGACCTTGCCGATGTGCTGCAGGCTGTCACCAGTGTTGCCGCGCCGGAGCGAATAAATCTTTTTCTCCGAAACCTCGAGCATTTCCTGCGCCGTGCCGACGCCGTCGTAGACCATTTCCGTGATCTCCGACGACGCAGTCGCCAGCGCACGCAGGAGCGACTTGTCATGCACGATCGTGCAATACTGCTTGACATTGGCGGCGGTCGGCGTGATCTTCAACAGCTGCGCGATGTAATCATAGCTTCGCTGCTCGTCATACACGCCGCGCTCTTTCATTTTATTGAGTACGGTAACGGGGTCGATCTTTTCCGAGAAGTTGAACATCGTATAGATCGTCTCGTAGATCTCGCGGTTCTGCCGGAGATAGAAATCGTCCGGCTGCAGCATACCGACCACGTCCGGCACGCAGCGCTCGTCGATCAGCATCGAGCCGAGTACGGACTGCTCCGCCTCCAGTGCCTGCGGGGCCTGCCGCTGAAGCAGCTCCTCATCCATAGATGTTCACATCCTTCCGGGAAATGATGGTCAGGCGCACTTAGGCTTCCTTGACCTCGATTTTGAGTTCTGCGTTGATCTCATAGCCGAGCTTGCACTTGACGGTGTAAACGCCGACCGACTTGATCGGCTCGTCCAGAACGATCTTCCGCTTGTCCAGCTGGATCCCGGCCTGCTTCGCAAGCGCCTCGGAAACCTCCGTGTTCGTGACCGAGCCGAACAGGCGGCCTGCTCCGCCGCCCTTGGCGGTGACGACGACGGTCATATCCTTCATGCGGTTGCGCAGCTCGAGCGCTTCCGCGCGCTCCTTGGCCTGCCGTTCCTGCGTGGCCTTGTCGTTCATGCGCATGGTGTTGATGTTGTCTGCGGTCGCTTCCTGCGCAAGCTTGCGCGGCAGCAGGAAGTTGCGCGCATAGCCGTCGGAGACCTCGATCATCTGGCCGCGCTTGCCCTGACCTCTTACATCCTGTGTTAAAATAACCTTCATGTTGATAACTCCTTTCAAAGAGAATTGTCTGGTGCCGCTTATGCTGAAAGCGGAGGCCGGATATACCGTGCGCTGCTGTCCGGCGCTGGGCGCATATTGATGCCGGATACAATGCCCATGGCGAAAAACATTGTGACGAGCGAACTGCCGCCGTAGGAAAAGAACGGCAGCGTCAGGCCGATGACCGGCACAAGGCCGATGCACACGCCGATGTTGATGAACACCTGCGCCGTAAGCATGCCCGCGATGCCGACGCAGATGAGCCGGTTCATATAGTTGCCGGATTTGATGCCGACATAGATGATACGGATGATGATGGCCGTCAGCAGAATGAGAACTGCCATGCAGCCGAGCATACCGAGCTCCTCGCCAATAGAGGAGAAGATCAGGTCGGTATGCTGCGCGGGGATCGTGCCGCTCTGCACCATCGTCCCGTGGTACAGTCCCTGCCCGGTGATCCCGCCGTTCTGAAGCGCGCGCAGGCTGCGGTTCATCTGGTAGCGCTGATCCTGCGCCGCCGGGTCGATGCGCGGGTCAAACAGCACCCAGATACGGCTGCGCCGGTCGTAGCTGAGAAACTGCCACAAAAATGGAGAAGCTACAAGCAGCACCGCAAACGCGCCGAGGAACCACAAAAGGCTCACGCCGCCGACAAACGCCATAATGACGAAAATAAACAGATACTGCAGCGCAACACCCAGATCCTCCGACGCTACAACGATCAGGCCAAACATGAAGACCGTGATGACTGCGAGCCGCAGGACCGTTGAGATATGCGAGATCTTGTTCTGCCGGATGCTCATGGTCTTGGCAAGAATCATAATGAATGGAATTTTACAAAGCTCCGCCGGTTGGATGGAAAACGGCAGGAAGCTGAACGCCAGCCAGGAACGGTTGCCGCTTCGGGTATCGCCGAAGGGGAACAGCAGAAGAATGAAGATCGCCGAGAAGATCAGCAGCAGCTCGCGCCGCTCGGCAATGATATCGACGTCGACCAGCGTGAAAAAGACATATAAAATAATACCAAGAACCAGCGCAAGGATCTGCGTGCGGACATACTGCGCGCTGCCCTTGACGTTTGTTGCGCTGGAAATGACCACAATGCCGAAGACGCTGGCGGCAATACAAAGGCTCAGAAGGATCATATCTGCGCGCCGGACAAAGCTGCCGATCGCTTTCCATATCCCGTGCATAAAGCCGCCTCCTTTGAATGCGAAAATAAAGCTTGAAAATAGGAATCCTAATTCAATTTTACATTGTATCAAAAAAGGACGAATAAGTAAACCACGATTTTCAAATTGCCGTGGTTTTGGTATGATTTTGAATTGATTTTACTTGATTTCTGTGTTATAATGCGGCAGATATAAAATGGGGCAGATAGGGGGCTTTGGTATGCAGATCACCACGCACAGCGCGGACGAAACGCAGGCGCTTGGACAAAGACTGGCAAAGCGCCTCCTGCCGGGCGATGTGATCGCCTATTTCGGCGATCTGGGAGCAGGAAAGACGGCCCTCACGCGCGGCATTGCGCAGGGCCTCGGTGTCACAGATCTCGTGACCAGCCCGACCTATACCATTGTCAATGAATACCTGACGGGCCGCATCCCGCTGTTCCATTTCGATATGTACCGCCTCGGCTCCTCGGACGAGCTGTTCGACATCGGCTGGGAGGATTATCTTGCACGCGGCGGCGTGTGTGCCGTCGAGTGGAGCGAAAACGTGGAAGACGCACTGCGGGACGCAATTCATATCACCATCGAGAAAGACCCGCTTGAACCCGATACCCGCCGCATCACCATCGAAGGAGGGAGCCGATTTGAAGCTGCTGGCATTTGAATCCTCTGCGAAGGCAGCCGGTACGGCGCTGCTGTCCGACGGCTGCCTGCTTGCGGAATATATGCAGAATTCCGGCCAGACCCACAGCAGAACGCTGATGGAGCTGGCAAAAAATATGCTCTCCGGCTGTGATCTGACCCCACAGGATATCGACGCTGTCGCCGTCGCCGCCGGGCCAGGCAGCTTTACGGGCGTGCGCATCGGCATGGCCTGCGCCAAGGGCTTCGCGTGGGGCCGTCAGCTCCCGCTCTACGGTGTTTCGACGCTGGAGGCCATGGTGCGCGGCGCAGCCTGCGCCGACGGCGTTTACTGCGCCTGCATGGACGCGCGGAAGGGGCAAATCTATAACGCGCTGTTCAATTGGACCGATGGAGCGCTCCTGCGCCGCACGGAGGACCGCGCAATCGCAATTTCAGAGCTGTCGCAGGAGCTGAAAAATATTCCCTGCCCTGTGTATCTCGCCGGCGACGGCGCGAAGCTCGTTTTTGACACATTGAAGGAGGAGAATCTGCCGCTGCGGCTGCTTCCCGAGCATCTGCGCCAGCAAAGGGCCTCCGGCGTGGCGCTGACCGCAATGGAAAAGATCGCCGCGGGCGAACCGGCAGACGCCGCCGCGTTGACGCCCAATTATCTGCGTCAGACGCAGGCAGAGCGCACGCGGCAGCATGACAAGGACTTTTATTTGAAAAAATAATTGAATAGAAAAGACAAAGGAGCAACATCATGAGCACGAAAGCATTTGGAGAACACGTACACGTCATGGATCATCCGCTCGTCGCGCACAAGCTGACGATCATGCGCGATAAAAACACCAGCGTCAAGGATTTCCGGGAGCTGGTCAGCGAGATCGGGATGCTCATCACCTATGAGGCCACCCGTGATCTGCCGCTCACCACCAAGACGGTCGAAACGCCGATTTGCACGGCGGAGGAGCCGACGCTGGCCGGTAAGAAAATTGCAGTCGTGCCCATTCTGCGCGCCGGTCTTGGACTGGTCGACGGCGTTCTGCGCATGGTTCCGTCTGCCCGTGTCGGCCACATCGGTATGTTCCGCGACGAGGAAACGCTTGAGCCGCACGTCTACTTCTGCAAGATGCCGAAGGACATCGCCGAGCGCGATATCATGATCGTCGACCCCATGCTCGCCACCGGCGGCTCTGCCGACGCGGCGCTCGCCGCAAAGAAGAAGGGCGGCCGGCCCAGCCGAAATGAAGAAGCGCGGCTGCCACAACATCAAGCTCATGGTCCTCGTTGCTGCTCCCTAGGGCATCGAGCTCATCACCAAAAAGCACCCCGATGTTGAGCTTTACTGCGGCGCAGTCGATGAGAAGCTCAATGAGCACGGCTACATCGTCCCCGGCCTCGGCGACGCGGGCGACCGCATCTTCGGCACCAAGTAATTCAGAGTCTTTTTCAGCGCGCGGACGCTGTGGGTGCTGCGGTTTCCTATGTGCCGGAAAGCTGGCAGATTTGCCGGGAAGGCGGCATTTACCGGAGGCGTCCTCCTTTCTATCATCTTCTTGTAGTGAGGAGGTGGCTTTGTAATATGCAGATAGAGAAAAACATCGCAGCCACATTACAGCGCAAAATGAACGCGGCTG
>HF990642.1:0-1616 GCA_000432135.1 Firmicutes bacterium CAG:124
CTGTAGGGGCCGATGCCTACATCGGCCCGCTGGGAAGTTGCGGTTTCGCCGAAGATTTCCGTAAAACCGATATATCCTGCGGGCGGACAGAGTCGTCCGCCCCTACGGGGTACGAGTGCATCGAAATCTCACCGTAAGGGCCGACGGCTCTGTCGGCCCAGTGGGAAGGTTCGGTTTCGCCGAAGATTTCAGTAAAACCGGTGCATCCTGCCGGGTCGATGTGGGCATCGACCCCTACAACGCTTATAGGCGCTGCATCAAAAATTCTGAGCTGCTTCAAGTCCCGCGGGAAAAGTCCAGAAAAACCGAAGCGGTTTTTCCGGTCGCTTTAAGGAGATCCGGGGGAAAATCGAAATCCCCCCGGGCTCGTTTTCTTTTTGTACCGCAGCCGCTGATTTCAGAAAGTGTTATTGTCTTGATTTAATGCTTCGGAACCAGCACTTCCTTGCCGCCCATATACGGCTGTAAGCACTTCGGGATGGTGACAGTGCCGTCCTTCTGGAGGTGGTTCTCAAGGAACGCAATAAGCATACGAGGGGGTGCGACGCAGGTGTTGTTGAGCGTGTGGGCCAGATACATCTTGCCGTCCGCACCCTTGACGCGGATGCCGAGACGGCGGGCCTGTGCGTCGCCGAGGTTCGAGCAGGAGCAAACCTCGAAATATTTCTGCTGGCGCGGGCTCCACGCCTCAATGTCGCAGGATTTGACCTTCAGATCGGCCAGATCGCCGGAGCAGCATTCGAGCTGACGAACGGGAATCTCCATATTGCGGAACAGCTCAACCGAATAGCTCCAGAGCTTGTTGTACCAGTCCATGGATTCCTCCGGACGGCAGACGACGATCATTTCCTGCTTTTCAAACTGGTGGATGCGGTACACGCCGCGCTCCTCCAGACCGTGGCTGCCGACCTCCTTGCGGAAGCAGGGGGAATAGCTCGTGAGGGTCAGGGGGAGTTTTGCCTCCGGGATGATCTGGTCGATAAAGCGGCCAATCATAGTGTGCTCGCTCGTGCCGATGAGATAGAGGTCTTCGTCCTCGATTTTATACATCATGGCTTCCATCTCCGGGAAGGACATGACGCCCTTGACGACGTTGCCGTGCATCATGAACGGCGGGATGACATACGTAAAGCCCTTCTGGTCGATCATGAAGTCGCGCGCGTAGGCCAGAACCGCCTCATGCAGGCGGGCAATGTCGCCCAGCAGATAGTAAAAGCCCATACCTGCCACGCGGCCCGCGGAATCCTTGTCGATGCCGTCAAAGGACTGCATGATGTCGACGTGATGGGGAATCTCAAAATCGGGTACAACGGGATCACCAAAGCGCTGCACTTCAACGTTATGGCTGTCGTCCGGGCCGATGGGAACGGACGGGTCGATGATGTTCGGGATCACGTACATGATCTCGCGCAGCTTGTCCTCGGCCTCGGTCTGCTTCTTTTCAAGCTCCGCGCGGCGCTCGTCGTCGGCCTTGACCTTGGCGTTGTTTTCATCGATCTGCTTCTGCAGTTCCGATTTCTGCGCCTCATCCGCTTTTTTCAGCTGGCCATAAAGCGGACCGTTTGCCTTCGACAGCTTATTGCGGGCGGCCTTCAGCTGCTCGCATTCCTGCTGCG
>HF990642.1:1644-8583 GCA_000432135.1 Firmicutes bacterium CAG:124
CGCCCCACGCTCCCCCGGGTCGAGCCGGATGGCCTCGTCTACGAGCGGCAGCTTTGCATCCTGAAACTTTTTCCGGATATTTTCGCGGACTGCGTCCGGATTTTCCCGTAAAAACTTAATATCGATCATGGTGTTCTTTTCCTCCTGTTATTCTCCGCCAAGCGCCTTATATTCCTCCAGCGCGGTCTGGCCCAGATAATCCTTCAACCGTTCAAGCGTCTGCATGGCGCGGGAGAACGTGACGTTTCCTTCGCGCGTTTCGCAGGCCTTTGCCTCCAGCAGTGCTTCATACGCTTCCTTCGTCCGGTCAAGCTCGGTGCGCAGGGATTTGATCATTTCATTTTCCGCCGCCTGCGTGTTTTCCTCGGCCTGCGATGCCTCGTCCAGCTTCTGCGTCAGCTCGTCGAGCTTTGCCTGCAATTCTTCATTTTCCTTTTCCAGCGCGATCTTCTCGTCCTGCAGGGCGCGGTTCTCATTCTGAAGCGCTTCGGCGTTGGAAAGCGCGCTTGTGCTGGCGGCATTCAGCTCGGAAATCTTTGCTTTAGACGAGTGCGTCTGCAAAATCAGCGAGATCAGAACCAGAATGAAAGCGGCGCAGAACAGAACGGCCATGTACCGCAGCAGCGCGGATTTGCGCTTCTCGCTCAGCGGCTTTCCGGTTTCCGGGGCAGCCTGCTCCGGCTGCGGGGTTTTCTTTTCGTCCATCAGTGTTGCTCCTTTTTGCGGATGGTGTGCAGCGCGTCGTACAGCTGCTGCAGATCGTCCTGCCCGTAGTATTCCAGTTCAATGCGGCCCTTGCGCTTGCCGGAGACAATGCGCACCTTCCGGCCAAGCCCGGCGGTCAGCTCCTTTTCACATTCGGCCAGATAATCGACCTGCGGCGGCTGCTCCTTGACGGGCTGCGCCTGCTTTGTGAGCTTTTTGCAGAGCGCCTCCGTCTGCCGGACGGACAGGCCCAGCGCCATGACCTTCTGCGCAATGGACAGCTGCTGCGCCTCGTCCTTCACGGGCAGCAGCGCCCGCGCGTGACCGGCGGACAGGGAACCGTCCTTGACCAGCTCCAGAACGGCCGGACTGAGGCTCAGCAGCCGCAGCGCGTTCGCAACGGCCGGGCGGGATTTGCCCACGCGGGCGGCAGCCTGCTCCTGCGTCATTTCATAGGTGCCCATCAGCTCCTGATAGCCGAGGGCTTCTTCAATCGGGTTGAGATCCGAGCGCTGCAAATTTTCAATCAGCGCCAGCTCCATCGCCTTTTTGTCGTCGGCCTCAATGACCACGACCGGCACATCGGTAAGCCCGGCCAGCCGTGCCGCACGCCAGCGGCGTTCGCCTGCGATGATCTGATAGAACCCGGACGGCAGCCTGCGTACCGTCAGCGGCTGGATAATGCCGTGCATCCGGATGGAATCCGCCAGGGAATCCAGCTCTTCCGGGTTGAAGGTTTTGCGCGGCTGAAGCGGATTCGGTTCGATTTTCTGCAGCGGCAGCGTTACTGCACCCTCGCTGGGCGCGTCCGGCTGCTCGTTATAGTCCCCAATCAGGGCGCCAAGGCCCTTGCCAAGACCCTTTCGCATTGCCATATGCGTTGCTCCTCTCACTGTTCTTTCGCAAGGATCTCCTGCGCGACCGCGTCATAGGCCGCCGCGCCCCGGCTGAATTTGTCGTAGGCACAAACAGGCATCCCGTGGCTGGGCGCTTCGGACAGGCGTACGTTGCGCGGGATGGCGGAGGCGAAGACCTTGCCGGGAAAATGGCGGCGCACCTCCTCGGCAACCTGCGCGGAGAAATTCGTCCGGCCATCGTACATGGTAAGTAAAACGCCGAAGATGGAGATCGTCGGGTTCAGGCGCCTTTTGACCGCGCGGAGCGTGACCATCAGATCGGAAAGCCCCTCCAGCGCGTAATATTCGCACTGCACAGGGATCAGCACCTGATCTGCGGCGCAGAGCGCGTTGAGCGTCAGCAGCTCCAAAGACGGCGGGCAATCAATGAAAATATAATCATATTGTTCCCGCAGCGGCTGGAGCGCAGTCTTCAGCGCATATTCCCGCTTCTCAACGCCCACCAGCTCCACGCCGGCGCCGGACAGCGCGACGTTGGAGGCCAGAACATCGCAGTATTGTGTGTGGATCACCGCGTCTGCGGCGGGGAAATCCTCAATCACGATATCATAGGTCGAATGGGCAGCCGTGCTTTTTTCCACGCCAAGGCCGGAGGTCGCATTGGCCTGCGGGTCAAAATCGCACAGAAGAACGTGTTTTCCCGCTTTTTGCAGCGCAGCGGCCAGATTGACCGCAGAGGTCGTTTTCCCCACGCCGCCCTTTTGATTGACAAACGCCAAAACCTTCGCCATACCCATTTCACGCCCCTTCGGCCCCATTTTGCATTCTATTATAATGTCCTGCTTCTGAAAATGCAAGAAGTGATGTGAATTTGTTGTTTTTCATGTTTCACGTGAAACATTGAGATTGAATGAATAAAATATATTCCCGGCAAACCCAGCAAAGCGGTACGAATTCGCCGAAGATTCCTATAAAACGGTGCACTTCGCCGGGCCGATGTAGGCATCGGCCCCTACGGAACTTATATGGACTGCATCAGAAATTTTGAGTTACTTCAATCTTCGTGAGAAAAGTCCAGAAAAACCGAAGGGCTGTTGCAAATTTATAATACGAGTTTTTTCTTGACAAGCGTATCGTGAAAAACGCCCTTCCCCCGGTGATACTGGAGCAAGAGCGTTTTATTCTCTCAATTTAATAGGTTAATAGGTTCTGATTACAGCCTTGACCTTCCCAATGATCTGGGCCTGATTGCCGTCAATGGGGTCATAGGCCGGATTTTCCGGCAGGAGCCAGATCTGCTTGCCGTCTTTGCGGAAGCGCTTGACCGTTGCGGAGTCTCCGAGCAGCGCAACGACGATCTCACCGTTGTCCGCCGTCGGCTGGGCGCGGACGACGACTCTGTCTCCGTCGAGGATTCCCGCGCCGATCATGGAATCACCGCGGACGCGCAGCGCGAAGCAGCCCGCTTCGCCGTCCCACGGCAGATAGCCTTCAATATTTTCAACTGCCAGAATCGGCAGACCTGCCGTGACCACGCCGACGACGGGGATGCGGTCGGCCCGGTGGGAATCGGCGAGGGTAATTGTGCGTTTTTTCATGCCGTCCATTTCAATCAGTCCATCCTGACGCAGCGCGTTCAGGTGATAATGGACGGTCGCCGTGGATTGCAGACCGACGGCGGCACAGATCTCACGCACGGAGGGCGCATAGCCGTTCTCTGCTGTGAATTTCGTAAGGAAGTGAAGAATTTCGTCACGTTTGCTGCTGGTCCGGCCCATGTTGGCAGCTCCTTTCCTGCTTGTGAATCCAGTATAGCACACCTTATTGAAAAATGCAAACGTTTGTTTAAAATTTATAATCCCTCAAGATCAAATTCCGGGATATACTCTGCCGAGGCGGCGGAAAAGTCCTGCGTATAGCCGTTGTCCAGCTCCAACAGATACAGATACGACAGAACTGCGTCGTATTCCTCCTGCGTAATGCGCCGGTCAAAGGGCGGCAGCTTTTTTGCGCGGCCCATGGGCACATACTGGCTCATCAGACTGACCAGCACGTCTTTCTTCGGAAAATTGTCTGCGATCCAGTCCAGCACGCCGAGTGAATTGTCGATGCAGCCCGGCAGAACCAGATGGCGGATGATGACCCCGCGCGTCATCTGCTCGTCCTCAATCACCGCGCCGCCCACCTGCTGGTGCATTTCCAAAATAGCCGCAGACGCGATCTGCGGATAATCCGGCGCGGCGGAGAGCTTTTTCGCAAGCGCTGCGTCAGAATATTTAAAGTCCGGCAGATAGATATCGACCAGTCCCTCCAAGGCCCGCAGTGTCTCGACCGATTCGTAGCCGCCGCAGTTATACACGACCGGCACGGGCAGCTTCGGCGCAAGCGCCGGGAGGATGGACGGCAGAAAGTGCGTCGGCGTGACGAGATTGATGTTCTGACAGCCCTCGTCGATCAGCCGCTCGAACGCGGCGCGAAGCTCCTGTGAAGAAACCTCTTTCCCGAAATTCTCCTGAGAGATCACCCCATTCTGACAGAACGCGCAGCGCAGCGTGCAGCCGGAGAAAAACACCGCGCCGCTGCCGAAGCTTCCGGAAATGACCGGCTCTTCCCAATAATGCAGCGCGGCCCGCGCGGCAAGAATATGATCAGGCATTTGGCAGAAGCCGCGCTCCCCTGCCGTCCGGTCGACGCCGCAGGCGCGCGGGCAGAGCGTGCAGTGACGATAATCCAGCATAAAACTCATCTCCAAAGCTCAAGCTGTCTCCCAGTATAGCGCCTTTCCCGGCTTTACACAAGCGTCTTTCTGTGTTAAAATCGCAGACATACAGGAGGTTTGTATATGAAAAAGCTTTTTGCGGCCACTCTGGCTGCCATACTCATTCTCAGCGCTGCGGGTTGCGCAAAAAAGCCCGTGCAGCAGGAAGAACACGCTGCGCCCGTTCAGGAAGAGGCAATTGTGCCGGAAGCTCCGGCAGAAGCGGAAAAATCGCAGGACAATGTTATCCACATCACGCCGAACCAGAATCAGACGCAGGACGGTCTGGATGCAAGCTGGCTCGACGAGCCGGAGAGGATCCAGACCGACCTTGAGGAAATCGTCAGCTGCACCTATACCCTGCCCCATCTGACGCTGGAAAGTGACGACGCGTCTGCGGCGGCGAACGCCGTCTTTGATGAGCTTTCGCAGACCGTCATTTCCTATGCGCAGGAGACGGTTTACCCAGCCGCGCAGGAAAAGGCCGCGATCGGCTACGTCAACGGCGGCTACAGCATTTCCGAGGAGAATGGCACGCTCATCGTAAGCTATACGCTCTCCGTCTCCTATTCCACGGAAACCGGTGATCAGCAGTTTCTGCATACCTATTATATTGACCTGACCACCGGCGAGCTTTTGAAGGAGGAGTGAATGTTTCACGTGAAACATTCCACACAGCTATGAAGGAACTCAAACGCGGCGATACGCTTCAGGTGACAATCGAAGCCGCGACCGTGGACGGGACGGGCGTCGCCCGTGTCGACGGACAGGTCGTGTTCGTGCCCGGTGCGCTGCCGGGCGAATTGTGCAGAATCCGCATTGCGCACATCGGACGCTCGGCGGTCTTTGCCGAGATTCTGCGCGTGGAGCAGCCGTCGTCGCACCGCGTAGAGCCGGATTGCCCGTATTTTCCCAAATGCGGCGGCTGCGCGCTGCGGCACATGGATTATGCGCAGGAGCTGGAGCTTAAGCGCACGCACGTCCACAGCTGCCTGACGCGCATCGGCGGCCAGACGCTCGCTTCCCTGCCCATCACCGGCGCAGAGCAGACCGACGGCTATCGGAACAAGGTGCAGTTCCCCGTGCAGGAGCAGAACGGAAAGCCCGTCGCGGGCTTTTTCGCCGGAAAAACGCACACGGTCATTCCGGCCGCGCACTGCCGCATCCAGCCGGACTGCGCCGAACGCATCCGCGCAGCCGTTCTGGACTGGATGCGCAAATACAGCATCCGCGCCTATGACGAGGCCGCGCATACCGGCTACATCCGGCATATTTATATCCGCTTCGGCGCGGAAAGCGGGCAGATCCTCGTCTGCATCACGGCCAACACACAGCAGCTGCCGAAGAAAAAGCAGCTCGTCCAGACGCTCCTCGCCGCCGAGCCGGGCATCACGACCATTGTCTTCTCCCCCAACACGAAAAAAGGCAATACCGTGCTCGGCACGGAATTTCTGCCGCTTTACGGTGACGGAACGATCACCGACACGCTCTGCGGCCTGCAATTCCGACTCTCCGCGCCCGCGTTTTATCAGGTCAACCACGCGCAGGCCGAGCGTCTGTATGAAAAAGCCGCCGCGCTTGCCGGGCTGACCGGAGAAGAGACGGTGCTTGACCTCTACTGCGGCACGGGTACGATCACGCTCTGTCTTGCGCGGCACGCGAAAAAGGCCGTCGGCGTCGAGATTATCCCGCAGGCGATCGAAGACGCAAAATTTAATGCCGCACAGAACGGCATGGACAATGCGGAATTTTACTGCATGGATGCGGGCGCAGCTGCGAAGCTGCTGGCCGAGCGCGGCGAAAAGCCCGACGTGATCGTCGTCGACCCGCCGCGCAAGGGCGTAAGCGCCGACGTGATCGAGGCCATCGCCGCCATGCAGCCGCAGCGCGTCGTCTACGTCTCCTGCGACCCGGCCACCCTCGCCCGCGACGTGAAGCTGCTCACGGAAAAAGGCTACACCCTCCGCTCCGCCGAAGCGGTTGATCTTTTCCCAAAATGCGCGCATATTGAGACGGTTGTCTTACTATCCAAATTTTAGGATAATTTAAACCCAAGCTATCCATCCACTTTTGCCGACCAGCGGTAAAAACAGAATATTGACAAAACAGCAGGGAGAAAAACTCCCTGCTGTTTTTAAAATTTACTATTGAAATTTTCAAACTAGTGAATATAATACACTAGTGAAAGGACAAACCAAACGGAAAGGAGCTGCGGATGAACACGCAACATAAAAAGGGCGTGCTGGAGCTGTGCGTGCTGTCGCTGCTGCACAAGCGCAACTGCTATGGCTATGAGATCTCCGATTTCCTCTCCCAGCACATTGACATTGCGGATGGCACGGTCTATCCGATCCTGCGGAAGCTGAAGTCGGACGGTTTGCTCACGACCTATCTGCAGGAGGAAAGCGGCGGGCCGCCGCGCAAATATTACAAGCTCACGGAGCTTGGACGGGAAACGTATCAGAACGACCGTGCGGAATATCTGAACTTTGCACAGTCTGTCAGAAATCTGTTGGAGGATGCATACAATGAAGAAGCATGAATTTATGACGCGGCTTGCAAATGCGCTGCATAGCCCCTCATCAGTCTGCTCCGCTTCGCTCCGCAGCCAGCTTCCCC
>HF990643.1 GCA_000432135.1 Firmicutes bacterium CAG:124
AACCACCGGCACGGCCGGTGGTTATGATTTTTTGGCAGAAAACATCCTTGGCAAATCTCGTCTTCATGCACTGTGTCAGATGGATTTTGATGCGCGTTGTCAAATTCCCGTAATTCATGAACAGCAAACTGAGTTTTTGCTGATATTGCCCAATTTTACATTATAATATTTGTTGATTATGCCAATGCAGAATGTAAAAATAACTTGCACCATCGGTTGCAGCAGCGTTTGCACTAGGTTATACTGGTCATAGAAAACAAAACACGGCAGCCTAGAGAAAGCCGCATAACACAGATAAAACACGAGCCGGAAGCAGAAATTTGCTTCCGGCTCTTTCTATATCTTGATGAATTATTGGAATCGTGGGGTAGTCTGTCTTTTAATCTGTTTCTGCTTCCTTACCGACCATGAGCAAGGATTCGCGGAGCTTTGCGTCCACGGACGGCTGAAAGAAATAGTTTGAGATCAGGCCGCCGATCAATGCGGCTTCGTTATCGGTGTACTGCATGGTGATTGCCCTCCTATATGATGTTCACGCAACAAACGTGGCAATCATACCACAAGATGCAGTACCCACGATGCAATTTTACCCTTGCCGTGCAGCGCGTTCGTGAAGTAGTAGATGCACTTCCGGAGGAAGACGCGGCGCTGCTTCGTGCGTTATATCTGCAAACGCCGCCGCTGACCCTGCGTGCCTACAGCGAGAAAACAGGAATCCCGGTGATGACGCTGCATTACAGAAAAGAAAAGCTGCTTCGGCTTTTGAAGCAGCAAATCTGAGTCAGGTGCTCTGAGCCCCAGCCGCCAGCAGCATCCGCTCCAGCTCCCTCGCGGCGACGCTCAGGGGCTGCCCCTTCCGTTTCACGATGCACACGGCACGCAGCGGGAGGGGCTCTTGCAGTTCGATGCGGCGCACATTATCAGACGGACGAATGAACGCCTCCGGCACGATGCCGACGCCAAGCCCCGCTTCTGCCATTGGGATGATCTGGTCAGCCGTGGCGGCTTCGATGGCGGGTTGAAAAGCAACGCCCTGCGCGGTGAAAACAGAGACGTAGAACGCATGGGAGGTCGTGCCCGCGCCGAGCGTGATGAGTGGATACGCTTCCAGCTCGGAAAGCGCGACGCTTCGTCCAAGCAAACCGGAAAAGGCCGGCGCGCAGATCGGAACCTCCCGAATTTCTTTGACGATCGTCTGCGTGAGAGACGGCGAGAGCGTAACCGGCGTTGTGATGACCGCAAAATCTGCCGTCGTCTCGTGCAGCGCCGCGACGGCCTGCGGCGTGGAGTGGTTGCTGATGCGAAGATGCACGCCGGGGTACTTTTCCTGATACCTTTTAAGTACCGGCAGGAGTAAACACCGAAGCGCACCCTCGCTTGCTGCCAGAAACACGTTTCCGCGCTCGAGCGTCCGACTCTGCGTCACGGCGGCTTCGCCCGCTTCAATTTCCGTACAGGCGATCTTTATGTGCCGGTACAGCCCCTCGCCCTCCGGGGTCAAAATCATGCCCCGATTCGTGCGCGAAAAGAGTGGACAGCCGATCTCCGCCTCTAAGTTCCGAATCGCGCGTGTTAAGTTTGGCTGGCTGTTCTGCAGCGCCTCCGCCGCCTTCGTCAGATTGCCGCACCTGGCGACGTGATAGAAAATCCGGTAATACTCGTAGCTGATATACATGGCACCCTCCGTGCATTCGTTTCTCTTCTGCCATTCTATTTTGATATATCGGAAATGTCAAATATAGATTTTACATATTTCATTTTTCTGCTACGATAGGGGCGGTCAAGAGAAAAAATGTAAGACAGGAGCAAAAAAAGATGGAACGGACGATCATCTGCATCAGCCGCCAGTATGGCAGCGGCGGCCGGGAAATTGGCGAAGCAGTCGCAAAAAAGCTGGGGATTCCCTGCTACGATAAATGCCTCATTCAAAAAGCCGCGCAGGAAGCGGGGCTTTCCGAAACCGCCGTCGCGGAATACGACGAAAAGGGCGAGGATTTTGGCATTGCCGTCTCGGGCAATCCCTTTGCGGACACCGCCGCGCTGGGCGAGGCGTTTTACTCGGAAGAAGCGCGGGTCTTTGAAGCCGAGCGCCGCGCGATTTTAGAACTTGCAGAAAAGGGTGACTGCGTCATCATTGGCCGGTGTGCCTCCGCCATTCTGCGGGCCGCAGGCTACCGTCCGCTTTCCGTTTTCATCTATGCGGATAGCGCCGACCGGGCAAAGCGCATTGCAGCGCGTAATAATTTGGATGAAAAACGCGCTCTTCATAAGGCGCAGAAGGTCGACCGGATGCGCAAGCACCACTTTGATTTTTACGCGGACACACTCTGGGGCGAACCGGAAAGCTACGATCTGATGCTCTCGTCGAGCGAATACGGCGTAAGCGGCGCGGCAAGCGTTATTGCATCCGCGAAGGAGGCGATGCAACATGAATAAGGATCTGACGACAGGCAAGCCCGAGAAAGTCCTCTGGCAGTTCTGCCTGCCGCTGTTTGGCAGCATCATCTTCCAGCAGCTTTATAATATCGCCGACAGCTTCGTCGCGGGGAAATTCATCAGCGACAACGCCCTTGCTGCCGTCGGCAACAGCTACGAAATTACGCTCATTTTCATCGCCTTTGCCTTCGGCTGCAATATCGCCTGCTCGGTTCTTGCGGCGCTGTTTTTCGGCGCGAAGCAGTATAATGACCTCAAGACGACGGTCTACACGGCGCTCATTTCCAGCTGCGTGATCTGCGCGGTGTTGATGCTCGTGGGCACGCTCTGCTGCGACAGTTTGCTTCGGCTCATCAAAACGCCGGAAGAGGTCTTCGCGGACTCGAAATTATACCTCGACATTTACATTTACGGTCTGCCGTTCGTGTTCCTCTACAATGTCGCAACCGGCATTTTCTCAGCGCTGGGCGACTCCAAAACGCCGTTTATCTTTCTTGCCTGCTCGTCCACGTCTAATATCGCGGTCGATATTCTGTTTGTTACGGCGTTCAACATGGGCGTTGCCGGTGTTGCCTGGGCGACGTTTTTGTGCCAGGGAATCAGCTGCGTGCTGGCGCTTGTGGTCGTCTTCCGCCGCTTTGCGAAAATCCCGACGGAAGGAAAAGTAAAGATCTTCTCGTGGAACCATTTTGGACGGTTCGCGGTCATCGCCATTCCGAGCATCTTGCAGCAGAGCTTTATTTCCGTCGGCAACATCATCATCCAGAGCGTCATCAACAGCTTCGGCGCGGCCGTCATGGCAGGCTACTCTGCGGCGGTGAAGCTCAACAACATGGTTATCACGTCCCTTACCACGCTCGGCAACGGCATTTCCAACTATACGGCGCAGAACCTCGGGGCCAGCAAATATGATCGCATCAAGTCCGGCTTTCGGGCTGGTATCAAACTCGTCTGGGCGCTGTGTGTGCCGCTGGTGGCGCTCTACGTGTTCGCCGGGCAGCCGCTCGTGCATATCTTCCTCGACAGTCCCACGGGGCAGGCAATGGATACAGGCGTTGAATTCCTGGGCATGATCATGCAGTTCTACTTCTTCGTGTATGTCCATCGCGCCGTTCTACTTCATCGTGTCTGCCAAGCTCGTCTCCGACGGTGTGCTCCGCGGCGCGGGCCTTATGAAGAAGTTCATGATTGCGACGTTCACCGATCTGGTGCTCCGCGTGGCGCTGGCAGAAATTCTGTCCCGCACGGCGCTCGGCACGACCGGCATCTGGAGCTCCTGGCCCATCGGCTGGACGATCGCAGCGGCGCTCTCGATCGTGTTCTACGCGACTGTCCGCTGGGAAAAGGTCTATACAGCGGCATAAACCAAAAACGGAGGGAGAAAGAGCCGTCAGGTTCTTTCTCCCTCATTTCATTTTATGGCATGCAATGCGCTTCTAGCACTGTCTCTTTCAGACCACCATGCAGCAGCGGCTGAAGCTTCGCGCTGCTGCATGGTGTGGATTTACTGCTTTTCGCCTGCTGTACCGAGATTCCGGAAGCGGACAATCATGGCCGCTGCTTCTGCGCGGGTTGCAGTGCCAGTCGGGTCAACGCGGTTCGCGCTCTTGCCGGTCAAAATGCCTCTGGTGCAGCCCCAACTCATGGCCTCGGCTGCCCACGCGGCGATCTGGCTGCGGTCGGCAAACTCCGGAACGGTCAGACCGGCGTTGGAGGTATTCAGGCCCTTCTTCGCGGCCAGTCTCCAAAGAATGGTGACAAGTTCCTGCCGCGTGATGTTTTTGGACGGGCCGAACTCCGTGCTGCTGACGCCCTTGACGACGCCGTTGGCAGCTGCCCAGCGGACAGCCTCCGCATAATAGGCACCTGCCGGAACGTCCGTGAACGACGTCTGGGCAGAAGCTGCGGGCTTGCCCTCCGAACGCCAGAGGATCGTGACCAGCATCGCACGGGTCAGTGTGCCGTTCGGCTCGAACAGCCCATTTCCGGTACCGTTCATCAGGCCCTCACGCAGCATTGTGTCGATTGCTTCATGATACCACTTGGTCGTATCCAGATCGCGGAAGCTGCGGCTGGGGCAGTCCTTTTCACCGGAGGAGATGATCGCGGGGAGGATCCGGCTCAGGCTGTCGCCCAGCACCACGGTCCGAATTTTTTCCTGTCCGGCTGCGAAGCTTGTTTCGTTCAGCTGCTTCGTCTTGATCGTGACCTTTGAACTCGAACTGCCTGCCGCAAGTTCAAATCTCAGCTGACCGAGCAGTTCGCCCACAGCGGCCTCGCTGCGTTCGGCGCAGGCAAAAACGATTGTGCCAGGCACGGACTCATACCAGGAGGTAAGCGTCGCCGCGCCTGTGACGGAGGAGAGCGTCAGTTCTTTCGTATTGTACGAGATCTCCATGATGCTGCTTGCCGTCGGCGCAATGGCGGTCAGATCAAGCGTCACGGTGCTGCGCTGCGCGCTTGTGCTGCCGGTGCTCTGCGGCTGGCTGACGCTGTTGAGCGTACCTGCGGTCTGCTTATTTGCCGCCTTCATCTGGCTGATCGGCTGGGCCTTTGCGGTCTTGAGCGATTCCGGACGCAGCGCCTTTTCAAAGACGCTTGTCTTTTGCGTATCTGCTGTGGAGTCGTTCGTATGGACCTCGGTCACGCTGACCGGCGCAATATCGCCGAAGGAGCCGATAATGGCCGTGCGGAAGCGGCTCGCTTGCTCATCGTAGTGCAGCCAGTAAAGCGTCGTGCTTTCCTTGCGGGAAGCGCCCTTTCCCTGTGTGCTGTACGAAGTGAGGAAGAGTTCGCCGTCATCCGCAACGTTCAGCGAGCAAAGCGTCGCCCAGTTGGGGTCATACGGGAACTGGAAGCCCAGATCCGTCGGAATGTACTGATAGGTTGCGTAATAGTCGCCGTCCTGCGGATAGATCATAAGCTGCCAGATGCCGCCTGCGTTGTCGATCACATAATAGGCTTCAGCGTCCACAGCCTCACCGCTATCGGGATCCTTGAACGTGATGGAGCCCAGCGAGGTGATGCCGGAGAAGCCATCCGCGTCATAGCCGAACAGGTCATACACGCTGATGTAGCTGCTGGCGCTGCCGTTCATCGGATCCTGCATCGGGATGATGTTCATGGAGTATACACCGGTCAGCAGATCGCCGTGCAGCGACTCCGTTCCGGTATATTTGCGGGAAAGGGCAATGTCGTCGTATGCGACGGGGCCAATCTCGTCCGAGAACGGTGCGCTGCCGGTGTTCAGGATCTTGCCGGTGGCAAAATCGATCTCATATGCACTGCCGCCCACGTCAAACGCATAAATGCCGTTTGCGCTGGAAGCGCCTGCCGAGGTCACGCGGCTGCCGATTCCGTCAACCGCTGCGACCTTTTCCCATGTCTCGCTGTCTGCGAGATTCCACTCGAAGGTCTGCACCTGATTGTCTGCTGTCAAAAGTCCGCGGAACGTGTAGTTCGGCGCAAGCACCTGTACGGTGCAGGAAGCATTGACTTCGGGATTTTTATGAGAAGCCGCCTTGATTGTTGCGGTGCCGGCGCTGACGGCCTTGATCTGGCCGTTATTGTTGACCGTCACGACCGCAGGCGCGGAGGACGTCCAATCCAACTTATCGTCGGCGTAATACGGCTCTGTGGAAGCTTCAAGCGTATAGTTGGAACCTGCAAGCAGGGAGACGCTCTCCGGGGAAAGCGTGACGGAGGTCAGCGCCTCTGCGGGCTCCTCGCCGCTGATCAGCTGATATGCAGAGGCGTTGTAGGCATAGTCCACAACCTGAAGCAGAAGCTTCTCGCCGCCGCTCAGCTTGGAGAGATCGAACGTGCAGTCGGTCGTCTTGCCGAGTGCGTCTTCCGGCTGATTCGGCAGGATATAGCTGACCGGCGTCGGGGTATCCGTCATGTTCCAGAGGATGACAGCCGCGACATAGCGGTTATCCATGGCCGTAACGGCCAGCGTCTTCTGCGTCAGATCCTGACGGACGGAGATGAGTTCCGGCGCGGTATTGTCGATGGTCAGGTGCGTGCTCAACTTTGCACCATCCTTGAGTTCATCCCAACGATAGCTGCCATCGGCATTTGCATAGTATTCCGGGGCCATCGTCAGCGTAAGATCCACGCTGGTGCCCTCCGGGAGCGCATTGCCGGAGGCGTCTGTGCCGCTCCAGTCAATGCCAAGCTGGAGCCGGGTATGCTGCCATGCGTTTGCATTTTCGGAGTAGTACGAAGCAGTCGCTGCGCCGACTTCCTCGTCCAGATACGCTGTCTTCGTGTTGGAATCGACGATCTGGAGGCGGGAGTTGCCCGCGTTACGGATTAGCGAGAAGACAAGCGTGCTGATGCTGTTGCCGCCCTGATTGTTGAAGGCGTTGCGGACGCTCAGATACTCGTCGTCAAAGTCAACGGGGTTGCCGACCATTGCAGAGGATTCTGTCTCACCGGCATAGAGAATGTTTAGGAAGTTGGAAACGGTGTAGCCATAGCTGTTCGTCGTGCCGAGATAGGGCGCGCGCGTTTCCGTGCCGTAAATGCTGTCGATCAGAGAACCGACATCATACATCGACGGCTCCGACCAGCTTCCGTAGTAGCCGAGCACCGGGATGGAATGGCTCGTGCCGGCGGCGCCCTCGTCTGTGGCGAGGCCCTGCACGCGGACATAGCCCTCCACATACGCGCCCGTGGGATACGAAGTATTCAGCGCACTGCGGTCGAGCAGGCGGATGTGGCAGACGACCTCAGCCTTACCGTTTGCAGGAACAAGGATCGTCGCCTCCTGAAGCAGATTCAGGAACAGGTGTGCATCATAGGCCGTCACAGCGCCGTCGCCGTTCAAATCGGCAATGGCCTTGGCGTTGAGAAGCTTTGCGCCCGGCTTTTTCGACGCGACATCCAGCAGCAGCTGGCCGTCTTCCAGATCGACCCGGCCGTCGTTGTTATAATCGTAATCGCGGCTCAGGCTGTCGGTCGTTCTGCCGTTCACAGTCCACGTCACAGCAGCGCTCAGCGGCGTCGTCAGCGTGTCCATGTAACTCTGCCCCTCATAGTCGAGCAGAGCCTGCGTAAACAGTTCGGCACTCAGCGCATAGGCGTGCGTCCGTCCGTCGAGGTTGTTGACGGTGAAACTGAAATCATAGCTGCCCGTGCGTGCGGGGTCGTCGCCAAGTTCTGCCTTGACCTTGCCGTCAGCCCAGGATGCGGTCGCATCAGCCTGCATTTTAATGTAGGAGTCCGCAGAGGTCGCCGCCGCGGCGTTGACCATGCCTGCGCCCTGCTGAATGACCGGGTAATATGCGTCGTTTTCATTGTTGACGACCGGCTCTGCCGTGGACATCATGATCGACTGGGCCAGCGCGCGGTCGGTCAGATCGCTGCAGGAAAGGCCCTTGGATTCAATGTACTGCTTGACCAGTGCGCCGATACCGGCGATCTGCGGCGCAGCCATCGAGGTGCCGCTCATGAGTTCATAGTCCTGGTGGCCGCCCTGCATACCGCTGGTGCTGTTGTGCAGGCCGTTGAGCGAGTAGATATTGCCGCCGGGCGCAGCGATCTCCGGCTTCAGCGTCAGATCGCCCGGAACGCCCCAGGAACTGAATTCACTGATGGTCTTATAATCGCGGTTGAACCGAACCGGTTCCTTGCCGCGCACTTCGATCTTGCCGGTATAATACAGGACTGTCGTGCCGTCCTCTGCATAAACCGGCTCGGCCTGCGTGCGGACCAGTTCGCCGTCGTCCTGTGTGATCGACACGCACGGGATCGTTGCGGTACTGCTGCTCAGGTCCATATTGATTGAGCCAGACTGGTTGTTGTAGACCACGCACGCCAGCGCGCCTGCGGCGGCTGCGGCATCATGCTTCTGGTAGAACGAGGACTGTCCTCTGGAAACGAAGACAATCTTGTCCTTGACCGCATCTGCATAGGCAAGCAGCAGGTTGTTCCCGGCTGCGTCCACGGCATACTTCGTTGCATCCTCAGAGAAAAACACGAATTCGTGCTCTCCCACGATCGTGGAGATCGGCTTGTTCGTAAAGCCGGTGGTTTCGGACGGCGCGATCGGCTCCTGTCCGATCAGGAGGTAGTTGCCGATAAAGCCGTCGTTATCGACCGAGGCGACCGTCAGGCTGTTTGCATAGCTGCCCGGCTGACCGTCCGTCTGCATACTGACGCCGTCGCTGTAAAGATAGCCGATCGGATCGGCGTTCTTGGCCCAATAGCCGGCATTGCCGGAAGAAACCGTCACAACGGAGGAAGCGTTCTCCAGATCGTCGAAGATCTTCTGATAAGCTTCCGTTCTCGCCTTGCTCGGGCCGGGACTGGCAGAGCCGAGCGAGAGGTTGATCGTATCCGCACCGAGAACGATTGCATCCTCAATGGCTGCCGTATAGTCCGAGTCATACGCGCCGCCCTCGTCGCCGAAGACCTTCATGACCAGCACCTGTGCATCCGGCGCTGCGCCGTGCATATGTACGCTGTCCAATGCAGAGACATATCCGCCGTTTCCGTCCGGCAGATACCGGTTGGCCGCCGCGATACCGGCAACATGGGAGCCGTGCTCGCCCTCCGTGTCCGTCTCATGCGTTACGTCCAGATCCTTGTCGATGTAGCAATAGCCGTATGCGACCTTTTCTGTCCGGTACAGATCCGCCGCGCTGACGCCTTCCTTGATATGCAGCAGACTCAGCTTTTCGTTGATCTCGTCCGCATCGAGCAGATCGAGAGAGGCCTTATAGGCTTCGACGGATTCCTTTGCGCGCGCTGCGTTCTGCTCAAGCGCGTATTCATACGCACCATTGTCAAACGACTGGTGCGACGTATCCAAGCCCGTATCGATAATGGCGATCCTCATTCCGGCCCCTGTATAGCCGGTAGACCATGCCGTGGTCGTGCCGGTCATGCCGGTTGAGATCTCCATGTTGGGCTGCACGGTGTTTTCGGACGCGGCAGGCTCATACTGCTGCTCCAGAACCACATCCGCAACGCCCGGGATCTGCTTAATCTGCTCGATCTTGCCGTATTCCACATTGGCAGAGATCAGGTTGGCGACCAACGTCAGATTCCAGACAACATCCAGATCCTCCCGTCCGAGGATCGTGGACGAGATTTTCCGAACAACGCTGTCCTGCTTGCGCTGGAGTGCTGCGCGGTAAGACACAGCAGCCGCATCCTCGGCCAGTGTCCCCTCCGCAGCCGCGTCGGAATAGGCTTCCAGTGTGGATGTGTCCTCCAGGATAATGGAAACACGAACCAGATCGTGCGCCTGATAGGCGGCCGTATCCTCTCCCATTTCCGCATCCTCAATTTCGCCCACCGCCACATCCGGGCGGATAAGCGTATCGAGCGTGTCATTCGGCACCTGCTTGAATGCGACCGCTGCTTCGCTGTTTGCCGCAAGCGCCGCCGGCACCAATCCTGCCGTCAGCGCAAGCACCAAAAGCATGGCCAGCACCCGTGTGCCCCACATCTTCTTCATACTGCGTCTCCTTCACTTTGCTTAATTAGTTTCCGCAGGAGTCCTGCTTCGTTTTTATATCACACCCTTTCACATTTATCAACACTTTACCGTGTTGACTCTTTGCTTTTTTAAAGTAATTCTCAACAAATTTTTTCTCCAAAAAACTGTCGTTTACAGCAAATTTACCTCCTGTTCTGGCTGTAAATTTCTTGGATTTTTTCTTCCAAAATACTTTCACGTATTGCATCTTTCTTCCGCGCTTTCCGCAACGTGCAGCCGCAAAAAAGTGGAAAAGGCTTCCTTTCAAAATTCGGAGGCTTTTCCGCTTTGCGGCCTGCCATAAGAGCCAATGCCCACCTGAATGCCACGCTTGAAATGCTTCGTGAAAACCGGACTTTTTCAGCACGCAAATGCACCCGCCGCTGTAGCAGCGGCGGGGGGGG
>HF990644.1 GCA_000432135.1 Firmicutes bacterium CAG:124
TCCGCCCCAGCCGCGCCATCCAGTCACGGCGGTGCGACCTATCGTGACAGTATTCAGGCGTGGCTGCCGGTCAAGAATATTATCGGCGGCGTGGTCATCACGAAGGACAATCGGTTTATTAAAATCCTTGAGGTACTGCCCGTCAACTTCTATCTGAAATCCCCGTCTGACCAACAAAATATCATTACATCCTACGCTGCATATCTGAAAATTGCACCGGATAGCATGAGCTGCGAGGTACGCACACTCCCGCCGGACACAAGCGAATACGTCGAGCAGATGCGGCAGTTCCAGAAAACCGAAGAAAGCGAAAACTGCTGCGCGGAGATCGAAGACAATATTGAGAAGATTGGTCTTGGCATTGCCAGCGAGTCTATCCGGCACCGGTTCTTCCTCGTTTTTCAGTACGAAGCCAAGATGCGCGCCAAGCGCAACACCGTCAAGGGCATTATCCAGCGCCTAAACGAAGAAGCGGATACCGCCCGGCGGTATCTGGATATCTGCGAGCTGGAGGTCTTAGAGCCGCGCTATACGGACGACTTTGTGCTGAAGCTCCTGTATGAGCTCATCAACAAAGGCACCAGCCTGCGCGTCAAGCTGCCAGAGGGCGTGTTTGACATGACGACGGAGGCGCATGGGGTGTATGGAGAATAAAACGAGGAACGGATTCGTCCGTTCCTCGTTTGGGGCTAATGTTTGGCGTTTCTATTCATCATCCGTTATGATCCACGTTCCTTTTCGCTGCGATCCTTCACGACGTATGCTGCCAGTTTCCTTCAGTTTTGCGACTAGCCGTTTAACCGTCGCCTGCGAAACAGAGAGTTTTTCACCATATGCTTTATACGTCAAGCTGGGATTCTGACGGATAACGTCAATCAACTGCAACTCGAAGTCTCTCTGCACTCCAACTAAACCATCCTACATGGCTTGATTTTTGAGGTCTTAAGGTCACCATTGAGCCGTTTGAGGCCATTTTGAGCTTGAATGGGGTCAGGAATATCTTTTTCGGGGTCATCGTGGTCGTAGTTGACCTCATTACACTCCGGTTTGAGGTCAATAGACGTACTCCGAATGACAACGGAGGTACATGAAGTGTATGGAGAATGAAAGGAAAAGGAGGAGCAGACGCATCCGCTCCCCCTAGGTGTCCTCCGCAGAGTAACACCGCAATTCCATATGACAGACAGCGAGAAATTCTTCCCGCCTGCGGTGGCCCAAAGAACATATGCCCAAGCCATATCACAAATTTACTATATCATATTTTTCAAGAAATGCAAGCTGCAACTACCATGCAGGCTTGCCAGTTGCAATCAGGCTGTCCAAGTCCATATACGCATTTTCAATCGCTTCGACATGATACAGGTCGTACATCTTATAAACAAAATCGGTAAGTCCTTTTTCATCCAACGTTTTCAGCACGGCACCTGCTGTTGTATTTTTATGCTGGGCATAGCTTTCTAGCAAATATGTGAAAAATCGAAACTCCTTACTCAATTTCATCACCCCGTAAATACAGAGAATTTCGCGGATCACCGGTAGCTTGCTCCGATTCCCATAGATCAAAAATCGCAAGCGGACTGAAATGCCAGAGCCGCAGAGCGTTGTCTGACAGCATTTCATGTGTTTTAGAATCCCAAAACAGCCGAAGCGCGTCCATATCGGATATATTGCGGCTTTTTGAAATCAGTTCCGCCACTTCTGAATCAATGTTTTGAAGGATCGGCGGTAACGTTCTGTTATTCATAGGTATTTCCCCTTACATACCGCAGCATGGATAAGCCTTTCCATGTCAAAAACGCATACTGGTCAGCCAGCTTCTGTGGCTTCAAAAGAATTAAGGCTGTTTCTTCGTTTATAATTCCGGCCATATAATCGCTGATGACCGGCATCGTGTTATCGTTGGCAACCGGCCCAATCACAACGTCATATTTCTCACCGCTGTAAACACTTTTGCGATTATCTGTCACATATCTGAGCCAGTCCCCATCTGCGGATGGAAAACGCAGCACGGAGAGCGCAGCTGTCTTCGTATCATCAAATTCATAGACCGATACAGTTGGGACGCCTTTTCCGCGGCGAAGTGCTTGCAGCTTTGCCCACCGGATAGCCTGATCCTCGCTGGAGGTCGTATAGAACCCTGCGCCAAAATCCAGCGCACGGTTGGAAACGATGATTTGTGGCTCTGTAACCCCTATATTGCTTCCGTGATAAAGAATCATAACGCCCACCTCTTTTTGCTTCTGATTCTATTATATCCAAAACCCAAATAATTTCAAGGAGTGTGATCCACTTGAAAAAGAACCGCAAAAATAAACCCGCCCTGCCGCCCAACTTGCCGCCGGAGCAGGAGCAGATTATTGAGGAACAGCCGAAGAAGCAGCCGTTTCTCAAACGTCTGCTGTTTGGCGCGGAAACGCCGGATCTGAGCGAGTTAGAAGCAGGCTCTACAACAATTCTGGACATTCTCTCGCCCACGAGCGTGGACACCAAAAGCCGGGACTACATTGTAGTGGACGGCATTTTTCATGCCTATCTTTACA
>HF990645.1 GCA_000432135.1 Firmicutes bacterium CAG:124
GCTATATCACAAACGCCGAAGCCGGTCACGGTCTGCTGCGCATGGGCGGCTCCATCGTGCCTTTCGTCAACACCATTCCCCGCCAGACAGAGCTATATAAGTTAATGACAACCACGCCGGGTGAAAGCCGATAATCTGTCCCAACTTGGGACGCAAAAACAAATCCCACCACGAGACACGTTTCCATTCGGAAAATGGATCTCATGGTGGGATTAAAATTTGTATCAATACAAATCGTGTCCCAACTTGGGACAGAATATGGAGGTGACTACAATTCCTGATATTCGAGAACGAAACGACCGCCCGAAAGATAAGCAGCCGAAACATCGAACTGCATCCGCTGTTCAGCGGCAGATGGTGCAGAAATTTGTAAAAGAACTGAATGACAGCGCGAAGCAATCCGACCGTTCGGGCAGCGCAGAAACCACGGCAACAGAACAGGTAGAAACAACCGCCCGCGAAATCGTCCACGAAGCTGTTCAACTGCCGCATCGTGCAATCCAGTACCCAGCCCGCAAAGAATCAGCGGATTCTTCCGCAAATGCACAACCGGAGCAATCTGCCCAGCCGCACCACGCGCCGGAATCACCGCGAGAACGAACAGACGCGCCACGCACCCAGCCAGATGCGCCGCCGCCGCAGAGCACACCGGCACCTACACCGCAGGAACAGGCCCGTCGTGCCTATGTCCAGCAAGCCACAAAGGAGATCGTGTCAGCACCACCAATCACGCCGGAACAGCCGGAGGCGCAGCATCCCACAGCGACCACGCCAACGGCAGAAAATGCACCGCGTCGGCGCACGAACGATGTACGCGCCCGGACAGAACCGAAACAGCTACAAAGCCCCCCGGCACCCATTCCACAAGAACGGGGCCGACGCGCCCACGCCAAGCGGTCAAAGAAATCCCGCGCAGAACAGCTGTCTGCGTGGGATAATCTTTATACGGAGCAGCCGGAAATCCGGCTTGCGGATAGTGCTCCGCAGAAAGAAGTTCCGGCGATTCGTGAAAAGCCGAAAGCACCGGAAATCTGCAATCAGGTACAATCCGAAGCCGCACAAGAAAAACCATCCGCTGTTCGTCATGTAAAGCAGCCGGTCACATGGACACCACGCAGCGCGGCGGCTCCAGTTATGCGCGGCAAAGAGCAGACGATTCGTGAGCGGCCAGCAGTCACACAGGCGTACGATTTACCGCCCGTTCCGCAGGAGCAGCCCCGGCAAGCCTTTGTAGAGAAGCAAGCACAGCTCTCACAAAATCCATCCATCGAATCCATCTATCCATCCGAACCGACTGCTCCTATTCTACCGCAGCCACCTATTTCGGAAGCACCCACAATTACACCGGAGCGCCAGTCGGTCACGGCTGGCAGCGGCAAATCGGCCCCACCTGTCCAGCCACCACCGACGCAAGATCCACCAGCGGAGCAGCCGCCCGCCATCCGTGAAAAGCCGAAAGCAAACGCCGCACTGAGAGAAAAATTCCAGCGCGGCGTTGATATTCGGACGAGAGATACAGAGCAGATCAGCACCCCAAAGGCGCAGCAAAAAACGTCTGTATCGAAAACTGCGACAAAGCAGGCACGGAAAGCAGCCACGCAGGACGCACAGCGGAAAATGCTCCAAAAGAGCAATAAGCGTGCTGCCAGAGCAGCCGCCGCAGCCGCGAAAAAGCTGGCCGAGGCCGCGGCAAAGGCCGTCAAGGAGCTGATAAGCGCCCTCGCCAGTTTGGGTGGCGGCACGGCGCTTTTTGTCGTGTTTTCCATCGTCATTGTTGCGGGGGCGTTCCTTGCATCGCCGCTGGGGATTCTCTTTGCCGACGAGCAGCAGGCAGACGACACCGTTCCACTCGCAACCTGGGCGGCGGCACAGCGCTTTTCATCGTGTTTTCCATCGTCATTGTCGCGGGTGCGTTCCTTGCATCGCCGCTGGGGATTCTGTTTGCCGACGAGCAGCAGGCAGACGACACCGTTCCACTCGCAACGGCTATTGCGGAAATTCAGGGCGAGTATCATGCCGAGCTAGAGCGATTGCAGAACGGTGATTTTGTATCTGTTCAGATCGTCGGGCAGGCCCCGGATTGGCGCGAAGTCGTAGCTGTGTTTGCGTCCAAAACGGCAGGCGCAGAGGACGGCGTAGACGTGTTCACGCTCGACGAAAAACGTGTTGAGCTGTTGCGTCAAGTCTTTTGGGATATGTGCGAGATCACGACGGCAACGCAGACCGTTGACGTTCCGGACAGTGATCCGGATGACGATGTGGACGACAGCCACACGGGAATTGCGCTGACCATCACGATCACAGCCAAAACCGCCGAGCAAATGGAGGACGGCATTGACGTTTTCACGCTTGACGAAGAACGTGTGGAGCTGCTGCGTCAAGTTTTCTGGGATATGTGCGAGATCACGACGGCAACGCAAACCGTTGACGTTCCGGACAGTGATCCGGACGACGATGTGGACGACAGTCACACGGGAATTGCGCTGACCATCACGATCACATCCAAAACCGCTGAACAAATGCGTCTGATATACGTTTTTACAAAATATCAGAACGACGCACTGGACATTCTGCTCGAAAATCTCGGCAGCATGAATATTCCGATGGGTTCGCTGACCATTTCGCAGGAGGACGCAATCGGGTTGCTTGAAAATCTCCCGGATGATCTTGACCCG
>HF990646.1:0-19686 GCA_000432135.1 Firmicutes bacterium CAG:124
CATCATGAGTTTTCAGATACACCCTAAAGAAAAAAGAAAAGGAGCATTTCGATATGATCTACTCTTCGAAGGACATGGAATCCCGCGCCGTTTTGGATACGGCGGCAAAGATCTGCGCCGCAGCGCGCACCGCGCCGAAAACCAGAGGCATGGACGGCCTCGTGACCTGCGTTTTAACGGGCGAGGATAAAAGCCAGCTGGCCGCGCAGATGCGGAATCTGGCCGACGAGCTGGATTATGCGTTCTTTAACCGTGACGCAGATAACGTTGACGCGTCCGACGCTGTGGTGCTTTTCGGAATGGAGGAGGTGCGGCGCGGGCTTGACGCGGGCTGCCAGTACTGTCACTTCGAAAGCTGCGCCGACTGTACAGAAAAGGACGGCCTGTGCGCGTGGGATGCCATCGATATCGGCATCGCCATCGGCTCCGCCGCTGCCGCCGCAGCCGACGCGCCCCCCCCCCCGCCCACACCAGCCGACGCGCGCGTCGACAGCCGCGTGATGTTCTCCGTTGGCCGTGCGGCAAAAAGCCTCGGCCTGCTCGGAGAAAAGGCTTCGCTGGTGCTTGGCCTGCCCCTCAGCATCAGCGGAAAGTCCCCATTCTTCGACCGGAAGCCGAAGAAATAAGCCGCCGACCCCACAGAATTATATTGCCATCACGTATACCTGACAGGGATTCCATTCATCCCATAATGTCGGAAATACCTCAAATTCCTGAAAGCCGAGCGACAGGTAAAACCGGTTCGTACTGTCATATTCCGCATATCTTCCCATCTGCACGGTTTTTACCTGCATAAAGGAGTATCCAGCTTTGCCTGCCGCTTCTCTTGCTTGCTGAAACAGCTTACAGCCAATCCCCTGACGGTGATATTCCTTCAATACGCCCATCACGTATAATTCGACGGTAGCCGTTCCTGTTTCTTTCAGATACAAAAATCCAACGGGCTTGTCTGCGTCATAGGCGCAGAAGAACTGTTTATCGCCGCTTTCTGTGATGTAATCCTCCCTTGCCTCTGGGATACCGAACCATTCCGGAAGCGCTTCCAGAATGCTCCGCGTCACAGCCTGTTTTTCGGTGCTGTTTGTCAGCTGGCATATTTTCATTAGCTACTCCTGTAAATTCAGATTGGATAATCTTTTGATGCGCAAACCCGGAGCAAATGCTCCGGGTTTTGTTTGATCAGATGTGCTTCCACTTTGCGCCGCCGGGGATATCGGTGATCTCGATGCCCTGCGACTTGAGCTCGTCGCGGATACGGTCGGCCTCGGCGAAGTTTTTGGCCTTTTTCGCGTCATAGCGTGCCTGGATCTGCGCGGTCACAGCGGGATCGTCACTGCCATCCTCGCAGAAGATGGAATACGCACCTGCGGCAGGCTTTTCAGCCGCATTGCGCTTGCGGATCTCATCTGCCTTTTTGCACAGGTCAAGGCTCAGTACCTTGTCGAAATCATCAAGGACGAACAGCTTCGTCGCGTCGTTGGTCTTGTATTTGAGCACGTCGTACAGTGCTGTAATCGCAAGAGAGGTATTCAGATCATTGCCGAGCGCGGCGTTGAATTTCTCGCGCAGTGCGGACACGGCAGCCTCGTCGATCTCGCCGTCGCCGGGCTTCAGCGCAGCGATTTTCGTCAGCAGCTTCTGATACGTTCCGGCAGCATTGTCAAGGTTTTCCCATGTGAAGACCAGATTGCGGCGGTAGTGGCTCTGCAGGCAGAACAGGCGGTAGCACAGCGGGTCGTAGCCCTTCTGCTCCAGTAGGGATACCGTCAGGAATTCGCCCTTGGATTTGGACATTTTGCCGCTGGCGGTGTTCAGATGCATAACGTGCATCCAATAATTGCACCAGTGGTGGCCGATGTAGCTCTCGGACTGCGCAATTTCATTCGTATGGTGCGGGAAAGCGTTGTCGATGCCGCCGCAGTGGATATCAAGGTGTTCGCCCAGATATTTGAGCGAAATGCCGGTGCATTCGATGTGCCAGCCCGGATAGCCGACGCCCCACGGAGAATCCCACTTGAGCGCCTGATCCTCAAACTTGGATTTTGTGAACCAGAGCACGAAGTCGTTCTTGTTGCGCTTGTTCGTATCCTCCTCGACGCCCTCGCGAACGCCGACGGCGAGGTCTTCCTCTTTGTGCTCGTTGAAAATGTAGTATTTTTCAAGCTTGGAGGTATCGAAATACACGTTTCCGCCCTCGATATAGGCGTAGCCGGTGTCAAGGAGCTTGGTAATGATCTTGATATATTCGTCAATGCAGCCTGTGGCGGGCTGAACGACGTCGGGCTTCTTGATGTTGAGCTTGCGGCAGTCCTCGAAGAACGCGTCGGTGTAGAACTGTGCGATCTCCATGACCGTTTTGTGCTCGCGGCGGGCACCCTTGAGCATCTTGTCCTCGCCCTCATCTGCGTCGGAGGTCAGATGGCCGACATCCGTGATGTTCATGACGCGCTTCACGGGATAGCCCGCGTAACGGAGGTATTTTTCCAGCACATCCTCCATGATATAGCTGCGCAGATTGCCGATGTGTGCAAAGTGATAGACCGTCGGGCCGCAGGTATACATTTTGACCAGCTTCGGGTCATAGGGGACAAATTCTTCCTTTTTGTGTGTGGCAGAGTTGTAAAGATACATCGTCAAGTCTCCTTTTTCGTATCGTTGATCTGTTCTTCCAGCAGCGCCATGCGGCGCTTGAGTTCCTCGATTTCCAGCATGACCGGGTCGGGTGTGTGGATATGGTCGAGCTTATCGCCGCAGAGCCGGACGATCCGGCCCGGAACGCCGACGACCGTCGCCCCCTCCGGCACCTCGCGCAGTACTACAGCGTTTGCCGCAATGCGGGCGTTGTCGCCAACGCGGAACGGGCCAAGCACCTTTGCGCCGGAGCCGACCATGACGTTGTTGCCGAGCGTCGGATGGCGCTTGCCGATATCCTTGCCCGTGCCGCCGAGCGTTACGCCCTGATAGAGCAGGCAGTCGTCCCCGATCTCAGCGGTTTCGCCGATCACGATGCCGGTTCCGTGGTCAATGACCAGCCGACGGCCGATGGTCGCACCGGGATGGATCTCGATTCCCGTCCACATCTTCGACCACTGCGAGATCGCGCGGGCGATGAAAAAGCAGCGCCGCAGGTAAAACCAGTGCGCGATCCGGTAGTCGATGGTCGCGTGCAGGCCGTTATACAGCAGCATGACCTCAATGGCAGACCGTGCGGCAGGGTCATTTTTCTTATATGCCCGGATATCCTCCAATAAATGCAAATGAAGCTCCTCCAATATAAAAACCCGCCTCCTGACTGCTCAAGAGGCGGGTCAAAAAACTCGCGGTTCCACTCTGATTTCTTGCTCTGGCTGTAACGTCAGCCTCAACGGGGTCTCCCCTCGCTCCCGAACGCACGTTCCCGCATCGCCTTTGCCCCCGTTTGCAGCCGACGGCGGAGACTCTCTGAAAAAGCGGAGCAGCGGTACTCTTTTCGATCAACGCGATATTGAATTTTCTTGGGAAATCATATCATTGGAGCAGGAAAAAGTCAAGCCTTCTTCGCAAGACCGAGGCAGGCCCAGTTTTTGCAGAAATACTCCACGCCGGAATAGACCGTTGTGACCAGAATGACGATATTCACGACCAGATCCAGCGTCGGAAGATTCGGCAGCACCATCATGGCGATCAGACCGACCATCGTGCAGGAGGTCTTGATCTTGCCGCTCCAGCCGGCGGCGATCACGGTCCCATTGCTGGCCGCGACCATGCGCAGGCCGCTGATGGCAAACTCACGCGCGATCACGATGAACACGACCCAGGACGGCATCCGGCCCCAGCCGACGAAGATCATCATGCAGGCCGTTACGAGCAGCTTGTCGGCCAGCGGGTCGAGGAATTTGCCGAAATCGCTGACCTGATTGTAGTGGCGGGCAATATAGCCGTCCAGAAAATCGGAAATGCTGGCGATCACAAAGACCGCGACAGCGGCCCAGCGCAGCCAGTCCGCGCCGTTCGCTGACAGCAGCATCAGGACCATGTAGACCGGGATCAGCACCACACGGACAAGGGTAATTTTACTCGCAGTCGTCATTGTATTCTTCCTCCAGTACGCCGACAAGCTCTCCATCGTAGGTGTCCACGACATGGACGTCTACAAAATCGCCGGTCTTGATATGTTTTTCCGCTGTGAACCAGATTTTCCCGTCAATGTCGGGAGAATCGGCATAGGTTCTGCCGTAATAGCTGTCCTCGTCCGGGTCATAGCCCTCGCAGAGCACCTGCATGACCTGACCGACACAGGACTCGTTATAGTCGTCCATAATGCGCGACTGAATCTCCGCAACCTGCTCTGCGCGCTGCTTGGCGATCTCGGTATCAGGATATTCCATTTCGGCTGCGCGTGTGCCCTCTTCGGGCGAAAACGCGAACGCACCGACGCGCTCAAGCTTGTATTCCTTCAGGAAATCGCACAGCTGTGCAAATTCCACCTCGCCCTCGCCGGGAAGACCGGTAATGAGGCTCGTGCGGAGCACAAGGCCGGGGATCTCATGGCGGAGCTTTGTGAACAGCTGCCGGACATATTCGCCGTTGCCGCGCCGGTTCATTTTACGCAGGATCTCGTCGTTGATATGCTGGATGGGAATATCCAGATATTTGACGATCTTCGGCTCGTTTGCCAGAACGTCGATCAGCTCCTGCGACATTTCATCGGGATATAGATAATGTACCCGAACCCAGACCAGCCCGTCGATTTTGCAGAGCCTGCGCAGCAGCTCCGCAAGCTTCCGCTCGCCGTAGAGATCGAGGCCGTAGCGGCTGGTATCCTGTGCGACGACGATCAGCTCCTTCACGCCGTCGGACGCAAGCTGCTCCGCTTCCTTTATCAGATCTTCCATCGGGCGGCTGCGGAGCTTGCCGCGCAGCTTCGGAATGACGCAGTACGCGCAGTGGTTATCGCAGCCCTCGGCAATTTTCAGATAGGCGTAATATTCCGGCGTTGTGAGGATCCGGCCATCTTCCGACTGGTCGGCATTGATATCGTCGAAACGCTTGTAGCACTTGCCGGACAGCACCTGCCCGACCGCGTTCGCAACATCGTAATACGAGCCTGTGCCAAGCACGCCGTCGACCTCCGGCAGCTCCTTCAGAATTTCCTCCTGATAGCGCTGGGCAAGACAGCCGGTGACGAGAATTTTCTGAATTCTCCCTTCTGCTTTCAGCTGCGCCATGGCCAGAATGTTGTCAATGGCCTCTGTCTTTGCGGATTCAATGAAGCCGCAGGTGTTGACAATGACGAGTTCCGCACCGTCGGGGTCTGGGCTGATCTCATAGCCCGCCTGCCGCAGCAGCCAGAGCATGTGCTCGGCGTTGACCTGATTTTTGGCGCAGCCAAGCGAGATCATGCCGATCGTATGGGTCATGATATGTCGTCCTCCGTGATTTCTTCCAGCTCCAGCCCGACGCGATAGCGCCGGAGGCCGGACTGGATGTCCTTCCAGCTGTGGCCGCGCCGGATGAGCGCGTCCACAGTCCGTTTTACTTCTTTTTCGTCCGGATCCTTCCCCTGCCAGCGGCGGAGCAGAAAGCGGTCAATGGCGTCGTCCATTTCGGGCAGCTCCGCAAGCGCCTCCTCCCAGAGTTCCTGCGGGATGCCCTTTTCGAATAAAATATTTTTGATGCGGCTTTTCCCGTAGCCCTTTGCCGCAGCGCTTGCAGCGAGCTGCCGTGCTGTCTCGCGGTCATCGAGCAGATGCAGCTCCTTGAGCCAGCCAACGGCTTCCTGCGCGTCGGCTGCTTCCTCACCCTTCCGGACAAGGCGCTTCTGCAGCTCCTTTTCAGACACGCCTGCCGCTGCGACAATGCGCACGGCCCGCGCCTTTGCAGACGCTTTTCCGGCAGCAGCCAGCAGCGCCTGATAGTCTTCCTCCGTCAGCTCCATTCCGCTGTAAAGGCCGAAGTCCGCAAGCAGATACGGCTGCGTTTTTAAAACAGTATCGTCGTCAAAGACGAGCTTGACGCGCTTTGACTGCGGCAGCTCCTGAATGGCAAGCAGGCGCATCAGTCGTCGTTAAAATCGTCTGCCGAGATACTTACAGGCTTCGCGGCGACGGATGCGGGCGGCTTTGCGTTCTTGCCCTGCAGCTTCCACATATTGTCTCGGATGGACTGCTCAATGCGGTCAGCGACGTCGGGATGATCAATGAGGTACTGCTTGGCCGAGTCGCGGCCCTGTCCAATACGCTCGTCTCCGATGGAGAACCAGCTGCCGCTCTTGTTGATGAGCTCGAGCTGCACGGCAAGGTCGACCATCTCGCCCCATTTGGAGATGCCTTCGCCGTACATGATATCGAAAAACGCCTCTTTGAAGGGGGGCGCGCATTTATTCTTGACGATCTTGGCCCGCGTGCGGTTGCCGATGACCTCGGAGCCGTTTTTGATGGCCTCCGTGCGGCGGATATCGATACGGACAGATGCATAGAATTTCAGCGCGTTGCCGCCGGTCGTCGTTTCGGGGTTGCCGTACATGACGCCGATCTTCATACGCAGCTGGTTGATGAAGATCACAACGCAGTTCGTCTTGGAGATATTACCCGCCAGCTTTCGCAGCGCCTGCGACATGAGCCGGGCCTGCAGGCCGACGAACGTATCGCCCATCTCGCCCTCAATTTCCGCGCGGGGCGTCAGCGCTGCGACAGAGTCGACAACCACAACGTCGACCGCGCCAGAGCGCACAAGCGCGTCGGTGATCTCCAGCGCCTGCTCGCCGGTATCCGGCTGGGAAACCAGCATGGAGTCAATATCCACGCCGATACGGGCAGCATAATCCGGATCCAGCGCATGCTCGGCATCTACGAATGCGACCTCGCCGCCGCGCTTCTGCGCCTGTGCGACAATATGCAGCGCCAGCGTCGTCTTACCGGAGGATTCCGGGCCGTAGATCTCGATAATTCTGCCCTTCGGTACGCCGCCGATGCCGAGCGCGGCGTCGAGCGCCAGAGAACCGGTCGGGATCGCATCGACCTGAAGATCAGGCCTGTCGCCAAGGCGCATGACCGCACCCTTGCCGAAGTTTTTCTCGATCTGCCGGATGGCCGTATCAAGCGCCTGCTTCTTGTCATTATTGGGAGTCTGATCGGCTGCTTTTTTCTTTTCCATCGTCTCAGTTCCTTCCTCTTTTGTGTATGAACCTACTATAGCACATCATTCGATAAAAATCAAACATTTGTTTTACTTCTTTTTGCCTCTGACTGCTCGGACAACGCCGCGCAGATCCTTTCGAAGGACAATATCCGTATATCCGTATTCCTGCAGAATCATGGATACGGCCATATGCTGTCCCAGGCCGAATTCAAAGCAAAGGTATCCGCCGTCGGACAGCAGATGGGTAAAGTTTTCGGCGACGGCGCGGTAAAATGCCAGACCGTCCTTCCCGCCGTCCAGTGCAAGAGCTGGCTCGTATTCCTTCACGGACGGTTCCAGCCGCGTCATTTCCTCGCTCGTTACATACGGCGGGTTGCAGACCAGCGCGTCGAGCGTGCCGACAAAGCTCAGCCCTCTTTTTCGCGCGTCCAGCCCGACTGCCGTTACGCGGTTCATAAGCTTCAGACGCTTGATATTGCGCTTGGCGACGGCCAGCGCGGGGCGCGAAATATCCGCAAGCGTCACATGGGCATCCGGCAGCTGGTGCGCGATGGCGAGGCCGATACAGCCGCTGCCGCAGCAAAGATCCAGCACGCGCGGTGCTTCCCTGCCGCGCAGAATATCAAGCGCAAGGTCGGTGACAGCCATGGTGTCGTCGCGCGGGATGAGCACATCCGGCGTGACCTCCAGCGAGATCCCATAGAAATCCCACTGTCCGAGAATATACGGCAGCGGCTCATGCGCCAGCATACGGTTTACATAACTGCTCAGTTTTTCTTCGATCTGCTCGCTTGCATATAAATTCGAATCAGCCAGCACAGCTGTCACGGATTTCCCGGACGCGAATGCCAACAGCTCCCGTGCGGCCATGGAGGCATTCTCCCCTTCCGACGGCAGCAGCGCCCGGCGGGCCTGCAGATAGAGGTCGCTGTATTTCTTTACCATCGGTCGGCACCCGCCTCGTCCGGAATGACGAGCTTCAGCGCTTCGATGGCGACCTCCAGCATGGAATCATCCGGCTCGTTGGTCGTAAAGTGCTGGAACCACATGCCGGGCGCGGACAGTGCACGCGTCAGGGCGTTGTCATGACGGCCGACAAAGCGGTTGCATTCATAGCTGATCGACACGACGAACGGCAGCAGCGCAAGCCGGATGAGCATACGGACAAGCATATTGCTGGTCGGGAAAACGGCGCTTACGAGCGCAAAGAGCAAAATCGAAATTGCAACGACGACAAACAGGAAGCTTGTGCCGCAGCGCGGATGCAGGCGGGTCATACCGCGGCAGTTTTCAACGGTCAGCGGAAGCTGCGCCTCATAGCAACGGATGGTCTTATGCTCCGCGCCGTGATAGGAAAAGACGCGCTTCATGTCCTTCATCCGGGAAATCAGGATCATATAGCCCATAAAGATCGCGATGCGGATCACCCCCTCGATCAGGCTGCGGACGACGGCATTGTGGATCCAGCGGTCAAAAATACCGCTCAAGAGCGTCGGCAGCAGGAAAAACAGGCCGACGGAAAACAGAACGCCGAGAAACACGGAGAAGGACACGACCGCCTTTTCCAGCTTCTCACTGCCAAGCTTCTTCTCAAGCCACTGCTCAAATTTGGACGGCTGCGCGTCTTCCTCCTCTTCCGGGAAGAACTCCGCCGAATACATGAGCGCCTTCACACCGGACACCATAGACGAAGCAAAATTCACCACGCCGCGGATCAGCGGCCATTTGGCGACGCCGGTGCGCTTTTTAAGCGGCTCGACCTTCGTGACGAGGCCCTCCGGCCCGCGCACGACGATGGATCGCTTGTCCGGCCCCTGCATCATGATGCCCTCGATCAGGGCTTGACCGCCGATGAGCGTTTTAAATTTTTCCTGGCTGACAGGATTGTTCTCTTTTTTCATGCAAACCTCTTATTCTTCCCCGGTGGGGATGCTGATCGTGACAAGCGTACCGCCGCCCTCCGCGTTTTCCAGCGTCAGCGTGCCGCCGTGCATGGTGACGATCTCCTCGCAGACGGCGAGGCCGATGCCGCTGCCGCGCGCCTTGGAGCTGCCCTTATAGAATTTTAATTTGACGTGCGGAAGCTCTTCCTCCGGAATGCCGGGGCCGTAGTCCCGCATACGGATGACGACAAAGCTCCCTTCATGTGCGATGGACGCGTCGATGCGTTTGCCCTCGCCGCCGTGCTTGGCCGCATTGTCAAGAATGTTCAAAAACACCTGCCGCATACGCGCAACGTCGCACGGGATTTCCGGAATCTCCTCGTCGCAGCCGTCGTAATGCAGGCAGATGCCCTCCTGCTTGAGCCGGTTGCCATACATGAAGACCGTATCCTCAAATTCTGCCAGAATATCGGCTGTTTCGACATGGAGCGTAAACCGCCCGTCCTGCATCCGCGTGAATTCCAGCAGCTCCTCGACCATACCGGTCAGCCGCTTGGCCTCGCGCGCGATGATCACGACGCCGCGCCGCGTTTCCGTGTCCAGATTCTCGGATGTCAGAAGCGTCTCACCCCAGCCGGAAATGGCTGTAAGCGGCGTTCGAAGCTCATGCGACACGGAGGAAATGAACTCTGTCTGTGTTTTTTCCGCCTGTCCGATCTTGACAGACATATCATTAATGGTGCTGACCAGCTCGCCGATCTCGTCGTCATACTGACCGGGGATCTGCACGCCGTAGGAGCCTGCGGCGATGCGCCTGGCCGTCGCGTTGATCTGCGAGACGGGCACCAGAATGGACTTGATAAAAAAACTGCTCAGGAAAAAGATCGAGCCGATGAAAAGCAAGCCGATCGTCACGGCGATCAGCGCGATCATCAGGATCTGAAGATCCGCGTTGCGCAGGCTCGTCACATAGCGCAGAACGCCGATCACCTCACCGTTGGTATAGATCATCGGGCTGGAGACGGCCAGAATGCGCTCCCCTGTCAGCGGGTTTCTGCCTTTATAGTGCCGGATCTGCTGGCTGTCGATGGCCTGCTGGATCTCGGGCGTCGAGGGGGAGCGTCCTGCGAATTTTCCGTAGGAGGAGGCGACGAGCTTTCCGTTTGCGGAAATGAACTGCAGCTCCAGCCGGTCCTTTTCCTCAAAGGTCTGCGCGAATTTGATGCAGGACTGGTAGTATTCCTTATAGCTCTGCGAAATGTAGTTGCTGAAAAAATCAGTTGTTGTTTTCGCCTTGTTTTCGAGGCCGGAGCGAAGGTTTGTGTCGTAATACGCCGCCATGGAGAACACCACGCCGAGCACGCACGCTGCGACCAGCAGCATGATCACGCCCACGTTATTGACGAACCAGCGCCGTTCAATGCCGGACAGGCGTTTCTTTTTCTTCAAAAAGCCTCACCTCACGCCTTATGCACCCCACTTGTAGCCAAAGCCCCAGACCGTTGTGATGTAGGTCGGATTTGCGGTATCGTCCTCAATTTTAATACGCAGGCGGCGGATGTTGACGTCAACGATCTTGAGCTCTCCGTCATAGTCCCGGCCCCAGACCGCAGCGAGGATATCCTCCCGAGAAAGCGCCCTGCCCGGATTCTGCATGAACAACTTGACAATGGCATATTCCACCTGCGTCAGTTTGATGCGGCGGCCCTCCTTGTCCAGCGTCCGGTTGCGCGTGTTCAACACGAACGGACCGTGTTTGAGTTCAATCTGATTGGACGAGCCGTCGGAGTCAATGCGGCGGTAGAGCGCGTCGATGCGTGCGGTCAGCTCCGCAGGACTGAAGGGCTTGGTCATATAGTCGTCCGCGCCTGTCATCAGGCCGGTGATCTTGTCCATTTCCTGACTTCTTGCGGTTAACATAATAATTCCGATCTTTTTATCCGTCACCCGGATGCTGCGGCAGACCTCAAAGCCGTCGATGCCGGGCAGCATAATATCGAGGATCGCGACGCCGACATCCGGGTTGGCCTTCAGCAGCTCCAGCGCTTCTTCTCCGGTCCCGGCCTCTACGACCTCATACCCGGCGCGCTTGAGATTGATGACCACAAAGCTGCGGATACTGACCTCATCTTCCAAAATCAAAACCTTTTTCATGCTGTTTCGCTCCTCATGTCTCTCCCGAATTCCAATCAATATGAATAAAGTGGAACATATCCCGCAGCCTGTCCGCAGACAGCTCCTCAGCCCACTTCCCTGTTCCAAGCTTCGCCGCATAGGTGATATCGCCTTTTTCGGCCAGAATGAACCTGCCGTCGGCGGATGCAGATTCATTTCGATTCTCTCCGGAAAACGCGTAGATCGTAAAGATCAGCTCTGTGCGCCGCCCGTCTTCCCACTGCGAAAATGCATAGCCATGCACGCCGTCCGCCTCTGCGCCGCGCGTGATGCAGAACTGGTTCTGCCAGCGGTCCGGAAGCTTTAAGAACCAGCCGCCTGAAAAGCTGTGATAGGTCGTCAGCTTTGGCAGGCTGCGTCCGTCCAGATCAAGGTTGTACCAGCTGATCGCGGAATCGTTCTCATCGGATCCCTCTGCCGACGGAAGCGGCAAAATCTGCGGCAGCTCGATCAGCCCGTCGCCGTCAATATCGGAGGCGTAGACATAGTAGCTGCGGACAGTGGAAACAGGGCTTTCCGCCTCGCGCATAGTGACGCTTTGGAACACGCCGTTCTGAAACGCAAAGACGTCTGTCACAAGTCCGGTATCCTCATATGCGCTCGACACAAAGACAGCGGGAATGTCCTTCATCAGATTTCCGGTCAGAATACGCTTGACAAGGGACGCTCCGGCAGTTAGATACGCTTCCTTCTCGCGCTCCATCTGCCCGGCCTGCCAGCGGTAAAGCTCTGCAATGCCCTGCGGCTGCTCTGCTTCAAAGCGGAGCAGGAAAATATCCTTCCGGCCGTCGCCGTCAAGGTCGACTACGCGGTATTCCGAGTAATTGGCATTCATCAGCTCGGCCACATGGCCGTCGGAGTAGGAATATGCGCTGAGCGATTGCAGCACGTCGGTGGACAGCTGCCGACCGATGACAAGCTCGATGCCCGGCTGGCCGGTCAGCTGGACGTATTCGACGCTGGCAAAGCTGGTGCCGTCGCCCTCGATCACATCCGTCAAGTGGTAATCGCCGTCCACACGGGAAAAGATGCAGGCTCTGAGCGGCCTGTCCCCTGCTGCCTTCAAAAACGCGATCGCTTCTTCCTGTCCGTCGCCGTCGAGATCGGCCAGCTGCACAGACTGCTGATTCGGGCCGGACACCGGCGCAGAATAGACAGCGCTCTGGCCGCTCAGAACCGCATCGATTGCAAGCTCCAGCCGGTCATATTCATCAGAATGCCGCGGCAGCGTATATAACTCGTCAACTGTTTTGACAAAACAGCCTGAAAGCAGCAGCGTCAGCGCTGCTGCAAGCAGCGCAAGCCCCGCCCGTTTTCCGTGCAATCGTTCCAACTCCTTTTTCAACTCTTTATAGTATATCATGTCAGGTTACAAAAGTGTAGCGAATTTGTAAAAAACAAGACTACTTCACAACTACATTTTTTTCGCCGAGCTGCTCCCGCAGCTCCTGCAGCATCCGCTCGTCCAGCGCACAGCTTCCACCCATCCTTGCGCCGGTGTCGGCAAAATAGATCACGGCCCGCGCTTTTCCCGGGAACATCTTGAGAATGGGCAGGACCTTCTTTGCCGAGCGCTGCGCGGAGCTTTCGATTTTGAGATAGACGGTATGCGCCTGCGCCGCTGTCTGACGCGCGGCCTGCGCGGCATCAAGATCCTTCATATCCCCGATCTGCACCACGCGGTTCACGACCATCTGCGGCGGTTTTTCGTCGCGAACGGAAATGCGGCCATTCAGGATAACAGGCGAGTTTTCATAAAGCAGCGAGCCATATTGGCCCAGGATCGTGGAGAATGTCAGAAGCTCCATGGAACCGGTATCGTCCTCCACTGTGACATAGGCCATCATGGAGCCGGAGCGCGTGGTCTTCATCTTGACCGCCTCGACGATTCCGGCAATGTTCACGATCTGCTCGTCCTGATAGGCATCGCCGCCGTTTTCAAAGCATTCCAGAATCTCACCGATTGGAACCACATCCATGCCGCGCAGCAGCGGCCGGTACTCGTCCATCGGATGGCCGGACAGGTACAGACCGGTCGTCTGCTTTTCCAGACTCATTTTCTCCTGCACGCTCATTTCCGGGATATCCGGTGCCTGCACAGCTGGCATGGCAGCGGCGCTGTCTTCGCCGGACAGCAGATCGAACAGACCCATCTGGCCGTCGACATTCTTATTCTTCTGGCTGGCCGCTGCGTCGAGCACAAGCTCATAGATACGCAGCATCTGGGCGCGGTTCAGTCCAAAGCCGTCGCAGGCGCCGGCCTTGATGAGATTTTCCAGCGCCCGCTTGTTGAGATCCGTCCCGTACATACGGGAGGCAAAATCCTCAAGGCTGGTGAACTTTCCGCCCTGCTCTCGCTCGTTCATGACCTTCTGGATAAAGCCGCGTCCGATATTCTTGATCGCCGCCAGGCCAAAGCGGATGCCGCCCGGCACGACGGTGAAATTGTCGTTGGATTCATTGATATCCGGCGGCAGCAGCGCAATGCCCATCGCGCGGCACTCGGCAATATACTCGGAGATCTTGACCGAGCTTCCCAGCACAGACGTCATGAGCGCCGCCATATATTCGCGCGGGTAATAGCATTTGAACCACGCGGTCTGGTACGCGATCACCGCGTAGCAGACGGAATGCGCCTTGTTGAACGCGTAGTTCGCAAAGTCGTACATCTCGTTGTAGATGGCTTCCGCCGTCTGCTCCGGAATGCCGTTTGCGACGCAGCCGGTGATATTGCGCGAGGCGTCGCCCCGGATAAAGGCGCCGCGCTCCTTTTCGATGTCCTTGACCTTCTTTTTGCTCATGGCGCGGCGCACCATGTCCGCCTGGCCAAGCGAATATCCGGCAAGCTTCCGGAAAATCTCAATGACCTGCTCCTGATAGAGAATGCAGCCGTAGGTGACGGAAAGGATAGGTTTCAGCATGGGATGCTTGTATTTGACAAGCGATGGGTCCTGCTTGCAGGCGATCAGACGCGGGATCGACTCCATCGGGCCGGGGCGGTAGGCTGCGACGATAATGGAAAGATCTTCGATTGACTGCGGCTTCAGACCCATGCAGACGCCTGTCATGCCGGTCGATTCCATCTGGAACACACCGGCTGTTCTTCCCTGCGTGAGCATATCCATGACCTTGGGGTCGTTGTCCGTCACGCGGGACATGGAGAAATCCGGCTCCGTCTTCCGGATATCGCGGATCGCGTCGTCAATGACGGTGATATTGCGCAGGCCGAGAAAGTCCATCTTGAGAAGCCCCAGCTCCTCAAGCGTTGTCATGGTGTATTCCGTGACGATGGTACCGTCGTTTGTCGCAAGCGGCACATAGTTGTAGACCGGCAGCTTTGTAATGACCACGCCTGCTGCGTGCGTTGAGGTATTGCGCGGCATACCCTCAAGGGCCATGGCCGTGTCGACAAGCTCCTTAACGCGCGCATCGCCGTCGTACATCTGCTTCAGCTGCGGGGACTGCTTCAGTGCGTCCTTGAGTGTGATATGAAGCGTCGTCGGCACGAGCTTTGCGACGGCGTCCGTCTCGGCAAACGTGAAGTTCATGACACGGCCCACGTCGCGAATGGCGGCTCTGGCTGCCATGGTGCCGAAGGTGACGATCTGCGCGACGTGATCCTCGCCGTATTTCTGCCGGACATAGTCGACGACCTCGCTCCTTCTCGTATCGCCGAAGTCCATATCGATATCAGGCATGGTCACGCGGGCGGGGTTCAGGAAGCGTTCGAAATAGAGGCCATATTTCATGGGGTCAATTTCGGTAATATGCAGGCAGTAAGTCACCATCGAGCCTGCTGCGCTGCCGCGTCCGGGGCCGACCGGGATCCCGGCGGATTTTGCAAAGCGCACGAAATCCCACACGATGAGGAAGTAGTCCGTAAAGCCCATTTTCTCGATCATGTCGATCTCATATTCCAGCTGCTGCATATACTCCGGGTGCGCCGTGCCGTACAGCTCGTCAAAGCCCTCTTTGCAGAGCTGGTTGAGATAAGAAAGGCTCGTCACGCCCTCCGGAAGCTTGAATTCCGGCAGGAAATACTTGCCGAACGTGAATTCTACATTGCAGCGCTCCGCGATCCGGACCGTATTCTCAAACGCCTCCGGCACGTCCGGGAAGAGGCTGCGAAGCTCCTCTTCGCTCTTGAGATAGAATTCCTCCGTCTCAAATTTCATGCGGTTTGGGTCGTCGACGGTCTTGCCGGTCTGGATGCAGAGCAGCACGTCCTGCATTTTTGCGTCTGTCTTGCGCAGATAGTGTGCGTCGTTCGTCACGACAAGCGGGAGGTTCAGTTTTTCAGCAAGCTTACGAATATGTCCGTTGACGGTTCGCTGCTCCGGAATGCCGTGATCCTGCAGTTCCAGATAAAAATGCCCCGGGCCGAAAATTTCCGCGTATTCACGCGCGGCCTGCTCCGCCGCGTCCAGATCCTCCTGCATGATCGCCTGCGGGATACGGCCCGCAAGGCAGGCGGAGAGCGCGATCAGGCCCTCGTGATGCTCCCGCAGCAGATCCATATCCACGCGGGGCCGGTTGTAAAACCCCTCGGTAAAGCCGAGCGAAACCATATAGCTGAGGTTCCGGTAGCCCATCTCGTTTTCACAGAGCAGGACCAGATGGTATGGCTCCTTATCGACGCCGTGAACCTTGTCAAAGCGCGTCCTGCGCGCAACATAGACCTCACAGCCGATAATGGGCTTGATCCCGGCCTTTTTCGCTGCGCGGTAAAAATCGATGGTGCCGTACATGACGCCGTGGTCGGTCAGGGCGATGGCGTTCTGGCCGAGCTCCTGCACCCGGTCCATCATGGAGCCGATGCGGCAGGCTCCGTCAAGCAGGCTGTATTCACTGTGGACGTGCAGATGCACAAAAGCCATGGCAGTTTTCTCCTCTCAGCTTTCGTCCGCAAGCGCGACAAGCTTGCGCATACGGTGGTTCATTGCGGATTTGGAAACGGGCGGGTCCTGCATGGCGGCAAGTTCCTGCAGCGTTGCTTCCGGATTATCGAGACGGAGCTTTGCCGTCTCGCGGAGCTTCGGCGGCAGCTCCTTGAGTCGTCCCTGCTTCTGAAGCTTCCGGATGGCTGCGACCTGCTCAATCGACGCGTCGACCACCTTGGTCAGATTTGCCGTTTCGCAGTTGACGCGGCGGTTGATGCCGTTGCGAAGATCCTTTTCGACCTTCGCCTCCATCACGCCCATTGCGCACACCGGCGCGCCGATGGCCGTCAGAAAATCCTCGATCATGTCGCTCTGCTTGAAATACAGAATGCTGTTGCCGCCGCGCGTCGTTTCCTTCGGGGAAAATCCGGCGTCGAGCAGAAGCGCGCAGGTTTCGCGGCTGACCTTATAGTGAGAGGTCGTCAGCTCCAGGTGGTAGCGCTTGGCCGGGTCCGTGACCGAGCCGCCGGACAGAAACGCGCCGCGCAAAAACGCCAGCCGCTCTTCGTCCTCCTCCAGCATCCCGTAATTGACGTGCAGCGTCACGTCTCTGGCCGCGCTGAGGCCGAACTGCGCAAACATTTTATGGATTTTTTCCTGTGATTCCATCACGAACAGCAGCTTTCCCGCGCTCTCCTCCGGCTCCTGGTCGAAGGAGAAGCCGAAGACCTTCTTCATCAGGCGCGGCAGGCGCTCAGCCAGATCGCGCGACTCTGTCGTGATGCGGACAAGATCCGCGGTAAACGCGTTGCAGTAGAGCAAAATGCCGTACAGCTCTGCGACGGCTTCCAGCTTCCGGTTGATCGGCAGACGGCACAGCTCCTGCTTGACGTTGGATGAAAAAGACATGACGGCGTTTGCCTCCTCGCTTGTTTCAGTTTCTGAATTCCCGCCACACCGACAAAATCGCGCGTGCCAGCGCGTCGGAGTTGTGGCGGATATAGCGTCCCGGCTCAAGGAGCGGGAACGTGCGCACAGCAAGGCCCATCTGCTCCAGATCCTCGCGGCGCAGCTCAAGCTGCGAAACACCCTCTTTGGCGTATGGCTCCATGATCTCAGGCGGCACAGGCGCGTCGTTTGCAATGCACACATCCATCACGCCGGGACCCGCGTGCTCCAAGATCGCGCGGACGTGATCGTCGGCGTCATAGCCGTCCGTCTCGCCGTCCTGCGTCATGATGTTCAGCACATAAATCTTCAAGGCCCGGCTCTGCCGCACTGCGTCTGCAATACCGCTGACCAGAAAGTTCGGGATGATGCTGGTATACAGGCTTCCCGGTCCGATCACGACGATATCCGCCTCGCGGATCGCCCGGACGCTCTCCGGCAGCGCCGCCGGACGTTCCGGCACGAGGCGCACCTTGCGGATACGGGAATTGTTGATCTTTTTCGCGTAAAAAATCTTGCTTTCGCCAAGAATGCGGCTGCCGTCGTGAAATTCCGCTTCCAGACGCACGTCCTGATTGGTCACAGGGAGAACACGGCCCGTAATGGCCAAAACGTCCCCCATGCGGTGGACCGCTTCGTCGAAGGAGCCAGAAATGCCGTTCATGGCCGCCAGAAACAGGTTGCCGAAGCTCTGGCCTGCAAGGCTCCCATCGGTAAAGCGGTAATTGAGCAGCTGCTGCATGGTAGGCTCCGTATTGGCAAGCGCCATAATACAGTTGCGGATATCGCCCGGCGGAAGCATTCCGAGGTCCTCCCGGAGCATACCGGAGCCGCCGCCGTCGTCCGCGACGGTCACGATCGCGGTGATATCCCTCGTATAGGCCTTCAGGCCGCGCAGCATGGCGGACAGCCCGTGTCCGCCGCCGATGGCCGCGATGCGCGGCTGCCTGCGGTGCGGCTCATAGAGCCGGATCTGTTCTGTAAAATCCGTCATAGCAATCACCTTCTGCCCATATCGCGATGGCTGAGCGTGGCCGCGTAGCCTTTCTTGGATACGAACTCAAACAGCTCCTTCGCGATACAGACGCTCCGATGCTTGCCGCCTGTGCAGCCGACGGCGATCACGAGATCTGTTTTGCCCTCGTCCAGATAGTTGGGCAGCAGGAAGGAAAGCAGATCCTCGGTTTTTGTCACAAAATCCAGTGTCTGCTGGTATTTGAATACAAAGCTCTTTACAGGCTCGTCCAGCCCGGTCTGATGCTTTAACTCCGGAATATAATACGGGTTCGGCAGGAACCGCACGTCAAAGACCAGATCAGCCTCCAGCGGCAGACCGTATTTGAAGCCGAAGGACACGACGCGCACGTCCATCGAATGCTCGTGCATTCCGCCCGCGACCAGATCGATGAGCTGGCCGCGCAGCTTGCCAGTAGAGAGATTGGACGTGTCGATGATGGCGCTAGCACGGTTGCGGACAGGGGCCAGCAGCTCGCGCTCGCGCGCGATGGCATTTTCGAGCGTGGAGCCATCCTTCATCAGGGGGTGCAGGCGGCGCGTTTCCTTATAGCGCTTGATGATGACCGCTGTAGACGCTTCAATATAATAGATCGAATATTGCAGATGCATATCGTCCAGCTTCTGCAGCGCCTGAAACAGCGCGTCAAACGTCATGCTCGCGCGGATATCCGTCACGAGCGCGACCTTTTCATATCGTCCCTTCGTTGCCAGACACAGCTGAGCAAACTGCGGGATCATCTCTGCCGGCATATTGTCGACGCAGTAAAAGCCGAGGTCTTCCAGATCGGACGCGGCCCTGCTCTTTCCTGCGCCGGACATACCGGAAATGATAACAAACTGCATAGTCTTCTCCTTTTACCAGATCCGAACCTCCGGCTCGAGCTGGACGCCGGATGCCTCCCATACGCGCGACTGCACCATTGCGATCGTCTTCTTTACATCATCAGCCGACGCGCCGCCGGTATTCACGACGAAACCCGCGTGCTTTTTCGATACCTCCGCGCCACCCACGCCGCAGCCCTTGAGTCCTGCCTGCTCGATGAGGGGGCCTGCAAAATATCCTGTCGGACGCTTGAACGTGCTTCCGGCGGACGGCAGCTCCAGCGGCTGCGAGGCCCTGCGCTTTTCCATCAGCGTGCGCATGGTCTGTCCGATTTCCTCTGGGTCGCCCGGATGCAGCTGCAGGACGGCCTTAACGATCACGCAGGGCAGCTTCTGATATACGCTTGTGCGATAGCCAAACGCACATTCTTCGCCGGACAGCGTTTTCTCCTCGCCGTCCATGGTCAGGATCGTGACCGATTCCACGACCTGCTTCAGTTCTCCGCCGTATGCGCCCGCATTCATATATACGCCGCCGCCGAGCGTCCCCGGAATGCCGTGCGCGAATTCCAGACCCGTCAGCGCGTGATTTTTTGCGAAAACCGCCGCTTTCGCCATGCTTTCACCCGCGTAAGCCTCGATCCGCGCCTCATCCAGGAGGCGGATGCCGCACAGCGCATCCTTGAGACAGATCACAAGCGCATCAAGGCCCTCATCCGGGGCAAGAACGTTCGTTCCTGCGCCGAGAATATACGGCTGCGCGCCTGCTGCGGCAGCGCCTTGCAGCAGCTGCTTCAGCTCCTCCGTGGTTTTGGGGAACGCCATGACTGCCGCGGGGCCGC